>JAAYVH010000043.1 GCA_012517255.1 Chthonomonadales bacterium
CCCACATCGCCGGCGAGTTCGTCGGCCGTTTCAAGCGTGAGCGCGACAGCATCCGCGCCTTCGCCCTCATGGTGGACCCGGCCACCACAACGGCCATCGCCAACGACTACGGCTACGAGTACGTGTTCTGCCGGCAGATGGAGATGGTGCGCGACGGGGACGTGCTCCTAGCGTACAGCACCAGCGGCAAGAGCAAAAACGTGGTGCTGGCCGTCACGCGGGTGATCCGGCGCGACGTGACCATCGCCGCGTTCGTGGGCGCCCACGGCGAGGGCGTCGGCAACTCGCTGGACATCCGCGACGAGGCGACAGACACGTTTCTATTCACGGTGCCGTCGCATGAGACGCCGCGCATCCAGGAGGCGCACGATGCGATGTCGCACTGCCTGGTGGAGGCGGTGGACGAGTCGCTGGCGCTGCTTAAGGTCGAGCAAAAACTCCAATGCACCGGGGTGATCGCATGAGCGAGTGGATGGGTGTCAAAGTCAACGGGCGGCTGGTGAGCGTGTATCGCTTTTTCAATGGCAGTGCGCCTGAGCCATTGTACACGCTGGACGAAGCGCAGGCCGTCCCCGTCCGCATCGTCGAGGACGCCGAGCCGTGCGACTGGGAGCGCATCATCCTGAACAACCCGAACGACGTCACGCCGCGCACGTTCGGCGAGTATTGCCGAGACGAGTGCAGCCACAACTACTGCCCGGTGTGCGGCCGGGCGCTGAGGGGTGACCGATGAGCGCACCAGGGCCCACCCTGCTGCGCGCCGTCGGCAAGGGCTCCAATGCCGTCGGCAAGTGGCTCATCCGCGAGCTGGAGTCGCTGCCCGAGGATCGGCGTCTCTACGCCGTCCAGGCCGTCGGCTATCTCATGGGCTGCATCAGTGCGGCCAAGCTGGCCGCATGGCTCAAGGGTGAAACCGGCAAGACGTTCAACCCGCGAGACGCCGAAATGTTCGCGCCAACAGTCAGGCGCCACGCCATCGTTGCCAATGACGCCGACGAGCTGTTGCAGATCCTGCAGCAACACGGTGGCGAGGCTGTCTGCCTGGTGCTGGCGAAAGAGGACACAGAATGAACTATCTGTCTGTATGCAGCGGCATCGAGGCGGCGACGGTGGCATGGCACCCGCTGGGGTGGCATCCGGTGGCGTTCAGCGAAATCGAGCCGTTCCCATGCGCGGTGCTGAAGCATCACTACCCCGACGTGCCGAACCTTGGCGACATGACGAAATACAAGGAGTGGAATGTTGAGCAACCAGTTGATCTTGTGGTCGGAGGAACACCCTGCCAGTCCTTCTCCGTCGCCGGACTGCGAAAGGGTCTGGATGACCCGCGTGGCAACCTGGCACTCGTCTTTCTTGGACTGGTTGACCATCTGCGCCCCCGATGGGTGGTATGGGAGAACGTCCCCGGCGTCCTGTCATCGAGCGGAGGACGGGACTTTGGCTCCTTCCTCGGGGCGTTGGAAGAACTCGGGTATGGGTTCGCCTACCGGGTGCTTGACGCTCAGTACTTTGGAGTGGCCCAGCGACGCCGCCGTGTGTTCGTTGTCGGACATCTTGGAGACTGGCGACCTGCCGCGGCGGTACTTTTTGAGTCCCACAGCCTGTCGGGGCATCCTGCGCCGCGCCGAGAAAAGGGGAAAGGAACTACCCACGACGTTGCGCCGAGCATTGGAGCAAGTTGCCGCGGATTCGAGCGAGCTGGAGAAACAAGAGGCCAAGATCCGGTAGTCGTCCACGCGCTCACATCCCGGCATGATTCAAGCGAGGACGGGACGGGTAGAGGACTTCCGATAATTATAGCTCCGACACTTGGAGATCGTCCGCACGGCACGGATGTGGATACGCGCGAATCATTCGGCGTGTCTCACACGCTCGGCACTAACAATGGACGAAAACAAGCGGTCGCCTACGGCGGCGGCAACACGTCGGGCGAAATACCCGTCGCCACCGACTGCAACTGCAAAGGGCCGACCCGACTGGACTTCGATACCGAGACGTTCGTGTTCAAATCGTTCGACTGGCAATCAGGCGGCGACTCACGCGGACTCGATCTGAA
>JAAYVH010000044.1 GCA_012517255.1 Chthonomonadales bacterium
AATGACGCCCACACGTCATTGCGAGCGAAGCGAAGCAATCCCGAAGGATCATAGCGTTCCCATCTCGCGACGCCTGATCCATGTAGATCGCTCGGGATCGCTTCGCTGCGCTCGCGATGACGTGGCGGTCCGTCGTTCGCCATGGCGCGATCGCGCTCCGGCGGCCCGTAGGGGCGAATCAACCGCCGGGCGGAACCCTCGAGAAGAGGGATGCGGCAGCGCGCGGTTGGTTCGCCCATGTGCCGCATGGTCGCCAGGACAACAGGGATGCCCTTCGACGTGCCGCGATAAGGGCGTACCAGCCGTTTGTGGCAGGCGTGCCCCTCCGGCCAGCCTTGACCGTCCGGTTGATACGCCCCTACGACATCCGCGCGATCTGCGAGGCCATGCAGGCGTACGGTAGGGGCACGTCGCAACGTGCCCCTACCATTGCCGCCAAAGCGGGCATCCATTGACGACGTGGGTGCCCTCGCCGCGCGGCCCGCACGTCTGATGACGCATGGAAAAACGCCTCCCGACGCCGTGCGGCAGCGGAAGGCGTTCCTCTATCAGTGGGTTGGAAAGCTACTTGACGACGGCGGTATCAACCATGTGTGCAAACATGCGGTCGAGCTGCTGTCGCTCCTTCGCGGATGCGTCGCTCGGTATCTTCACCGACAGCGCCAGAATGTTCCCGTTGGTATGCTTCAGGATCACGTGACGCTGCACCACTTTGCCGTCTGCGTCGGTCATGTCCCATGAACACGTCTCAAATCCTCTCCTGGATTTGGCGAGCGCGTAGGGCGTCGCCTTCATCTTGCCCTGCCGATCGTACCGTGTGATGAAGTAGAGAGACGTGTCATAGAGCCGGTCCCACGACTGACGTCCCAGGCCGGGGCCACTCATGGACGACATGGAGGCTGCGGTCACCACCTTCGACTCGACAGATGGTCGGATGTCGCGTGAACCCCACGGCGTTTCGTCCGATACGGCCCAGCCAGCCGGCACCTCGATGGTGAAGTTCGATGTGTCCACCTTGCGATACTCGGGTTTCGACGCGTCCTTATCTGTCTTGACCTGCTTCAGAGTCTGCGCTCCGCCAACGACGGCCAGCATGATCGCGGCTCCTATGGACATGGCATTCATGACTTGAGCCTCCTTGATGTTCGATGACTACTTCGGCAAGAGTACGGTGTCGATCACATGGATGACGCCGTTCGTGCACTCGATGTCTGCTTTGATGACGGTCGCGTTGTTAATGCGGACGCCCTTCTTGTTGCGGACCGTGATCTCCTGACCGTTGATGGTCTTCACCCTGGCGCCGTTGGCCAGCTTCGCAGCGTCCGCCGCCATGACCTTGCCGGATACGGCATGGTAGGTCAGGATCGCAACCAACTTGTCCTTGTTCTCGGGCTTCAGCAGGCTCTCAACGGTGCCCTTGGGGAGCTTGGCGAAGGCTTTGTCCGTGGGGGCGAAAATCGTGAACGGGCCTTCCCCCTTCAGCGTGTCAACGAGGCCGGCAGCCTTGACTGCGGCCACCAGCGTCTTGAAGTTGCCGGCCTTGACGGCGGTGTCAACGATGTCGTGCTTCTCAGCCGCAAGCGAAGGCAGGGCTACGCCAGCCAGAACGGCGGTGGCCACGATCGCTGCAAACATTCTGATGCGGTTTCGCATGAACGTGTGTTCCTTTCGTGCTCCGTTGTTGTTGTGTGAGGCGCTAGTTGCAGAACGTTACACACACCAATACGGAAGCGTTGCTCACATCGTGCCAAGTATCTGTATAGATATTGTATATATTGTGTCGTGACTGCGGTAATATGGTTGAGGGAGGATGGTTGAAGATGCAACACGGAGGGCATGGCATGGAGGAGAGCTACACGATCAGGGCGGCCGAGCGCCTGACGGGGCTGCCGCAGGAGCTGATCAGAACGTGGGAGCGGCGCTATGGCGTGGTGACGCCGGAACGCACAGCTACCAATCGGCGCCGCTATTCGCTCAGGGACATCGAGAAGCTGCGCCTCATCCGCGCCGCCATCGAGGCAGGCAACTCGATCGGCGCAGTGGCGCATCTGGACGTCGAGGGCCTTCGCCGAATGGTTTCGGGCTCGGCCTTCTCACGCTCGGTCAGTACCGACCACGAAGCCGCCTTGCCGAACGCAATCGTACTTCAGTGTCTGGAGAAGACCCGCTCGCTTGATGCGCTGTCGCTCGACCGCGCCCTGACGGCCGCAGCATCCGATCTCGGGCCGGCTCGTTTCGTAGTCGAGGTGGCGGCGCCCTTCCTCGAGCGCCTCGGCGAGGAGTGGCGCGACGCGGGGCTGCACCCGGCGCAGGAACATCTGGCCACGGAGATGGTGCGCGCCCAGTTGGTGCGGCTGCTATCGGCGAACCAAGCGGAGGCCGATGCTCCCGTTGCCGTCGTCGCGACGCTGCGCGGACAGGTCCACGATCTCGGCGCGCTGCTTGCCTCCGTCGTTGCCGCTGTGGCAGGCTGGGGAGTGCGATTCCTGGGCTCGTCGCTCCCGGCCGAAGAGATCGCGTGGGCCGCCCGGGCTTCTGCGGCACGGGCGGTTCTGATCAGCATGGTCTATCCGCCGGACGATCCGCGGGTGCACGTCGAGCTGGCGGAACTTCGGCGCATTCTGGGCGAAGGCTTCCCGATCGCAGCCGGTGGGCGCGCAGCTTCTGCCTATGCCCCCATACTCGAGACCCACGGCATCACCCTGGTCGCTGACCTGCGCGAGCTTCACGCCCTGCTCGACGGCATCAGGTAGCGAAAGAGGACGCTGCCCCTGCAGCGTCCTCCTGTGTGCGGTTGCCGTATTCGGTCGGTCAGACGAGGTCGCAGGCCTCTGCCGGCATCCAGTGGGCCTCTTTGCCTTCCCACTTCACGTTGCAGCCGATGGGGTTGGTCAGGGGCTTCGCCACCGGGCGCCCCGCGAGCACATCTTCCAGAGCGGCTTCCAGGTCGTTGACGGTGGCCTTCTCGGGCTCGCGCGGGTTGTCCAGCGCCCGGCCCGTGTAGACAAGCTCGCGGTCCTTGTTAAACACGTAGAAATGGGGGGTGCGCAGCGCGCCGTAGGCGAGCGCGGTCCGCTGGCTCTCGTCGCGCAGATAGACCCATGGGAACCGGTGCTGCTCCATCCGCTCGATCATCCTGGCGAACGAGTCCTCGGCATACGTCAGCACGCTATTGGCGTTGATGCCGACAAAGCGGACCCCCCGCGGCGCGTACTTCTCCGCTGTGGCCCGCGTGCTCTCGTCTGAACCGATGACGTACGGACAGTGATTGCAGGTAAAGAAGATCACCAGCACGTCGGCGTCAGCGAAGTCTCCGAGGCTGTAGCACTTACCGTCGGTTGCTGGCAGCGCAAAGTCCGGCGCCTTCGCGCCGATCGGCAGTGTAAATGGCATGGACGGGCTCCTTTCAAGTCCTGAGGCGTTCTAGTCCTGGTTTCGTATACTGCCGCCATTGCCGAATCGTTCTGCCAGGGCTCCATGCGCCATCGCCGCGAGGTCCGATCCTTCGGCGCAGGAAATGCTCCTGCGGTCGCTGAACTTCCTGACAACGGGAAAGCACGTCCGCCCGTGCAAGGGGGTTCGACATCATGATTGCGTCATACGCGGCCGCTCTGTGCCTGACGGCCATGCAGAGCAATGCCGCGCTATCCATACAGACTGCGTCGTTCACCGACGCGAAGATTGCCGCCGCCGTCGAGCGCCTGCAATCGGGTCCGATACCGTCGTGCCCGGGCGCTCTCGGCAGAGGCGTCAGGCCATCCGATGCCGTTCGGTTGACGGGATTGCGCATGAATCCCACCGAGGGACTGATCGGCATCTGGATTCGCCCCGCATGGCCCGGAGCCGACGGGAAGCGCCACCGCATCCTCGCAACGGAACCGGCTGCGGGCCGACAGCTCGTGCTCGAGAAGGCTCCCAACGGATTGCTGCGGGCGGAGATCCGCACGCCGCAGGGCATGACCGTCGCGCGCGCTGACGCCAGCCGCTGGAGGGCCCGGGAGTGGCGCCATATCGTCATAGGGTGGATCAGCAATAAGGGACGCAACGTGGGCCTTGCTCTCTGGGTGGATCGTGTCGCATCGGACGGGCCGATCACCCCCTATGGCGTATGGGATGCCGGCGCCATGCCCGCCGCTCTCATCCTCGGGGATGCCACCTCCGAGTGCGACTACGACGAGCTCATCGTGCGTCCTGACCTGAGCGCCGAGGGCCGCTACGGCATGATTGCCTGCGTGTATCGCGATTACCTGCGCACGGCCCCCTACGATGCCATCCGCTTCGATCTCGAACCGACGCGCGTGCCATCGGACTCTCGCGCCGTGGCCGGTCACGAGAAGCAGCTTGGGCTGATGGGCCGCAAGGCTGGCGGCTGGGAGCCGGTGGTCGAAAACGTCGTTCGCTACAGCCAGTGGGCCTACTTCGATGCCAAGCCGCTCATCGTATGGTCTACCGACGATCCCTCCATCGCCACGATCAACGATCAAGGTCGGCTCAAGGCCGTGAAGCCGGGCAAGACCGTCGTCCGAGCTGTGTTCCACGGCATGACGGCGACCTATCCGTTGACAGTGATCGCCGCCGACCGGCCTGACCTCGGCGTGATCGGCATCGAGCTCCTGCCCCGCTATCGCAATGACGCCGTGAAGAACCGCCCGGCGCCGGGCGAGACTGTCACCGCTCGCGTCCGTTTCGGCAACTTCGGCACCGTGGCTCTGCCGCCGGGCGCACAGATCCGCCTCTCGCTCGTCCCTGAGCGAAACGGCAACTACCGGCTCGATCCGAACGAGAAGCCGGCATCCACATTCGGGAGTGCAACCGATCGAGCCCTGGCTCCCGGCGAGGAGGCCGCCGCCGAGTTCCGATGGCCGTTCCCCGAGCGCTCTACGTGGATGAAGCTCGAGCTCGATCCGGGCAACCGCATCGAAGAGATCTGCGAGGCCAACAATGCCATCGCCGAGCTGACCGACGCCCGCCCGGTCCAGATGGGCTACGCGCCGAAGGTCCTGCGCGAGTGTCTGACCGAGCGCAAGATCAACCACGTCGGGTCATTCAGCTACTACGACTGGATCCGGGCGGAGAAGCTCCGCATGGATGTCATGCTCCGGGAGGCAGTCTGGCCGACCACGGGGCCCAACGGCGTCGAGGAGGCCTATCGGATTGACGCCTTCACCGAGCTCAAGGGCGGCGAGTGGGACAACGAACCGTACCGCAAGCAGGAGATCCTCTTCGACGGCGGCTTCCCGGTCAACGAGCCCGTGGACCTTATGGCCATTGACTGCGCCATCATCCACGAGTTCGGCCACACGATGCTCAGCCAGCCGGACCTCTACGGCTATCCCGTGAGCGCCTCCAACGTGCTGATCACCGACGCCGATGGCAAGCCCATTGCGGGAACGCCCGAGCTGCCCATCGTGCGCGGCAACGACACGCTGCCTGCGTCACCCGGCGTGAATGTGGCCTGTTACGTCGGCTATCCGTCGCTCATGGACGGCTGCCAGCTTTGGCTCCATTCGTCGCAGGCGGGGCATATCATGCACTACAAGGGCTATCGGCAAGACCGCTTCTGGGGCACGCAGGGGCGGCTGATCCCGACACGCGCCAACTGGCTCATGATCACCGACGTGAACGATGAGCCCCTCAAGGGTGCGGCTGTTTATGTCTACCATGTATCGCAGGCTCCCGTTCAAGACAGCGGCGCCAAGTTCTTCGCCGATCGGCCCAAGTTCATCGGACACACCGACGACGAGGGCAGATTCGCCTTTCCCGGAGATACCGACGAAGACTGGGACGACCCCGAGACCGACGAGACCGACGGCTCCAAGCCCGTGTGGAACCCGTTCGGCACGCCGGCAAGCGACACTGCTTTCACGCCGAATGTCTGGGAAGTCGAAGGGCTGCTGCTCATCCGCATCGTGGCCGACGACCGCACCGAGTACCGTTTCATGGACCTGACTCAGTTCAACGATGCCTTCCTGTCGGGCAACCAGGTTCTGGGCATCTATCCGTTGCGGACCAGTCTTCCGCCGTGCCGCAAGGAGACCCCGATCGTCCGCAAGCCTGTGCCCGAAGCGGTTCGGAAGGTCAACAAGGCGCCGGTAGCCGCCGCTCCTGCCGAGATGACCGTCCGTTGCGGCGAGGAGTTTGTCATTGACGGCTCAAAGAGCTACGACCCCGAAGGACAGCCGCTGCTGTTCCGGTGGAACGTTGGCGAAGGCTGGCTCATGGGCAATCTCTCGCAGTCCAGCACGCTGAAGCAGACGGCGCCCAACGAGCCCAAGGACCTCGAATACAAGCTCTGGGTGCTCGACGGCGTCCGCTCGAGCGAGCCGGTCATCGTGAAGGTGCGCGTGGTCAAGGAGTGACAGGGGCCGCCCTTGCGGCATCCGTCGTCGCAGGCCCGGCGATGAGGACCGGACAGCGGATGCCCGAGGACGTATGCCCGACGAAGCAAAGCCCGACGTCGAAACGTCGGGCTTGCATGACGAACCCCGTCTGGGCGGGATGAGTGGTCAGCCGAAAGAGGCTACTGCTCGGCTACCACCTTCTCGACTTCGGCGCGGAACCTGGCATGCAGGGGCTCGCTAAAGCCGATGCTCATGCCGCGCACGATGCCCTTGCGGTCGATGAGGACGTAGTGGGGTATGCCTCCGACGCCGTAGTTGTCCTGGTTGGTGCGATCGCCGAAGACAACCGGCCAGGGGATCTCGAACTCCTTGAGGTGCTCGGCGTATTTCTCGAACTCCTGATCGGGGGTCAGGTTGCGCTCGGTCTTATAGTAGCCGTAGTAGGTGGTCACCTCGACGATCTCGAGACCCTTGGGCTTCAGATCGGCGAGCATCTTCTTCATCGAGGGATAGCCGAGCTTGCAGAAGCCGCACCAGTGGGCGCCAAAGTCGAGGACAACCACCTTGCCGCGCAAGGCTTGCAGGCTCTCGAACGGGCCGTAGCCGCGCTCTTTCTTGATTTCGGGGGCAGGGGAACCGATGAGTTTGGCCTGGGTTAGCTTGCCGCTGAGCTGGCGGGCCAGACGGTTGTCGGGGCCGAGCTTCGCCATACCGTCCTCGAGAGCCTTGAGCGCGCCGGCGTTGTCCCCCTTGGCGGTCAGGATCTCGTTGCGGCCGAGGGCGAGCTGCACGATGGCTGAGTCCGCAGCGCCCTTATCCTGCTCGGAGGTCATCTTGTCGAACGGAATCTTCGCTTCGAGCTTGGCCAGCAAGTCCAGCGCCGCCTGTGGCCCTAGCTGTTCGGCGACGGTATCCGCGTAGGTCTGAGCTGCCGCCGCGGCGAGGAACGCCGCGGTTCTGTTGTCCGGCGGCTGCATCTCAAGAAGCAATCCGATGAGCCCCTGCGCGTCTTTGCTCGCCTGCATTCCGGCCAGCACCATCTGCTGGGCCGAGTACTTCAGGCGCGGTTCCGGGTTCGTCGTAAGGAACTTGCGGGCGGCTGCGCCGGCATCTTTCGACATGCCGGCGGCCTGATAGAGCTGGGCCAGCGCGTAGCACCGAGGCGCCTCGACAGAATCCAGACTGACGCCGGCTACCGCATCCTTGGCCCGCCTGGTTCTTTCGGTCATCAACGCGCGGAAATCGGGCGTCTTGTTCGCGTCGCGCGCCTTCTGGATCTCGCCCGCGTACCAGGTGTTGAGCTCCTTGAGCGCGGCTTCCGGATCTGGCGCCGACAGCGCCCGGGAGCCCACAGACAGCAGAAGTACCGCGCCCAGGGCGTAGACCGCCCGCAGCGCCGTGCCGGAGTATCGCATGGGTCACCTCATGTGTTGGAGGATGGATTGGTAGGTACTACGAGTACCTTGACGTTTCCTGTGCCCGTCGGTAACCGCCCCGTACCATACCATACGAGAGAGTACCCCGACCGATGGCCACGCCCTGCGGCAGCCATCCGTGACACCTGCTTGCTCAGGCGGAAGGGATCTCGCGCGGGGCTATGATGATGCGACGGTCCGGTTCTTCGCCTTCGCTGTACGTCATCACGTCGGGATCTTCGCTGAGAAGCTTATGAATGATCCGGCGCTCGTGGGGCGGCAGCGAGTCGATTTCGCACTCTTCGCCGCGCGCTTTGACCTCGGCCGCATACTCGCGAGCGAGATCGGTCAGCATCTTGAGGCGCCGCTCGCGATAGCCGCCTGCATCGAGCAGGACCCGGACCCCCGGCCCGAGCTTGCGCGAGATGATGAGGTTCGCCACGAACTGGAGCGCGTCCAGCATCCTGCCATGCTCGCCGAAGATTCTCTCGGCATCCTCGCCAATGAGCTCGATCTTGAGATAACTGCCTTCGACGCCGCGCACTTCCGGGCGCATGTCGAGCCCGCTAACCTCACAGAGCTCTCGTATGCTTTCGACCGCCGCGAGATCGCGGTCATCAGGCTCGGCCTGCACCTCCGGCTCCTCGGCGTGGTCTTGTTCCACCTCGTCGGGCCGGAGCTCGGGATCCGGAGCTGTTGCCTTACGCATGGGCATCGCTTACCTCTTCTTCCTGCGGGGACGCACGCGGGCTGGAGCGCTGGTCGGCGTGAGCGAGGGCGTGGAAGCCTCGGGAGCCGCGCTCGCCGGAATGGGGTTCACCGGTACAGAGGCCGCAGCCCCTCCGTTCTGGGCGGCGGCCAGCTTCGCCGGCTGATAGATGAGCTTGTACTGCTGCCAGATCGAAAGGCCGTTGAGGGCGAGCCAGTATAGAACGAACGCCGATGACCACTTGTAGGTCAGGAACATCCAGAAGAACAGCACGGAGGTGAACAGCGCCATGGTGTTCTGCTGCTGCTGCTGCTGCGGGTCGGTCGCGGGCATCATGCGCATCGTGATGTAGTTCGTGATCACGTAGAGCGCGAGCAGGGGCACATCGGGCGATGCGAGGTTCCGACCGAGGAGGTTCTGGCCCAGAACCTCGATGTTGGTGTGGGACATCGGGCTGCCGATCCAGAGGAACTTCCCGTGGGCGAAGGCTATCTCATATTCCCGGATCGCGTTGAAGATCAGGATCAGGAACGGCACCTGCAGAAGTCCCGTGAAGCAGCCGGCAAACGGATTCACCCTGTGCTGCTTGTAGAGCTCCATCGTCTTCTGGTTCAGCTCGGCTCCCTTATACTTCTTGCCCAGCTCTTTGACGAGGGGCTGCATGCGCTGCATTTCGCGCATGGACGCGTACTGCTTGATGGTTAACGGGAGCATCAGGAGCTTCACGATGATGGCGAGGAGGATCAGGGCGGCGGCATAGCTGAACGCGGGCTGCTTGCCTGTCGCCCGGACAAGGAAATCAATGATCTGATACTTCCAGTCGGCCGCGTTGCGTCGGTCAATCCGATCCATGAGGGCCTGCATCGGGCCGTCCGGTCCCTCTATGCGCCGCGCCGCAGCCGTCTTCGGGTATTCGTCGCGCAACTGCCGCCAGAGCTGATAGGCCGTGTCCAGAGCGTGGTTTTTCTGGGTGATCGTACCGGGGAAGTCCGGGCTGCTCGCGTAGAGACCCCCCTGATAGAGAGCCTCGGCCGCGCTCTCGACATCCTTGCCCCGGTTCTCCTTGACGATCTGGGAGTACTCGTTCAGGGCGTCCTGCTGACTGCGCATCTTCTTCAGCAGCTCGGCCTTGGCGAACCGGGCCTTGGTGGTCAATGCAAGATCGGTCGCGGCGTATTCCTTGATGATTCTGGCGTACTCGGCCAGGGCATCGGCGTCCTTGCCGGCGCGGGCCAGATCTTCCGCCTTCGAGAATGGCCCGGCGCTGTCGGATGCGTCCTGCGCTCGTATGCCCGTGATGCACAGGCACAGCAGAGCCGCCGCGATCCACATCCCCGCTCGTCGTCCCAAACGCATCCGTCTCCTCAATCCGGCGCCCTCGCGCCCTTCCCTGGTTCGTCCTGCAGTCTTCGTCATGGCACCGGGTCGTCGCCGCCCATGCTCCACGGGTTGCAGCGCAATATCCGCCAGCATCCCAGGCCGATCCCGCGTATGACGCCGTGCTTCGCGATGGCCTGAGCCATGTACTCCGAGCACGTCGGTTCGAACTTGCACATGCGCGGCCGCAATCGCGAGGTGCGCTGGTAGGCCCGAATCAGCGCGATGCAGAGCCGGCGCATGGCGGCTCCTCCTCGGATCGAGCCGGCGCTTCGCCGCCGTTTGCACCCGAGACCAGCCCCGCCTTCGATGCCAGCTCGGCCACGGCGGCCTCGACGGCTCTGAACGAGGCGCCCCGAATGGCGACGCGAGCAACGAGCACCACGTCGGCGCCGGGGCGCCAGCGGCCCACGTGCATTCTACATGCCTCGCGCAACAGGCGTTTCACGCGGTTGCGGCATACGGCGCGACCGATGCGTTTGCTGACCACAAGGCCCACGCGTGGCGAAGGTCCCTCATGATGGCGCACGACCATCTTGAGGAACCTGTGGCCATACGACTGCCCTCTGGCGAACGCCTCGCGAAAATCTGAGGTACGGCGAAGGCGATTGGCCCTTGGCAGCATGGGCGTCTATGGCAGTGAGCCGCCATGCGTAGGCGCGGCGCTAACCCCTGGACGGGGCGCGCTAGACCGTAATGCGATGCCGACCCTTGAGACGCCGTGCCTTGAGCACGCTGCGTCCATCTTTGGTGGCCATTCGTTTCAGAAAGCCGTGAACCCGCTTCCTCCTGCGGTTCTTCGGCTGATACGTGCGCTTCACTCTATTGAATCCTCCGCTAGCAGTGCGCAGAGATTATAGCACAGGGGCATGCGACAAACGGTGCCGCTTGCGAACGTTACGCAGGTAGGCAGGATGCTGCGGCTCGCCGGGCGAACTACGCGACGGCATGTCAACCGGGAGGGATCATCTGCCATGAACATAGCTCCTCTGGTATTGGGAATGGTCCTGAACTGGGCAGCGGATCCCTGGCTCACGATCCAGCCGGGCCACGGGCCAGCCGCAGGCAAACGTGTCGTGCTCGTGAGCGGCGACGAGGAGTACCGCTCCGAGGAGATGCTGCCGCAGCTCGCGCGCATACTGGCGCGGCAGGGATTCTCGTGCGTGGTGCTCTTTGCCGTCGACCCGCAGGACGGCGCTGTGTGCCCCAATGTCACCGACAACATCCCGGGGCTCCACCATCTGCGCTCGGCCGATCTGTTGATCCTGTTCACGCGTTTCCGCAATCTCCCTGACGATCAGATGCGGCATCTTGCGGCGTATGTGGAGAGCGGCAAACCGATCATAGGCCTCCGGACCGCGACTCATGCGTTCAAGCTCTCCGAGGGGGCGTTTCGTCGTTTCTCCTGGGACTCCGCGGAGCCGCAGTGGGAGGGCGGATTCGGCAGACGCGTCCTCGGCGAGACATGGATCAGCCATCACGGCATTCACGGCAAAGAAGGCACGCGCGGCGTGCCTGCGCCCGGACAGACAGCGCATCCCATCCTGCGGGGCATCAAGCCTGGCAGTCTGTTCAGTCCCACCGACGTCTACACGGTGCGCCTGCCGCTGACCGGCGATGCTGTCCCGCTCGTGCTGGGGGAAGTCACCGAGACCATGGACCCGGGTTCCGCACCCGTGGCGGCGAAGAACGATCCCATGATGCCCGTCGCGTGGATCCGCTCGTACCGGGGCGAGTCGGGCAAGACGGCGCGCGTGTTCACGTGCACGATGGCCTCCGCTCAGGACCTCGTCCACGAAGGCAATCGCCGATTGCTGGTCCATGCGGGGCTGTGGGCTGTTGGGCTCGAGGATCGGATCCGCGAGGGGCTCGATGTCTCGCTGGCAGGCAGATACTCGCCGTCGCCGTTCGGCTTTCGCGACCATGCAGCATGGAAGCCCGGCAAGACGCCCGCCGCATGGTGACGATTACAGCGGTGTCACCACCTTGGCAACCAGACGGCTCACGAACGAGTCGGCATTCGGGTCGCCGAGGATGAGAAAGTACTCGGTACCGCCGTAACCCGACTTGCGATAGCTGAGGTAGCCGTTGGTGCCGCTGCGCCGTCGGATCAGCCTGCCGCCGAGAGCCTGATCCCGGGCGATGTCGTAGGCGAGAGTCAGGATGTGCTGTTCGCGGGTGCCGTTGCGCCGAACTACTTCCGATGAGAGACCTGCCGACAGACGATCGAAGAATCGCCACGTCACCGAGGGTCCGAACAGGCTGTAGTTCGAGCCCTGAATGCGGCCGGTTGCGGCCCTCAGCGCTCCGTAGCGGAACTGCTCTCCGGCGGGGTACTTGAGGTTCACGGAAAACCGTCGGTCGTATTGTCCTTCGAACGTGCCGGAGCTGACCTCGGCCCCCAGCGCCCACTGGCTAGCCGTTTCGAAGTCGCTTTCAACCGAGATCTGATCGCGGAAGCTCGATCCGTCCAGATGGTCGTACTTGTCGAAGCGAAGTTCGAACGAGCCGCTCCGGAACGGTCCGCTGCGCCACTTCGACCAGTAGCCGATCTGTGTTGCCGCGCCCTTCTGATCGAGAAAACTGACATAGCCGTTGCGCGCGCGCAGATTGCGACTGGTCTGCTCGTAGTTAATGCTGCCGTACCATCCCAGCGAGCCCCAATAGAGCCAGATGTCCGTCATCTCGCCCGGTCCCGTCGTGTCGGCGGACTTGCCATAGGCGCCCTGCAGCATCCAGTCGCCTCGGCGTATGCGCCCCACGGCGACGCCGATCTGATTGTTGATGCCGGCGCCCGTGCTGCTCACTCCCTGCAACGTCAGCGTGTCGAACGGCGAGAACTGATGCCGCACGTTCACTACGGCATCGGTCTTGCCGCCGCCGTCGAAACCGGCCATCACCCCGAGGTCGGTGCTTGCGCCCACCCTGCCGAATAGCTTGGCTCCGGCATCGAGCGCGCCGAGCCGGACGCTGGCGAACGGGCGCACGCTGTAGAGCGGCGACTTCACATAGTCGCCGCCTTCGAGGAAGAAGGGTCTCCGCTCGTCGGGCAGGATCTCCGAATACGAGAAGTCAATGCTCGTCACGGCGCCCTCGACGTTGGAGAAGTCCGGGTTCAGCGTGAACACGCCGGTGAATGAGGGATTGAAGCGGTAGCGCGCATCCAGTCCGGCTCGTGCGGCTGCGGTGCCGTCATCATAGCCGCCATAGGCATAGAGAAGCGCGGACAGCGGCCTTTCCGCAGGGACCGGCGGCAGGACCACGCCGACCCATTGTCCGCCAAGCTCTCGCCGCTCGTGTCTGCCGAGGTTGCTCCAGTAGGACTTGATCTGTGTGCGGGCCTGGTATCGGTCAAAGTTAATGCCGATCGTGGTGGGTTTCCCGTCCGACGGTGGCCGCACGAAGCACGTCCAGGGCACCGCCATCTCGGCGATCCATCCATCCTCCACGATCCGAGCGGCGCCCTGCCACGCTCCCTCCCACTCCTGCTTGTTGGCGCGCCCGCCGGCGAACTCGGCCATCTGGGTGCCGAGGGCGTTGAGGTTGATCTCGCTCTCGTCTTCCTGGCGCTTGCTGTTGAACGGGTTCACCCGTAGCCGAACACGATCTTCCCTGAAGAACTCGGCTCCGCGCTTGGTCTCCTGAGCGATGATGCCAGCGGGATTGGCATCGAGGGCATGGAACGCTGCATAGATCGCGATGTCGTCGTAGCCGATCCAGACAATGGTCTGATCCTTCACCGGCGTGCCCAGCATCTCATCGGTGAATCCCGATGTCGGCTCGATGCTCTTCCAGCATGCGTCGTCGAGCTTGCCGTCAATCGTCGGCGGCGCCGACACGCGCACTGCCTGCAGTTCGCGCCGGACAGTCGAGTCGGCAAGACTGGGAGTGATGAGCATGGGCGTCATCAACGACAGGACACACAGCAGTTGGAGGCGCAGAATCACGATACTCCGTTGGGGGATTGCCGGGCCAAGCGACCCAAGACTGTTTACCTCATTCTCGGGCCGATCCAGACACGTGCCTTACGCGATTGGCAGCGCCAACCGATATCGTGTCATCGCATGCAGGAATCTCCGCGACGAACGGCCTATTGGATACAGGTTGGGAAACGACCCGTAACCAGACGAAGGGACTGTACGCATCCATCCTTCCCTCTGTCTCTCCGGCAACCAGGGTCAGCTTTGATTGGACCTGCGGGAACGCGCACGGAGTGCTGAAGAGCGACTCCGGCCAGTCCGCCCCCTTCACAACCTCAAGCTCCTATGTCGCCTTCTACGCAGGGGACAGCCCGGGCTCGGACACGGCAAGCGTGACCGCGTACCGTGAACTGACGGGCGGCAAGCGCATTCCAATCGGGACGGCAACGCGCACGATCCAGGTCCGCGATCCGAACGCGTCTGTGCGCAAACTAAGCTACATCGCCAGCGACTGGACGCTGGTCAGCACAACGCGCCCCTACAGGTGGCATGCCGCGCTGGGAGTCTGGGCGGTTTGGAAGCTCGACCCGAACGCCTCCGGCTATTTGATCTACGAGACCGTCAACGGCGTCGAGCTGCCTCCCTATTACAAACCCGTGTCTGCCCTGTTGCGTGCAGACGCCATCCCGGGCTGCCGCGACGACGAAGGCGGCATCATGTGCGGCGGGGCCGCGCGCTCATGGGAACAGGACATCTACGATCCGGACCCGGTGAAACCGCCGTGGACCGGCTGGACCGACGATGACATGCGAATCTTCAACGAGGGGATGGCGAAGCAGATACGGGTCGTGGCGCAGTAGCGCACACTCAGGCGCGTGATTCGGCAAGCGACCACGGGCCGTACAGATGATGTAGTGACGAGGGCCTGACGCTCCGCAGGGTCGGACGTGAGGGTCACGATGGCGGGTTGCCGGGGGACTCGCCGTCCTCGGATTCCGGAGGCTCTGCGACAGCCGCTCGACGCCGTCGCAGAGCCTCCGTCGTGTCCGTGATATGAAGCGTATCTACTGCGGTCCGGGACCTCTTCGGGCTCCGCCTGCGCCGGGTTGCCCGCCCGGACGGCCCATGCGTCCGCCGGGCGCTCCGGGACCGCCCATGCGTCCGCCGGGACCACCCATACCGGGGCCCCCCATGCCGGGCCCGCCGAACTGGCGCCGTGGATGCTCCTTCTCCCACTTCTCCACGGCAGCCTTCTGCTGGGCGTTCAGAACCCCCATAGCTTCCTTCCGGGCCGCGTCCCGCAACTGGCCCATCTGCTGAAAGGCCAGACCCGGGTCACCGCTCTGTTGCATCTCGGCGAACGCCTTCTGCTGCTTGAGGCTCCGCGCCTTGCCGATGCCGTCCAGTTTGGCGAGTTGGGCTGCCGTCAGCTTCAGCGAGCCCGCCAGAGACATGGGCAAACCCGCGCCGCGGAGTGCGTGCATCTCCTTCAGCATTGCGGGCACGGCCTTACGCTGGGCCGGCGTAAGCACGGCGCTGATCTCGGCATCCGCCTTCTTCATGCGCGCCTCGAACTTCGGCATGGCGGCCTGGATCGCCTTCTGGTCCGGTCGCTGTCCACGCTCAGCCCGGGGGAAGAGTCCGCGCACGTCCTGCCCGGCCTTCTCTTGAATCGCGGCGATCTTTTTCTCCTGATCCTCGGAGAGCTTGAACACCGCCTTCAGCGTAGCCGATGGGGTCATCGAGAGGGTCAGCGGTCTGTCCATCATGCGCATGCCCGGCATGCGCATACCGCCGGGGCGACCGCCGCCGGCTCGCTGCTGCCCTCCGGGCCTGCCGGGCTGGGCCATGGCTGACGACGCCATGACGAGGACGGCACACCCGATCAACACTCTGTTCATCGTTCGGTTCCCTTCATGAGAAGCCGCACCCGATACCGTACGACGCGACAACGGATGCGTAGCCTGTTACTATAGACCGCAGGCGGGCGCATTCGGGAACACCTGACCCTTCGCGGCAGCATTTATGACGATGCCCGATATGGCTGAGTGTTTTGGCGCCGATGATTCGTCTAATCGGTCATAGAAGCGCAAAGGGAGGCGGCGCGTGCATGGCGTGAAGGCGCAGCACGCGGCAGACGGTCAACCTGAACAGACCGTCTCCGACAAGGAGCTGATGATTCGATGCCGGGCGGGGGATCGCCTCGCGCTCGAACGGCTCCTGACGCCCTACGAGAAGCCGCTCTACCATCTTTGCCTCGGCATCCTACGCAATGCCGCCGACGCCGAGGATGCGGTGCAGGAGACCTTCCTGCGGGCTATGCGCGGATTGGCCGGATTTCGAGGCGAAGCCTCAGTCCGAACCTGGTTACAGAGGATCGCGGTGAACGTGTGCATCGAATGGAAACGCTCTCGCAAGCCGACGGCGCCCATGGAGGCGGCCGAGCGAATGGCCAGCACGAGCCCGGATCTTGAGGAGACCACGATCCGCCATCGGCTCGCGCTCGATGCCCTCGGGGTCCTGACCGAAGCGCAGCGCGCCGCGCTGATCCTCAAAGACGTGCAGGGCCTGAGCGTGGAAGAGATCGCGGCCACCATGAGCTGGAATGCGAAGAAGGTCGAAAACGAGCTCTACCGGGCGAGGAAGGCGTTGGCCGTGTGGCGAGCCAGGACCATCGAGGCGGAGGGCTGACATGGCAGAGACAGAGCCCCTGACTCCCGGTGAGATTGCCGACATACTGGCCGGTCTGGAGGACGCGCCGGTGCCCGAGCGAATGGCGCGGCGCGCAGTGAACCGCTGGATCGAGGAGTCGCGCCGCGAGCGTCCGCGGGGCCGATGGGCAACCGTGCTGAGCTTCCCCGGACTCCGACCGGCGCTGGCCCTGGCAGCCGCAGCGGCGCTGGTGGTGGTGATCCGCGGTCGCCTCGGCGACGAGGCGGCTCCGCCCATACAAACCCCAAAGGCAGCCGAACGCGCTGAAAGGGCGGACGCGCCCACTCTACAGAACACCACGGCGCAGAAGGCGCAAGGCGAGAAGCGTGAGGCGAGAGGCAAGCGGCTAGAGGAGAGGGCTGAGGCGAAGGGGGCAGCCGGTCCGGGACGAGCGGCCACCGCCGGAAGCGCGCCTGCTCCGCCTGCCGCCGGTTTCGCCGACAGGCCGGCGGCGCCGTTAGCTGAGCGGGATGTTGCGCCGCCTGCACGGAAGGTGCAGGCTCCCGAGTCGGCCCCTGTGCCTGCGGTGAGCGAGAGAATGGCGCTCAGGGCAGCCCGGACGCCGGAAGCCCCAAGCGCTGACGTTGCCTATCTCAATCGTACCGAACCGCTCAGCCGCGATCTCGTCAAGGACTCCTCCGTGGGCGACGCGCGTCTCCTGCAGAGGATCACACTGGCCGAGGACGAGATCGCTCTGGCGGATCTCGCCGGCAAGATCGGCGCAACCACGGGCGTCGCCATCGTTCTATCGGAGGCAATCGCCACCGAGCCCCTGGCGGTCCATTGCGAGGATAGGCCGTTGCGCGAGGTGATGCGCCAGATGGGACGCGCGCTGGGCATCCGCTGGGAGCTGTCACATCAGGGCGACGCAATCCGCTATGCCGCACGACCGATCGCCGAAGCCGAGGAGACGCGCGCCTCGGACGATTCCGCCGCCCGATCGGCGCCGGCGGGTCTCGGCGGGGGAATGATGCGCGCGGGCCGGGCCCCGGCGGCCATGCAGGCCGACAGCAGTAAGAGACGCGACGTCGAAACACGCAACATCATAGGCTCGCCCGAACGCGTCCGGGCTCTGCGTCAGGGGGTCGCGCCTCCGGACGCCGTACAGACCGAAGGTTGGATCATCGTTCGATAGCTTGGCCCTGCAGCCGTGGCGGCCTCGGGGCAGAACGGAGAACGCATCATGAACACACCGACATGGACCAGGGCAAGGATGTTCCGCTATGGAGGAGCGCTGGCGGCGCTGATCGTCCTCTCAGCCTGCGCCTCCATCCAGCGAGTCGGCGGACAGACGGGGCGCCGATCGGGATCCGCTCAGGCCGCGGCCAGGGCATCCCGTCAGGGCCAGGACGCCGTCACCGTCTCCCAGCAGGAGACGCCCGGCGCACTGCAGATACTCGACAAAGCAGGCAAGCCGGCCGGCTTCTGTCCGCTTCAGCACACCGACGTTGTCGCGGACATTGCGGGCTACGTGGCCCGCGTCACCGTGACGCAGCAGTTTGCCAACCCGTCGAAAGAACCCATCGAGGCGATCTACACGTTCCCGCTGCCCGAGGACGCGGCCGTTGACGACATGACGATGGTCATCGGCAAGCGGGTTATCAAGGGGCAGATCATGCGGCGTGAAGACGCTCGTGTCGTCTACGAGGAGGCAAAGGCCCGCGGGCAGGCAGCGGCATTGCTGGATCAGGAGCGGCCCAACATCTTCACGCAGGCCGTGGCCAACATCATGCCCGGCAGCGACGTGAAGATCACCATCAGCTATGTGAACTTGCTCAAGTACGAAGAGGGCCGCTACGAGTTCACCTATCCCATGGTGGTCGGTCCGCGGTTCACGCCGAGCGGCGGCTATCGCAGGCCCGGCGAGAGGGGCGCGCCCAGCAAGGATAAGGTCATCTATGACGACCCCGGGAAGACCTCCGTCGTCACGGACGCCGACAAGATCACGCCGCCCATCACGCCGCCCGGAACGCGCGCCGGGCACGACATATCCGTCACAGTGAACCTCGACGCGGGCCTGCCGATTCAGGAGGTCAGGAGCGCCTTGCACAAGGTCACTGTGACTCCGAACGGCCCCAACCGCGCCCTAGTCAAGCTGCAAGATCAGAAGACCATCCCGAACAAGGACTTCGTGCTCCGCTTCACGGCGGCTGGATCGCAGCTCGCAGAGGGAATCCTGACTTACGTCCGGCCGGGCTCGGATGATGGCTACTTCACCCTCATCATGCAGCCGCCGGCGGCTCCGCCGCAGGACATGGTCTCGCCGAAGGAGATGGTCTTCGTCATTGACCAGACTGGCTCGCAGAGCGGCTGGCCTATCAAGAAGGCCAAGGAGACCATGGCGCACTGTCTGAAGAACCTCAACCCCGGCGACACGTTCCAGCTCATAGGCTTCAACACCGAGGTCTTCCCCTGCTTTGAGGCCCCCGTGCCGGCCACGAAGGCGAACATCGAGAAGGCGCTCAAGTGGCTGGAGCCCATCGAGGGACAGGGCGGCACCGACATCCTCAAGTCGGTAGACTACGCCCTCCAGATACCTCGCGATCCGGGGCGTCTGCGCATCGTCTGCTACCTGACCGACGGCTATGTCGGCAACGACATGCAGATCATCGAGTACATCGGCAAGCACCGCGGAGAGGCGCGCATGTTCCCCATCGGCATCGGCAACTCCGTGAACCGGTTCCTCATCGAGGGCATGGCCCGCGAGGGCAAGGGCGCCTCTGACTACGTGTTCCTCGACGCTCCGGGCGCCTACCATGCCGCGCGTTTCTATCGCAGGATCTCCTCGCCTCTGCTCCTGGACGTCTCCGTAGACTGGGGCGGACTGCCCGTTGAGGAAGTGTATCCCCGCCACATTCCCGACGTTTTCACCGCGCAGCCGGTCATTCTCAAGGGGCGCTACACGCGGGCAGCCGAGGGCTATATAACGGTCAGCGGGACGCTGCGCGGCCAGCCGTGGAGCCGCCGGATCAAGGTTAGCCTTCCCGATAAGGACGCCGACGGCGGCGCCATCTCAACGCTGTGGGCTCGCGAGAAGATCGAAGACCTCCAGCGCCAGGACTGGGTGGGAGCTCAGACGGGCAACCCCAACGGCGACATCAAGGATGCCATCGTGCGGGTCGCTCTCGAGCATCGGCTCATGAGTCAGTACACCTCATTCGTCGCCGTCGAGCAGAAGGTCGTCAACGTCGGCGGCAAGCAGCGCACGGTGGGTGTGCCGGTAGAGATGCCCGAAGGCGTCGCATACGAGGGAATCTTCGGCGAGTCGCGCGACAGGGGTGTTGCGCTCAAGATGGCGCGGTCAGCCGGACGGGCGCCTGCAATCGCTGGAGGACTCGGCGGAGCAGGCATGGCTTACTCGCTTGGCAGCCCTGCGGCCGCTGCACCCGCAAGCCGCGTGAAACTTCGATCCGACAGCGCGCCCAATGAAAGCCTCGAACAGGCCGCCGGCAAGAAGGTTCTGAGCGAAGAGGGTGAGAAGGCGCTGGAGCGCATGAAGCCCGAGCAGCGGCGCGCCGCTCTCCGGCAGGCCAAGCTCAGCAAGGAGCTTCGCGAGAGGCTGGCGAAGGGAGCCGCGGGCAAGCTGGAGATACAGGTGTGGCTCACCGATCTGCCCGCCGACGGGCTGAAGAAGCTCAAGGAAGCCGGGTTCGTGCTCTCTGCTGAACTGCGCCCAAAGAAACTGCTGCTGGGCACGATCGCTGTTGAGAAGCTCGATGCGCTCCTTGCGCTCGACTTCGTCCGAGCGGTCGAGCTGCCCCGCATGCGCTGAGGGGATCAGGAACGGGAGCGCGGAGCCACCGCGCTCCCGTAAGCGCCGGCGTCTCGCCGGCATGTTGCAGCTCCCACCGCACCATCGTCAGCGGTCCCCCGAACCAGCCCGCGTCAAGAAGGAGATACGAATCTCCGCACAGAACCTCCCTTCCATCAACCGGAGGTGACGATACGATGGAACAGGAGACTGCGACCACTCGACGCGAGTTCGTGGCGGCTTCGGGCGCGCTGGCGCTCGGCCTGGCTGCGAGCGGCGCGGATGCACAGACGAAGACCTATCGCACGAAGCTGTACGGCGCCATGATCGTCGGCAAGCCCGACGAGGCTGCCCTGCGTCCGCTCAAGGAGGCCGGCTTCGAGGGCGTCGAGGCGGGCGTCATACACGAGGATGAAGCCCGAGAGTGCCGACGAATCGCCGAAAACATGGGCATGCGGATCCATTCGGTGCTGGCCGGATGGGACCCGGGCATTCTGGAGAAGGCGCTGCGCGCCGCGCACGCCTATGGGGCCGACGCGGTTCTCATCGTGCCCGGCGCCGTCCGCGGCATGAAGATGCCCGAGCCGTGGGAACTGGACATCAAGTTCGACCCCAAGACCGGCTATCTGAAGCAAGTGGTGGCCGGCGACAACGCGCCCTACCGCGAGTACATGGAGGCTCATGATCGAGCGACGGACAAGGCGCACGCCGACATCGGACCGCTGGTCGCTCTGGCTGCCGAGCTCAAGGTGGCGATCGCTCTGGAGAACGTCTGGCACAACCTGTGGTCGCGCCCCGACCTGTTCAAGAACCTCGTGACATCGTTCAAGAGCCCGTGGGTCAAGGCCTACTTCGACGTGGGCAACCATGTGAAGTATCTGGTGCCGCCTGAGGTCTGGATCCGCACGCTCGGCAGGCTCATCGCCAAAGTGCACATCAAGGACTACAAGCTCGCGCCCGACGGCCGCAGCGGGAGTTTCGTGCATCCGCGTGATGGCAGTGTCAACTGGCCCGCGGTGCGCAGCGCGCTGGAGGCCGCGCGCTACAACGGCTGGCTCACGATCGAAGACGGGGGTCTTCCGCTGTCCGAGTTCCGCAAGCGCCTCGACGAGATCATCGCAGGCCGTTAGGCGGGCCTAACGGCTGGCGCCGATCTGGTCGCTCTCCAGATAGAGGACCTCGCCGTCGTCGTCATACTGCAGCAGCTCGGCATAGCGCCCCCACTCGATGGCTAGGTCCAACTGACGCTCGGCTTCGTCGGGAGGAAACTCCAGCTCCAGAGCCTTCAAGGCGACATCGTATTCCAGCCGCCGGTCGTTGGCAGCGTTCAGCAGGCCCAGCAGCCACTGGATGAGCGGGAGACGACGCAGGCGCGTGGCGAATATCTCCCTGCGGGCGACGATTCTGGCCTCGGCAAATGCCTCGCCCAGCGGCGTCAGATCAATGTCGCCCTGCGCCACCGTGGCAAAGCCAAGGAGCTCGGCCGCTTCCGACAGACGAAGGACGTAATCCGAATCGATGTGAAGCGCTTCCGTGAGTCGGAAGAGGTCTGCGGGCTTCCCGAGGTCCGCCACGTACTCGAGCAGCGTCTCGAGAACATCCACTGGCACGTTGGGCAAGGCGCGCGTGCGGCCCGGCTGGCCCGGGGCCGTGCCGATCTCGACATGCTCCGGCTGTGTCTGGCCTGCGAGGGTCGCATACGCATGGTCAACAAGCGCAGCAAAGCGCGGCGAGCTCCGATCGCGAGGGTGCGGCAGATCCACGATGACATCGGCCACGACTCGGCCTGGCTCCTTGTCCATCACGACGATGCGGTCGGACATGAAGACCGCCTCCTCGATGCTGTGGGTCACCATCAATATCGCCTTCGTGGGCATCGTGCCGCTCGTCCACATCTCAAGGAGTTCGCCTCGGAGGCTCTCCGCGCTCAGCACATCCAGAGCCGAGAACGGCTCGTCGAGGCATAGGAGCTCCGGCGCTACGGCCAGCGCGCGTGCGAAGCCGACCTTCTGGCGCATGCCGCCCGACAGCTCGCGCGGGAACGCCGTCTCGAATCCGTCGAGTCCGACGAGGCTGATCAGCTCCTCGGCTCGCTGGGCGCGCTGCTCGGGCGAGAAGCCGCGGGGCTTGAGAGCCACTTCCACATTCTGCCGCACGGTCAGCCACGGAAACAGTGCGAAGGTCTGAAACACGATCGTGGCGTGCGGATTCACCCCATCGAGCGGTCTGCCGCGATAGAGCACCCGGCCTTCCGTGGGCTTCTGGAGGCCGGTTGTGATGCGCAGCAGGGTGCTCTTGCCGCATCCCGATGGACCGAGCAAGGCCACAAACTCGCTCTCTCCGACGGTGATGTTGACGTCGCGGATGGCGACGAACTCCTTGCGCCCCGATCGGTAGGTCTGGGTGATCTGCCGCAGTTTGACCAGCGCGTTGTCGTTCATATCACCCCTCGATTCTGTAGCGTGTCTCGGCAAGGCGGTACAGCCGATGCCAGAAGACGCGGTTGATCAGCACCACCGAAACGATCATCGCCAGAGTAGCCGCCAGCAGCAGAGGATAGTTTCCCGCCGCAGTGGCCCGGGCGATCATGGAACCGATGCCGGCGGTGAAGACCGTCTTGCCGCCGAACTGAGAGTACTCGGCGACGATGCTGGCGTTCCATGCGCCGCCGCTCGCGGTGATCGCGCCGGTGATGATGTAGGGAAAGAGCGCCGGAATCACGAGCGTTCGCCACCGCTCCCATGGGCTCATGCCGATCAGGGCCGAGGTGTACTTCAGGTCCTGCGGTATCGCGCTGGCGCCCGCAATGACGTTGAACAGCAGGTACCACTGAGTGCCCATGAGCATCAGCATGACGGCCGCAATGTTCAGTCCGCCGGGGAGCCCCAGCATGAACAACAGCAGGACCGGGAACAACGCAGTCGCAGGCACCGATGCCGTGATCTGAATCACGGGCTGCAGCCAGTCGGCGATCTTGCGATTGGTTGCGAGGGCAACTCCGACCGGAACCGTCCAGGCAAGCGCAATCGCCATCGCCGCTGCGACCCGCGCCAGAGTCGCGAGGAGACCGAGCGCGATCCCGGTCCACTCGTCTGCAGGGACGTGCAGCAACATCCCGACCGCCCGGACGGCCCCATAGGCCAGCCCCACGGCGGCCAGCACGATGAAAGCCGATGCGCATCCGCTCCTCCTCGTATGAGCCGTGCCGGGCCGGATGGGCGCCAACCAGCGCGCCATGGCTGCATCAAGCCGCTCGCCGATCGGACGGATGACGCTCGCCGTGAACCAGCTTGCCACAGCCGAAGTGCGCAGTATGTCGAAGAACCACGAGCTCGGCTCTGTCGCGCCGCTCACCATCTCCAGCTTGAAGCGGTCGGCCCACACCAGCAGAGGTCGCCAGACAAGCTGATCGAGGCCGACGATGACGAGGATGAGCGTGCCGAGCCCCCACCCGATGGCGGTCATGTCGCCCCGATCGGCTGCTGTCTGGAGATAGCTACCGATGCCGGGCAGACGGAAGTCCCGCTGTCCCACGGTGAACATCTCGGCGGCCATGAGGAAAAACCACCCGCCCGCCCAGCTCATGATGCTGTTCCACAGCAAGCCGATCGCCCCGAAGGGCAGCTCCAGATGCTTGAGCGACAACCAGGCATTGAACCGAAAGATCGCAGAAGCTTCCCGCAGATCACCCGGCACGGTGGTAAGCGACTGATACCAAGAGAACGTCATGTTCCACGCCTGACTGGTGAAGATGAGCACCACCGACGCCGCTTCTGCCGCCACGCGCTCGGGCAGTACGGTGGCCAGTCCGAGCAGCACGACGGGGAGGAACGACAGGATCGGCACGCTCTGGAGCACATCGAGTAACGGCAGGAGAAACTGGCGAATGGTCGGACTCTTCGCGGCTGCATAGCCGTACACCAGCGTGAACACAAGGGACAGCGCGTAGGCCAGCGCCATCCGTGAGACCGAGAGCGCGGCATAGAGCGGCAGAGTCGACGGCTGCAATGAGACCGCGGGTCCACGCGTGATCGCCGGCGCATGGGCGGCGAGTTCCGCGCCTACGTAGACGACCACGGCAATGCCGATGAGTACCACGCCGTCGGCCCATCGCAAGCCGTGGATGAACGGTCCTATCGGGGAGAACCTGCGAAGCAGCCCATTCATGCTGAGCCCCCGTGCCATCGGGCATGTGCGTAGCAGGCCGTTGGCATGGACAGACTGGTGCGGCAAGGGGCTGCGGCATTCAGACCGAAAGCGAGGGAGCTACACTGAGGAACGCATCGCGCCAGGACAGTGCCATGCTTCGGATGCCCCGGCGCACCCGTGCGCAGACAACGCACCGAAAGGCGCGCGTTGCGGCGGTATGTCGGGGTCATCCGATCGAACCATGGAGGGTTTCCTGCTAGGCGGTGCAGCATGACAGTATACCCGACCGCCGGTCGGAATCCCCCGATCCAGATCGGCTTGCCGAATGCGGCTCGTATCGGTTACCATACCATGCGCGGATCGGCGCGAGCAAAGGAGCACGTCATGTCACCGGCACGAGTTCGCAAGCAGATCGTCTGCCCGGAGTGTGGGCGACCTGTTCGGGTGGTGCCTGCTTCGGCAGCCAAGATTCAAGCCGAGAACTTGCCTGACGAGGATGCGCTGGCCGAGGTAGTCGCTGAGCCCGGCTCGTCGTCCGCCGTCGAGGTGATCATCGAGGAGGGGCCCGTCTGCCCGAGATGCGCCGGGCATTAGGGTCCCGTTGTCGCTCTGCCCGAGCACCACGGCCCCTCCGGTTCGCACCGGAGGGGCCGTCTGTTGGGGAGGGGGAGGATGAAGTCCCGTACGCTACGGCGCTACAACCGTGACGAGGGTACGAGCGTTCTCTCGACGAATGACCAGCGGAATCCGGTCCCCTGACTTCACGCCGCTGAGGGCTCGGTCAAGGTCGGCGGGCGCCGTCATCTCTCTTCCGTTGGCCCGCAGGATCACGTCGCCGGGCTGCACACCTGCCTCGTCGGCCGGGCTGCCGGCTTCGACCTGAACTACCACCACGCCGCGCTGGATGTCGCCGAGGTTGTACTTGCGCGCGCTGTCCGGCGTCACGCGCTCAACCTTGATCCCCAGTTTGCTTCCGCCGGCGCTCGGGCCGGAGGCGTCGGCGACCCCTAGGTCCGGAGCTGCTTCGAGCTTGGCGGTCAGCTTGACGTCCTTGCCGCCTCGCCGCACGACGATCTCGACGGTCTCGCCAGGATTGGTCCAGGCAATGACGTTGCGGAAGTCCACGTCATCCTCGATGTCCTTGCCGTTGACCTTGACAATGACGTCCTCGGGCTGAAGACCTGCCTTGGCTGCAGGCGTGTTCTCGCTGACCGTCTCGACGAGCGCGCCGCCCGACTTGACGCCGTACTTCTCACGCTGGGCCGGCGTCAACGCGGTGGGTACGACGCCAAGGAAACCGCGAACCACCTTGCCTTTGCTGATCAACGCGTCGGAAATCTGCTTCGCCGTGTTGGACGGGATGGCGAAACCGATACCCACGTTGCCGCCCGTCGGCGACTTGATCGCCACGTTGATCCCGATGACCCGGCCCGTAGCATCCACCAGCGGACCGCCTGAGTTGCCCGGGTTGATGGAGGCATCGGTCTGCAGCAACGTTGGATAGAACCGCCCCTCGGTTCCCTCGGCGATGGCCTGCTGGCGTTTCTTGGCGCTGATGATCCCGAGGGTCATCGTGTCGTCGAGCGCCAGCGGCGCGCCGAACGCGAGCGCCCACTGTCCCACGCGCACCTTGTCGGAGTCGGCGAACTGAGCGACGGGGAGATCCCTGGCATCAATCTTGACGACGGCGAGGTCGCTGCGGTAGTCGCGTCGAACGGTGCCGTCGAACTCCCTGCCGTCCTCAAGCTTCACGGTCACTTTGTCGGCTCCGCCAACCACATGATCGTTGGTGAGCACCCAGCCATCGGGACGAATGACGACGCCGCTGCCGCCGCCCTCGGCGCGAAAACCGCGCGGGAACTGGCGGAACTCCGGCCCCTCGCCGCCCGGTCCTCGGAAGAAGTCGCGGAACAGGTCATTGATATCCGGCACATCGCCGCCGGCCTGCACGGTCCGGCGGGCTCGAATGGAAACCACCGTCGGAAGCACGCGCTGCGCTATGGCCACGAAGCCATCTTCGAGCGAAGCCAGACCCGACGTCCGCTGTGCAAGCGCGGCATCGCTGATCGCGGCGGTCTGGGTACGTGCCTGATAGGCTCCTTCGGCCAGACTGGGCCGCGTCAACAACGAACCTGTCAGAGCGCACCCGACCAGGAACGCGGCGATCAGCATTCCCGCACGCGCCTTCGGGCGCGACCATATATCTGCAACCATCGAATGCCCTCCTCGCGGGAGCGCAAGGTTGTGCATGGCGCACCCGCATCTTTCGTGCATTTCATACGCGTTGGCGCCGTGGTGCAGTTCCCCTCCGGCAAGCGTACGGACGAGCACTTCCGGTGAGCCTGTGCGAGCGTGGGGGATGGTGTCTGGGCACGCCTAGTACGAGGCGACGATTCTGGCGGTGTCCTGGACGTCCCGGGCGATCTGGGCCGTCAGTGCGTCGCGACTGTCGTAGCGCTGCTGGTCGCGCAAGCGGCGCAGGAATGCCACTTCGATCACGCGGCCATAGAGGTCGCCGGCGAAGCCGATCAGATGCACCTCGATTACGCGGTGCGTGCCTCCCATGGAGGGGCGCGTGCCGATGCTGCAGGCGCCTGCGTAGACGACCCCATCCAGGTGGACTGTCGTGGCATAGACGCCGTCGGCGGGGGTGGCCTGCCGCACGGCGCAGCGCAGGTTGGCCGTCGGGTATCCGAGCTCCCTGCCGATGCGATCGCCGGCAACCACGGTACCGGCCAGCTCGAACGGTCGTCCCAGCAGGCTGGCTACGCCCTCGACGTCGCCTGCCTCCAGCGCGGTGCGGGCGCGACTACTCGATGCGGGGAACCCGCCGACGAGAACGGCGGGCACGACGTTGACCGTGAACCCCATACGGCGGCCCAACGTGCGCAGGAGGTCGGCATCGCCGCGCCGCCCTCTCCCGAACACGAAACCCTGTCCGACGTGCACCGTCGAAGCCGCCATGCCCCGGACCAGCACCTGGGTGACGAAGTCCTCGGCCTCCATGCTCCGCATGGCATCGTCGAACGGCGCGATGAGCAGGAGATCAACCCCGAGTGCGGCGATGTGGCGTTGGCGCTGGTCGGGCGTATCGAGCAGGAGCGGAGCTCGGCGGGGATCCAGCGTCTCGAGGGGATGGCGATCGAACGTGAGAACCGCTGATCGGATCAGGCCTGTGTGGGCCTGCTGTACCGCGGATCGGATGAGGGCCTGATGACCCAGGTGGACGCCGTCGAACGTCCCGATGGCTACGGCAGTCGGACCCTCGCACGGCGCCAGGGTCAGTCCGTGCACGGTTCTCATCGGGTGGTCTCCGCTGCGTTCAGGACCTTGACAGGCCTCAGCTCCCGATCGTCGCGCGTTACGATGGCATAGCGCGCTGCGTCACACACAACCAGGATCGGCCCCTCCGCACTCACGAGAAGATCCGGCGGGCACGCCACGGCGCAGCCATCGCGCAGCCGAGCGAAGGTGTTGCCGTCCAGTCGGACCTGCGGCATCGTGCTGAGGGCCTTCTCGATGGGCAGAAGCGTCAGCGCCCCATCCGGTGTCTGCGCCTCTTCGAGGGTGAAACGGCCCGCGCGCGTTCTCCGCAGCGCCGTAAGCGCACCGCCGCATCCCAGAGCAGCGCCCAGGTCGGCGGCGAGCGTGCGGACATAGGTGCCTGCGGAGCACACTACCGAGATATCCGCCGTAGGCGGAGGTTCCGCTGAGAAATCCTGCAACGTGAGCGAGTGCACGGTCACCGCACGAGCCTCGCGTTCCACCTCCAGACCGCGGCGGGCCAGATCGTAGAGGCGCTCGCCGCCGACATGGCGTGCGGATACCATCGGCGGGACCTGCAGAATCGTGCCTCGGAAGCGGGCGAGGGCATCTTCGACCGCAGCGCGCGTCAGATGGCTGGCATCGCCTGTGCGTGTCACCGTGCCGGTAATGTCCAGCGTGTCGGTTTCGATGCCGAATGCCACCGTGGCCTCGTACGCCTTGGGGTCTGTCTGAAGATACTCCATCACGCGAGTCGCCTGACCGACGCAAACGACGAGCACGCCGGTCGCCATCGGATCGAGCGTGCCGGCGTGGCCGACCCTGCGGCACCCGAGGCGACGACGCACGAGGTTCACGACGTCATGGGAGGTCATGCCCCCGGGCTTGTCTACGACGGCGACGCCGAGGAGAGGGCTCTTACCAGACGCTTGTTCGAGCGCCGCAGGCTGTTGGTCCGAGGTGTCTGAGCACGCAGTCATGGGGCGGCGTTGAGCGCTCCCAGAATGCTCGTCACGGCCTCGTTCAAGCTCGTCTCGAGGGTGCACCCGGCTGCCGCCACATGACCGCCTCCGCCGAAGCGCTCGGCGATGACGCTGACGTCCGTGTCGCGACGTGATCGGAGGCTCACGCGGACCTTGCCGTCGGGCAGTTCCCGCAGCAGGACTCCCACGTCGGTCCCGCGCACAGCGCGCACATGCGTGACGATGCCTTCGGTGTCCTCATCCGTTGCGCCGAGCTCGGCAAAGTCCTTCGCGGTAATGACGGTCCAGGAAATCCTGCCGTCGCGTGTCACCTGCAGGGCATCCAGCGCCCTTCCCAGCAGCTTCAGGCTCGGCAGTGATCGCGTCTCGAACACCAGCTCGCTGATGCAGGCAGGGCATGCGCCATAGTGCATCAGGGCGGCAGAAACGCGGAAGGTCGCTGCCGTCACATTCATGAAGCGGAAAGAGCCCGTATCCGTCACGATAGCGCACAGGAGGCAGTCGGCAATGTCCTTGGTGAAGGGCAGCCGCATATGACGCAGCAGCGAGTAGACGATTTCGCCGGTGGCCGCCGCACGAGGGTTCACCACCCTAACGCGGCCGAACTCGCTCTCGCTGGCGTGGTGATCAATGACGACCGTGTCGGCGGCCGAACGCGCAAGTCTGCCGACGTCGCCCACGCGATCGGGCGTGGCGGCATCGCACAGAATGGCCAGATCGAAGGGACCTTCGGCATCGGCGGCGAGCTGATCGGCGCCTGGGAGCCAGCGGTATATCTCCGGCACGCCGTCAACGGACAGCGGCGTCACCTCCTTGCCGATGGCTCGCAAAGCATGTGTCAGCGCAAGGACGCAACCGAGCGAATCGCCGTCCGGGGTAACGTGCCCGGTGATCATAATCGTTCGCGCGCACGCTATGGCATCGGCGGCATCACGAATCGACTGGGCTATCGGTGCGGCTCTCAGCCTCTATCTCCTTGAGCAACTCGAATATGCGCGCGCCATGCTCGATGCCCTTGTCGGGCCGGAAATCGATCTCCGGAGCTATGCGCAACCGCGCGCGCCGCGTGAACTCGCCTCGAATATACCCGCTCGCGCTCCTGAGACCGTCCAGAGCCTCTTGCTGCCGATCGGGCTCCATGACGCTGACGTAGACGCGCGCATGCCGAAGATCACGCGATATCTCCGCATGCGTGATCGTCACCATGCTGAGGCGTGGGTCCTTCAGGTCCCGGAGCAGCATGGCGCTGATCTCCTCGACCATCAGGCGCGCTATCTGCTCCTGTCGTACTGTGGACATTGCCGTGTCTTCCTGTGGACGCGATGGACGGTATCGGCATCACAGATGCTGCCTCTGCGCCCCGCTCACAGCATCTCGACTGAGACTTCACAGAGAACCACCTCGGGGCGGCTCTCGACGGTTGCGCGCACAGCCTCCAGCACCTTGTGCGCGAAAGCGGCATCATTGGCCACGACAGCGAAACCCAGCGTGGCCTGCTGGTGGGAGTCGAGATCGTCCAGCTCCGCAGCCGATACGTTGTAGCGACCTCGGACTCCCTCCAGAATGCTCTTGATCACATGCCGTTTGTCTTTCAGCGATCTCGACTGCGGAATGTGCAGCGAGAGCGTCATGAAGCCGATCACGACGGCTCGACCTGGCGCACCTCGTAGGCCTCGATGAAGTCTCCCACTTGATAGTCGCCAAAGCCTTCCATGACGATGCCGCACTCGAAGCCCTGAGCCATCTCGCGCACGTCATCCTTCAGGTGCCGTAGCGAATCGATCTTCCCCTGGTAGACCACCTCGCGGCCGCGACGCAGGCGGGCCTCGGCGTTCCGCACGACCTTGCCTTCCGTTACGTAGCAGCCGGCGATGACGGTGCCGCGCGGCGTGCGGAATGTGGCGCGCACCTCGGCCTTACCCAGGGCAATCTCCTCATAGACTGGCGCGAGCATGCCCTTCATGGCGCGCTCTACGGCCTCGGTGAGCTCGTAGATCACCTGGAACGTGCGGGTCTCCACATGCTCCCGGTTGGCAGCGGCTTGAGCCTGCTGATCGGCCCGCACGTTGAAGCCGAGCACAACGCCGCCCGTGGATGAGGCCAGCATGATGTCGTTCTCGCCGATGGTGCCCACGCCGGTGTGGATGATCTGCAATCCGACTTCGTCTGTTGGCAGGGCGTTCAGCGCTCCCACGATCGCCTCCGCCGAGCCCTGCACGTCGGCCTTCACAATGAGCCGGAGCTCCTTGGCCTCGCCTTCCCGAATGTCGCGCCCGAAGTCGGCCAGCGACACTCGCCGACGCCCCGCGCCCAAGCGCTCGGTGCGCTGGCGCTCCTGTCGTCGCTCACACTTTTCGCGAGCGGCCCGCTCGTTCTTGACAGCCTCCAGGGCGTCTCCAGCTCGGGGCACGGCCGATAGGCCGATGATCTCAACGGGGGTGCCGGGAGTGGCCTTCTGCAGCTTCTCGCCCCGTTCGTTGGTCATGGCTTTCACTTTGCCATAGGCCACGCCGGCCACGACACAATCACCCACGCGCAGGGTTCCCTGCTGAACGAGGACGGTCGCGACTGCGCCGCGTCCGACTTCCTGACGCGCCTCGATGATGACGCCCGAGGCGCCGCCTGAAGGATCGGCGCGCAGCTCGAGCAGATCGGCCGCGAAGAGGATGTGTTCGAGCAGCTCGTCAATGCCGTCGCCCTTGAGAGCCGAAATCGGCACGCATTCGACGTCTCCGCCGTAGTCCCGCGGCACCAGGCCATGCTCGGTGAGCTGGGTCTTGATACGATCGGGGCTCGCGCCAGGCTTATCCATCTTGTTGACGGCGACGATGATGGGCACTTCTGCGGCGCGCGCATGGTTGATGGCCTCGATCGTCTGCGGCATGACGCCGTCATCCGCCGCCACGATGAGCACGACGATATCCGTAACGCTCGCGCCTCGTGCGCGCATAGCAGTGAAGGCAGCGTGGCCCGGCGTATCGAGGAAGGTGATCTTGCGTTTCTCGCCTTCGACCTCGACGTCCACCTGATAGGCGCCGATGTGCTGGGTAATCCCTCCGAACTCGCCTTCGACGACGTTGGTATTCCGAATCGTATCCAGCAGCGTCGTCTTGCCATGATCAACATGGCCCATGATGGTCACCACCGGCGGCCGCGGCTGAGGACCTCCGCCGGGGCCCCGGTGTTTGGTAGCCGGCTTGGCAGCAGCAACGCTGTCTTTCTTGGCCTCCACCTTCACGCCATAGAGCGCGGCGAGCCGCTTGATGACGTCCGGCGACAGGCGCAGCGTGAGGGATGCGAGAACGCCTTCGGCCATCAGTCTCTTCTGGACTTCCGATGCCGAGACACCGACCAGCTCGGCGAAGTCCTTGACGGTCGCATTGGGCGGCAGCTCGATGGTCCTTCTGCCGGCCGCTTCGGCGAAGAGCTCGCGGACCGTCTGGGCTACATCCGAGTCCACCAGCGCCGTGGGACCGGAGACAGGCTCTCCGAGGTCTTTGAGGGATACGAGGAGTTCGGCGGGGGTAATGCCAAGCTCTGTGGCGAGTTCCGATACGCGTATTGCTGCCATGCTGTGCCTACCTCATTTCATCGGTTTTCTCCCAGCGCGCGGGTAGGTTCATCGCCCGCATTGCACCGAAGTGATTGGCGCGCGGCACGCTTCGTCAAAAAAGAGAGTGAGCCACTTGCTCACTCCCGGGTGTCGTGCCTTAGCCTCGCTGCACTATACCCGAAACGCTGCGGCCCCGACAAACCGCCGCGGTGCGGCACGTTCCGCCGTTCCCCAGGTGGTTCACGGGACGAACCGACCGCGTGAAGCCTCGTCGCCACGGACGTCACCCTCCGGCGGCGGTCGATTCGCCCTGTGGTGCCGCACTCCTGAAGGGCGCACCGACCGGCACACGTGCACGGCATGGCACGCGAAGCGGCCCCGCGCACGACGCGCGTCATTTGCAGAGCCGACGGTAGGCCGCCGTACTGGTACAATGCCGCATTATCACCACAGGAGTCTGTTATGCGCCTCGAAACGCTCGCGATCCACGCCGGCCAGCCCCCTGATCCTGCGTACGGAGCGGTCATGCCGCCGATCTATCAGACCTCGACGTTCGCCTTTGAGGCTGTGGGCAAGCCGGGCGCCTTCGACTATACCAGGAGCGGCAACCCGACCCGCAAGGCGCTGGAGGACTGCCTCGCGGCTCTGGAAGGCGGATCGCGCGCCTTCTCGTTCGCGTCAGGAATGGCGGCGGTTGCGACGGCCCTGGCGCTGCTGGATGCCGGCGACCATGTGCTGGTCCACGACGATCTATACGGCGGCACGTACCGCTATCTCACCAACGTGACGGTCCGCCAGGGTGTGGAGGTTGGTTTCGTCAACATGCGCGATCTGGATGCGCTTCAGGCGGCCATCCGGCCCGCCACGCGCATGATCTGGACGGAGACGCCAACCAACCCCCTCATGAACCTGCAGGATCTTGCCGCTATCGCCGCGATTGCCAGGGATAGGCGCATCATCACAGTCACCGACAACACGTTCGCGTCGCCCTACAACCAGCGCCCGCTCGACCTCGGCATAGACATATCGTTGCATTCGATGACCAAGTACATCAATGGCCATTCGGACGTGATCGCCGGCGCGCTGATCGTGCGCGACGAAGGGCTGGCCGAACGGCTCGGATTCCTTCAGAACGCGCTGGGCACGCCGCTGTCGCCCTTCGATTGCTTCCTCGTCCTGCGCGGCATCAAGACGCTGCCCATACGGATGGAGGCCCACAACGCGAACGCGCTCGCCATCGCTCGGTGGCTGCAGGAGCAGCCAGCCGTCGCGGAGGTGCTGCATCCGGGCCTGGATTCGCATCCTCAGCGCGATCTGGCTGCGAGGCAGATGCGCGGCATAGGCGGGACTTTCTCCTTCAGGATGCAGACCGGCGATGCGGCGGTCCGATTGCTCGAGCGGGTGAAGCTGTTCACCCTGGCCGAATCGCTGGGCGGCGTCGAGTCGCTAATCGAGCACCCGTGGACCATGACCCACGTCTCGGTGCCCGAGGATGCCCGGCGGCGCATGGGTATAGACGAGCGCATGATCCGCATTAGCGTCGGGATCGAGCACCGCGACGATCTGATCGAGGATCTGGCTCAGGCCATGGGCGCCGGCTGACGCGGATATCTTCGGCCGATCGCCTCCAAGGCAGGAAGGACTGCCGCGACATCATAAACTGATGGCGGAAGGCCGAGCGGATCCCTTTGACCCGGCGCACCGCCGGAACCCATCACCCTGAAGGAGCGCGGACGCATGCCACGACGCACGGATATCCACAAGGTCCTCATCATCGGATCTGGCCCCATCGTAATCGGCCAGGCATGCGAGTTCGACTACTCCGGCACGCAGGCATGCAAGGCGCTGCGCTCGCTGGGCTACGAGATCGTTCTCGTGAACTCCAACCCTGCGACGATCATGACGGATCCCGTGATGGCGGATGCCACGTACGTCGAGCCTCTCACCGTCCAGAGCCTGACCCAGATTATCGAGAAGGAGCGGCCCGATGCGGTGCTGCCGAACCTGGGAGGCCAGACCGGCCTGAACCTCACCGCCGAGCTCCACAGGGCCGGAGTGCTCGATCGGTACGGCGTGCAGGTCATCGGCGTGCAGGTGGATGCCATCGAGCGCGGCGAGGACCGCATCGAGTTCAAGAAAACGATGAACGAGCTCGGTATCGAGATGCCCCGCAGCGATCCCGCCCACAGCGTCGAAGAGGCCGAACGCATCGCAGACAGGCTGGGGTATCCGGTGGTGATTCGTCCGGCATACACGCTGGGCGGCACCGGCGGCGGGATCGTGTACAACGTCGAAGAGCTTCGGACGATAGCTGCGCGAGGAATCTCGGCCAGCATGGTGGGGCAGATTCTGGTCGAGGAATCCGTCCTCGGCTGGGAGGAGCTGGAACTCGAGGTCGTGCGCGACGTCGAGGGGAACAAGATCACCGTCTGCTTCATCGAGAACGTGGACGCGATGGGGGTCCACACCGGCGACAGCTACTGCGTCGCGCCCATGCTCACGGTGGCTCCCGAGCTTCAGGCGCGCCTGCAGGACTACTCCTATCGGATCGTGGACGCCATCGGCGTGGTCGGCGGCACCAACATCCAGTTCGCCCACAATCCGACAACAGGCCGCGTTGTGGTCATCGAGATCAATCCGCGCACGTCACGTTCGTCGGCGCTCGCCTCCAAGGCGACCGGATTTCCCATCGCGCTGGTATCGGCCAAGCTGGCCTGCGGCCTTCTGCTGCGGGAGCTCCCCTACTGGCGAGACGGCACGCTCGACAAGTACACGCCTTCGGGCGACTATGTCGTGGTGAAGTTCGCGCGGTGGGCGTTCGAGAAGTTCCCCGGATCGGTGGATCGGTTGGGAACGCAGATGCGCGCCGTCGGCGAGGTCATGAGCATCGGCAAGACCTACAAGGAAGCGCTCCAGAAGGCCATCCGATCGCTCGAGATCAAGCGCTATGGACTGGGCTTCGCCGCCGACCATCATGAAGCGCCGCTCTCGGAGCTGCGCAAGCGGCTGGCAGAGCCGACATCCGAGCGGCAGTTCGTCATGTATGAAGCTCTCCGGAAGGGCATGTCCGTCGAGGAGCTCCACGCCATCACGCACATCGGACGGTGGTTCATCCAGCAGATGAAGGAGCTGGTCGAGCTCGAAGAGGAGATCCTTCGCTATCGGGGCAACGTGCCGCCGGACCACCTGCTTGCGCAGGCCAAGAAAGACGGCTTCTCCGATCGCTACCTCGCCGAGATCCTGGGGGTGTCTGAGGATACGATCCGCGCACGACGGCTGCAGATGGGTGTGCGGCAAGCGTGGGAGGCGGTGCCCGTCTCCGGGGCCGACGCAGCCTACTACTACTCGACCTACAACGCGCCCGATACGGTGCCGGTGTCGCGGCGCCGTAAGGTCATGATCCTCGGGGGCGGTCCCAACCGTATCGGCCAGGGCATCGAGTTCGACTACACATGCGTTCACGCCGCCTTCGCGCTGCGCGATATGGTGGTCGAGACGATCATGGTCAACTGCAACCCCGAGACCGTCTCGACCGACTACGACACGTCCGACAAGCTGTACTTCGAACCCTTGACGCTCGAAGACGTCCTCGGAATCTACGAGAAGGAACGCCCCGAGGGAGCCATCGTGCAGTTCGGCGGGCAGACGCCTCTGAACCTTGCCCAGGAGCTTAGCCGAGCCGGAGTCCGCATCCTTGGCACGAGCCCCGAGAGCATAGACCTCGCCGAGGATCGCAAGCGCTTTGCCGAGGTGGCGCGCCGACTGGGCATACCGCAGCCTGAGAGCGGGGCAGCATCGTCGCTGGACGAGGCGCTGGCAATCGCCCAACGGATAGGGTATCCGCTCATGGTTCGGCCTTCGTATGTGCTGGGCGGCCGGGGCATGGAATGCGTGTATGATGAAGCCATGCTGACGAGATTCGTCAACGCGGCCGTCGGCATCACGCCGGACCATCCTATGTTGCTCGACAAGTTCCTCGAGAATGCCGTCGAGGTCGAAGCGGACGCCGTATCCGACGGCGTGCAGGTCTGTGTGCCTTCGATCATGGAGCACATTGAGCTGGCCGGCATACATTCGGGCGACAGCGCGTGCGTCATCCCTCCCATCACCATCTCGCAGGAGCACAGACAGACCATCGTTGACTATACGCGGCGCCTGGCCATGGAGCTCGGGGTGGTGGGCCTCATGAACGTGCAATACGCCATCGCCGACGACTGCGTCTACATTCTGGAGGCCAACCCGCGTGCCTCGCGCACAGTGCCGCTGGTCTCCAAGGTCACCGGCGTCTCGATGGCGCGCATGGCCACCCGCATGGTGATGGGCGACTCACTCGAAGAGCGCGATATGCTCATGCCTGCGCTGGCTCACTACGGCGTGAAGGAGGCCGTGTTCCCGTTCAACATGTTCCCCGAGGTGGACCCCCTGCTCGGGCCCGAGATGCGCTCGACGGGCGAGGTGCTCGGCCTCGCGGAATGCTTCGGCATGGCCTACTTCAAGGCGCAGGAGGCCGTCGGCGGGCGGTTGCCGCTGGAAGGCACGGTGCTCGTGACCGTGGCGGATCAGGACAAGGAGGCTGCGCTCGGCGTCGCGCGGAAGCTCCGCGACATGGGCTTCCGGCTGGTGGCAACGCGCGGCACCCAGACCTATCTCGAGGAGCACGGGGTCGAGGCGCAGGCCGTTCGAAAGCTCCACGAGGGGCGCCCGAACTTGATGGACGACATGCAGAACGGCGCCATCCATCTGGTGATCAACACGCCGGCCGGCAAGGATGCGGTCTGGGATGACAGCTACATCCGCAAGACCGCGGTGCGCCTCAAGATCCCGTATCTCACGACCACGGCGGCCGCCGTGGCTGCGGCCGAGGGCATACGCGCGGCCCGCTCGGGCCACACCACGATCAGGTCGCTGCAGGAGTATTCCCGCGGCGGTTAGCCGGCGAGGGGTGCGTCCTCATGGTCCGGCCGGCTGCGCGATTCCGATGCAGCCTGCCGTGGATGGCGTCAGTGCGTGTGGCCCTCGTGCCCCTCGCCGGGACCGTGGTCATGGCCTGCGTGGTCGCCCTGCCCCTTGTCCATCTCGGTGCCCTTGAGCAGGGGATCGAGCAGGGGCTCATCGGTCAGCTTCTCGACCTTCAGGACCTCGATCTCAAATCGCAGCGTCGCGTTCGGCGGGATCTTGCCGTCCTCCGATCCCTTCTCGCCATAGGCGAGTTTGGGCGGAACAATGAGGCGCCGTTTGCCGCCTTCATGAACGCCCTGCAGCCCGATATCCCAGCCGGGCATGACCATACCGCCACCGAAGAGGAACTTCAGCGGCTGGCCTTTGTCGCGGCTGGAATCGACCTTCTTGTTGCCATCCACCAGGTACACGTCGTAATGGACGGTCACCATATCGCCGGGCTCGGCGAGACGTCCCGTGCCGGCACGCAGCTCGACGATCTCGGGCTTCTCAGCCGGCTCGGCCTTCTGGGCGCTGGCGCCATGGTCGTGCCCATCGCCTGCAGGGCGCTGCTCCGACTCGGGTTTCGGAATGAGCGCAGCGATGACAAGGGCAAGGATGACGATGCCTATGACGGCTCCGATGCTCTTGAGGGCCATGTTCTCCAGTCCGTTGCGATGGTATTGCGCGTCGGGCGGGCGCTGTGCGGCGTGCGTAATGCTACCCCATCCCGTCCATCAGCGATACGGATGTCCTGGCCGGTGCGGGTTCCGCATGGTCTCGAAGCAACGGAAGCGGCAGTAAGCATCGAGGGGCGCGACGTGCGCCGCGCCCCTCGATGCCAGTCTGTCTGGTTGTTCGCGTCGTCTACTTGTTCTTCAGCGGGCAGTTGGGGTTGGGGCCGCTGCCATCCCGCAGCCTGAGACCGTTGCCTCTCCCCTGTCCCTGCCGGAGCTGTCGGCCCATGCCGCTCCCGTCGCGGAGCCTCTGCTGAATGCGCTGGCCTGTGCCGTTGCACTGCCCGTTGCCGTAGCCGCCGCCACGTCCCTGCGCAAATGCGGGTCCGCCGATCAGAGCAGCGCCCAGCACACCCGCCGCAACCATGGTCCAAATCCGATTCTTCATTGTCCTCTTTCCTTTCTTCTGGCTGTAGTCGCCGTATTCTGACCTCAGGACGACGCCGGCAGGCATCGGTTCCCCGACGTTGCCACGTTCGCGGGAATGACGATCGTGGGCTGGCGGCGATTGGTAGGGGCACGTTTTAGCGTGCCCCCTTCACGGCTGCCCGTCGTCCTGTCGCGGCATGCGCGACCGTAGGCCGCGCGAGCCGAACAGAACAGTCCCGGCCCTTCAGGCCGAACAGCCCGCTATAGGGATGAACATCGCCCGCCTTGATTTCGACACGGCGCTTCGCGCCGGCTCAATCACCGGCGGGCTACGTGCGCGCCCCTACGGAGTGCCAGAGCGCGCGGTCCGTGGCGAGCGACGATCCGCCCACGTCATCGCGAGCGAAGCGACGCGATCCCGAACAGTCAGGGCCGATCAGGATAGTAGCGGCAATCGCCTCGTCGTCCTGCCGCGGCTCGCGCGGCTGTCGTAGGGGCGTATCAACCGGACGACCGACGGGGCGATCAGATGATGGGAGGTCACAACCGGCTGGAACGCCCTTCGCCGACGAATGGCGAGATCACAGGATGACCTGGGCGAACCAACCGCGCGCTGCGGCGTTCCCCTTCATCGACGTTCCGGTCGGCGGTTGATTCGCCCCTACGGGCCTCCGGATCGCGCGGTCCGTGCCGAGCGACGCTCCGCCCACGTCATCGCGAGCAAAGCGACGCGATCCCGAACAGTCAGGGCCGATCCGCGTATCGGCATCGCCAGACGTGACGGCCATAGGCGCTCGGGATTGCCGCGCTTCGCTCGCAATGACGTGTGGAGGCAGCGAGACGAAGCGGCCACCTTACGGCCGAAGGCCGTGTAGCAGAGGGTTCACCCCACGCGAGAACACAACGTTGAGCGCTGCCCGATGCCGCGTTCCTCGTGGCGGTCGTTCCGGTCGGCGGTTGGTTCGCCCCTACGAGTTGCCGCTACGCGGTCGCACCGGCGTCCTTGGTAGGGGCAACGCGGAACCCGACGGACTAACCTTCGGGATTGCCACGCTTCGCTCGCAATGACGTATCGGCGTCGCGGCCCGCCTTGATTTCGACACGGCGCTTCGCGCCGGCTCAATCACCGGCGGGCTACGTGCGCGCCCCTACGGAGTGCCAGAGCGCGCTCTCCGTGGCAAACGACGTTCCCTCCTTCGCTGGAACACTGGTCGGGCAACAACGGAATGGCCGACGGCGTAGTGTTAAGCACGCGCGCACGCGCGAGCATAGCCAGCTGTCCACGGATAGTTTGTCACTACAGCGTAAAGCACCCGCGCACGCGCGAGCATAAGGAAAGGAGCGATAACCGTGAACCCCTATCCGCTCACCGACGAGCACATTGCCTTCTATCGCGATAACGGGTTTGTGCAGTTGTTCGACGTCCTCAGCCCCGCCGAGTTGCAGCAGGCGCGCGAAGCGCTCGAGGATGCCAATCAGCTCGTGCTGGATGCGAGCCATCACACCAGCAAGTTGAACCCTGAATACGAGAAGGTCTTCGTCCAGAAGGTCAACCTGTGGCGCGTTCACGACGGCATGCGGGAGTACGTGCTCTCGTCCAAGCTGGCGGACATCGCACGGCGGTTGGCCGGATTCGAAGCCGTGCGTCTGTGGCACGATCATGCGCTGATCAAGATGCCGGGCGACAGCAAGGAATCTCCGTGGCACCAGGATCTCCCCTACTGGCCGATGAACGAGCCCGGCGCCCTTTCGTGCTGGATGGCGCTGGACGACGTCGACGTGGCGAACGGCTGCATGCAGTTCGTGCCGAAGTCGCACACCTGGGGCATCTTCGAGCCGATCAAGCTGGTAGACGCCCAGGACCTGTTCAGTTTCGTGCCGGATCCCGAGACCAAGGACTTCACGCCCTTCGTCGCACGCATGCCGGCGGGAAGCTGCACGTTCCATGACGGGCGCACCTTCCACTATGCCGGGCCCAACACCACCGACAGGCCGCGGCGAGCCATCATCACCATCTATATGGCCGACGGTACAACCTACAACGGCAACCCGCACGTGGTGACCAATGGCCTGGAGCTCGTTCCGGGAGAGCCCTTCACCCACGAGTCATTCCCCGTGCTGTCTCGCGCGTAGCCGGGGCTGCTATCCCCCGCCGTGTCCCCTACAATGCGGCCCGACGCTGTGTTCTTGAGCACAGACCGTCGGGTCGCAACCACGACTCCGATCCTGTCCGGTTGACTGCGGCCATGCAACGGCGAAAAAAGTGAAAAATATCTCAATCTCTTGAAGGATACGCGGGCAGCCGCGTGGAATGATAACGGCGCAAGGCATCGCGCCGGCGCTGCGGCCCGTCTGTGCGGCTCAGTCCGGTCGCCGAGACCCCACAGTGCGAGGAGGAGCCCATGGCTCACAGCAGCACAAAGAAGAAGGTTCGGGGGCACGCCCTGGTCCTGCTTGCCGCCACCCTCGGGCTTGTTGGCCCGCTCATGCTGAGCGAAGCCCAACGCAAGCCGCGGCCGCCGCAGTATCCGATGACTCTGTTTGCGGACGCGCAGCCCGACGACTACCTCGATGATGCCATGTGTGCCGGGTGCCATGCAGAAATAGCGGCGGACTTTGGCCGCAGCTACCATGCCGCCCACGGCAAGGACCCCAAGCTGCCGCCGGAGAGGCGAGGATGCCAGTCGTGTCATGGTCCCGGCAAGAAGCACGTCGAGAACCTGGCGGACCTCCCCAAGGCCCGCGAGGCCGTGGTCCGCTACACCGCCATCAAGCCGGCACAGAGCAGCGCCGTGTGCATGCGTTGTCACGGCGGCACGATGCATACGGCCCAGTGGCAGCGCACAGAGCACGCGCGGGCGGGTCTGGGATGCGTCAGTTGCCACACGGTCCACCACGGACCGGGATCGGCGTTGCCGGCCGAGACGAAGGCCCGCGCCGACAGCATCGCGACGGCGCTCGCGCCCGCATCGGTGCCGACAGCATCGCCGGTGCGCCACCTGAAGGCCGAGGAAGCCTCGCTATGCGGCGCATGCCATCGGCGCGAGGCGGGCGAGTTTCGCAGGAACTTCCATCATCCGGTGCCCGAGGGCCGCATGATCTGCAGCGACTGCCACGAGGTTCATCCGACGAAGGCGACCCCGCGCAAGAAGACCGCGATCAAGAGCGCATGCGTGCGATGCCATGCGGAGATGGCCGGTCCCTTCCGCTACGAGCATGAACCCGTGGCCGGCTGGACCGGCGACGGCTGCGTCGAGTGTCATCGCCCGCATGGATCGCACAATCCGGGGCTGTTGAACTCGTTTTCCCGCGGCCTCTGCGCCCAGTGCCATACCGATATGACCACGACCCACTACCCGGGTCAGACGTGCTGGAACTCCGGTTGTCATGAGGCCATCCACGGCTCCAATCGCGACCGGACCCTGCTCACGAGGTGACCGCCATGAGCATGCAATTCATTCGGGCACATGCCTGCGGCGCCGGCCGTGATCCTTTGAGGCTGCTCATGCTGCGCGCCGCGATCATGCTGGCAACGGCAATGCTTGCTGCCATGTGCGCGGCGCAGGATGCCGGTTCGGAAGAAGAGCCGGAGGAAGAAGAGGCGAAAGAGGCTGCTCCCCGGATCGTGCAACTAGAGCTGGGAGCGGGGGGATGGCGGACCAGCGGGAACGCGGCCAAGTTGCGCCAGTATGCATCGCCGGCTGGCGGCGTGTACGTGCGCGAGCTGACATTGCAGCCCGCGGGATTCCCCTATGATGGCTACGCCCTGCTGCGACTGAGCGGGGTCGGGTCCGACGATGCCGCCAACGGCCTCGAGCTCGGGTTCAACGGCGACCGCACGAGAATCTGGTACCACGGCGCACGCAACCGCTTCTACGAGCACACGTCGCTGGTTATCCCCGAGAGCAACAGGAAGACCGAGGGGATCACCGTGCGGCTGTTGCCGCATCCTGACTTCGGTCTCACGTGGAGCTATAGCGTGGACAATCAGGATCGCTACTTCGAAGCTCCGCGCGAGGCGACGCGCAGGCGCATCCGTCAGTGGGAGATGTCGGCCAACGGCAAGGTCGGCGACGGCAATCTGGGCGTCACGGTGTCGGACTTCCGCTTCTACGACCGGATGCTGACACTGCCGGACACGAGCGTCCAGAGCTGGAGCGTGAACGGACTCTGGTCGCAGAGCCCCGAGGCAGACCTCTACGGCTCTGTCACCGGCCGAACCATCGAGCGGTCCGGCGCAGGGGTCGGGCGCGTCAACGAGATCGCCGCCGGCGGAACCCTCGACATGGGAGCGCTCGGCGATCTCTCCGTCAGAGGCGAGACGCAGCATATGAACTGGCCCGGTATGGAGAGCTCGTATGTCACGGACCGGCGCATGGCCGAGACCATGCTCGTCTCGCGGCTGGGCTCCATGGGCATGCGGCTGAAGTGGCAGTATCACGAGGCCGAGCGGGTGCGCGCGGGCGGCGACGATCTCGATGTGCCCAAGTGGACAGTTGTCAGCGGGCGCATGGCTGGCCGCATAGGCAAGCTTCTGCGGCTGACCCTGAAAGGCAGCAGCGAGCGCATGTGGCAGCGGCCACAGATGGTGATGACCGATACCCGATCGGCGCTCTGGGACGCGCGCGACGGGTTGGAGATCAAGCTGGACGGCTCCGGGGAGAGCCTCCAGGGCTACGCCGCATGGAAGTTCCAGCGACGCGGCAACACGCCGCGCGGCACCAATGTCACCTGCGGGACGGCGACGGCGGGGCTGACGGTGAATCTCGCCCCCAATCTCGAGATGTTCGGCGAAGTCGCCTACGAGACGTGGCGAGGCCGCTCCGAGGCGGTGGCCTACCCGACGCTGGGCAACTTCATGCCGGACAGCCGCATGACGGCGCTCGGCCTGAGCTATGCGCTGACCCAGAGCACGTTCTTCTGGGCAGGATATACCGACACTGCCACCAACAACGACAATCCCCTCTTGCTGCGCGACGGCAACACGCGCAGCCATTACCTCACGCTCATGGTGCGGCATCGTTTCGCATCCGGCGAAGAGGTGTCGCTATCTGTTGCGCCATGGACATATCGCGACGAAGTGGACCCCACGATGAACCTGACTGCCACTACCGTGGTCATGTCGGCGAGAGGCAGGTTCTAGGCCATGCGTCGTGATCCAATGTCGTTCCCTGCAATGCAAACCCAAATCTCAGGAGAGCATCCATGATGAAACGACCGTGGTTTGCGCTGATCGCGGGCGGCCTTGTGCCGTTCGTAGCTACGCTGATCATTGCCGGATGTGGAGGTTCCGGCGGTCCGTTGAAGCCGCCTCCCACCGGCGACATTGGCCCATCGGCGGAGTTCATCCAGCTTCTGCCGGCAGCCCAGCGCACTGCGACGTACGTCGGCGGCACGCCGTGCGTCAACTGCCATGAGACCGGCGTGGGCGGCGCGCCCGTGGTGGACTTCGCCAAGTGGGAGGCCACCAAGCATGCCCAGGTAGGGCTCGGTTGCGAGCAATGCCACGGGCCGGCCAGCGCCCATGTCGCCGCCCCGTCCGATGACAACATCCTCGCGCATCCCAACGTCACGCGATCGGTTGTGTGCGGCCAGTGCCATGGCCCCATGTACGCGGAGTACAAGGCGTCTCCCCATGCCGAGGCCGTCGAGGAGGTGATAGAGGACGTTCAGGCCGCGACCAATACCGGCACAGGACGGTGTCTGCGGTGCCACAGCGCCTCGCTGCGAGCCAGGATGATCGACGCGCCCATCACGGCGGGCAAAACGGCGAATGAGATAGATGCGGGGCTCACTGCCCTGACTCTCGACCAGCTCAAGGCCGCGGCCGCATCAACCCACGAGACGGCTACGTGCGTCAACTGCCATTCGCCCATGCAAGAGACTGGCAAGCCGATGCTGTCGGGCAAGCTCGCCCTGCTGCGTCACAAGACCCACAACACCGACACGTCGGTTGTGGGCGTTCCCGGGGCAGCGCTGAAGGACACGCAGGTTTTCGACCATCAGTGCGGCGCATGCCATCTGGCCGGAACATCCTCGACCCCGAAGACCGACGATGCCACGCTGAACGCCTCAACGTCTCGCGTGAACTTCCACTACAGCCCGCAGTACTACATGCTTGCCGGCATGGGCGGAGTGGAGATCACGCCGCCTGTCGTGCGCAACTCGGCTCACTTCTCGACGGCGGAACAGTGCGTGAAGTGCCATATGCCGAACTCGAAGCACACCATGACCGTCGCTTTCGATCAGAGCTGTTCACCTTGCCACACGCCAGCCGACGCGGCCGCACGCTACGCCATTCGCGGCAACACGGAGCTGCAGCTCTATGCTCTCCGCACACGCATGGAGAACTGGGCGCGGGCTACCACCTTCACCAGCCCGAACATCAGCAACGATCCCGACATGTGGATGTACACCGCCGACATCACCGCGCTCGGCAAGACACCGCCTGCTCAGGCTCAGGTGCCGATCGAGATCAAGCGAGCCCGCCACAACTACTGGTTCATCCTGCGCGACGGCAGCTTCGGCGTTCATAACGCGCCCTACACGCGTCACCTGCTGAATGCGGCGAACAATCAGCTTGCCGCGCTGGGCAGGGCCGCGGCGCCTGTGCCGCTGAAGAACGTTTCGAAGGCCGAGATGGCGCGCATCAGCGCGATCCTCGATGCCGACCGGAAACGCGCGCGGCGCGTGGATATGGAGGAGCTGCTCCGCGAGCCTTAGGGGCAATCACTCAGGCTGCGCCCACCCTCGGGCGCAGCCTGAACCTCGCTTGGGACCGTCTACGGCTTGCCGGATCCTGAGCGCTTGCCTCCAGGATTGACCAGCTTGCCGCCATCCTGAGACCGAGCGCCTCGATTCTGCGCGCCGCCTCGCTCTTGATAGGGGCCGGGATTCACAACGTTGCCCATACGATCGCCTCGCAGTCCCGGGGTGTTGGCGGCGCGATCGTCGGGCCTTCCCCGCGTTCCTGGCCTGCTGCTGCGGAACGTCAGCCAGGCTTCGCCGTCGGGCCCTGCCTTGCCGTTGGCGTAGTACGGCGAATCTGGGTCCACGTTTCGGTCAATGTTCTCAAGGATTCCCTTGTGGTCGGGCTCGGTGCGGATCGTTTCGGTGTAGCTGCCGGTTCGCCCCTCGCGTGAACGAGTCACGCTCAGACGGTAGAGGCCGGCGTCTGTGCGGTGAACGGTCTGACTCTCGGTAGAGCCGTCTGCGTCACGATCCACTACGTGGCGGGAAACCAGACTGTCGAAGGTTCCGTTCCCGTCGGTGTCGCGCCGGACCTCAGTCACTTCCTCATGCTCGCCATTGGGTGCGTCATAGCGAACGTGGAGGCTCGCCGTGGTCCCATCCTGACTGATGGTTACCGAGCGCGAGTATATCTTGCCGTCCTCAGTGCGGGTCCATGTGGATGTGTTGGGTCCATCGCCGTCTTCGCCGTCACCGGCCAGTCCGCCCACATCCCGGGGATCAGGCGCACCGAACCGATTCCGATAGCGGTCGGCGTCGCCTCCCGTACGGCCCTGTTTGGGCAGGATGGTGTCCAGGCCGTCGGACTGGCCGCGCTGCCTGCCGAACGCTCGGGGATCAGGCTTGGTCGAGCCTGCACCGACCGTGTCCCTGGCGCCGCCCTGACCGAGCTGGCCGAACTTGCCCGTTTCAGGCCGGTTTGCCCCGCCCCGTGGTCCGCCAAGAGCATCTCTGGCCGCCGCGCCCTCTTTGCCGAGAGCGGCTCCGCCAGCCGTCTTGCCCAACCGATCTTGCTTGAGAGCCGCGCGGTTGTCCCTGGACGGCAGAGAGCCGACATTGCCGGTCTTGCCGCCCTGAACCGCCGGCGGTTTCGTCTCCTTCTTATCCTGTGAGACCTTGGGATCATCAGCCAGAGCGCCTGCCGTCAGCACCAGCGCCGCAAGCAGCGATGCGCTCGCACGTCCGATATCGTGTCGCATGGGGAGTTCCTGTCGCCGTCAAAGAGTGTGTGGGCCGAGCGCCGGCCCGGCCCACACTAGGGCATACTCCCGGAAACGACGTTTCGCTCCCCGCAGCGCGGATCAAGATCGGGCGGGCGTTTCTGGCTCGCCGAGGAGTCTCACCTGCTCCGCCGGTGCTCGAGGGGACTCCGGCGGTTCGGGTGTGGCTCGGACGAATGCGCTGAACGCAAGCGCCAACAGCGCGTGGCCGATGCCCGGACAGCGAAGCGGACCTGCTATCGCTCGGCCACGATTCTCAGCGTCTCGCCTGTATCCTCGACTTCGAAGATGCGACAGCGTTCCTCGGGCGAGCGGTTGGGCGCATGGAGGGCGACGCGCAACTTGCGGTCGAAGCCGCGGAAGATCATAGCGTGCCCGCCGTCGTCGCGATAGAAAGGCTCGGCTTGCTGTCGCCAGGGCCCGGCGACCTTGCCGGAGTCCGAGACGGCAAGACCGGTGGTGTAGCCGGTGTCGCTGAAGCTTGACCAGAGCATAAACAGCCTGCCCGACTTGCTCCGGTAAAGGGCCGGGCCATCCGTTACATAGCGCTCGCTTCCGCGCGGGGCCCATGGCGCGTCGCTCCCCCTGAACAGCACGCGCGGCTCTCCTTCGGACGCCGAAAGATCCCGCTTCAGCCGAATCAGGTTCATGCCGCCGTCGCGAATCTGCACCCATTCATGGCAATAGATCATGTGCGGCACGCCGCCCTCCACCCACAACGTTCCGTCCAGAGCCATCTCGTCGTCCGGCGTGTGGGGCCGGTTGTCGAAGGGAACGAACGGCCCCTCCGGTCTGTCGGCGACGAGTATCTGCGTGCCTCGACGCACCAGCGGCGGCCAGCCGGGACGCTGGGGCGCAAGCGGCCTGTCATCCATGAACGTGGCAAACACATAGTACTTGCCGCGGTAGCGATGCATTTCGGGGGCCCAGATGGCGCTGGGCCCCCAGTGCCCCTCCGGAAGCGCGAACACGGTCTGGGGCTCGCTCCATGTCCGCAGGTCCTTCGAAGCGCGCACGGTCACGGAACGACCGCCTGACGCTACCAGATAGTAGGTGCGCGAGGCGGTATCCGGCAGGATGAACGGATCCCGGATAGCGATGTCGGCGAGCGGAACGCCATGCTCGCCGCAGGTCGCAAGGAGCATAGGCGGGATGGGCAACGCTATCATTTCGCTTTCGGCTTGACGGCCGGTTTCTGAGTCTGGGGTTTGGCCGGCGCCGGCGGGGCTTCGGCGGTCTTGCTCATGCCGAGCATCATCAACTGCATCAGGTCGAGGCCGCCTTCGCCGCCCTCGGCGAGCTCCTTTTGCAGGTCGAACGGACGCACGCCCGACAGCGTCTGGATCGCTCGGACGTTGATGAGCGTGAGCGAGGCGACTGTGTCCTCGGTCCACTTGCTGCCGCCGAACAGCGCCGCCATATCGGGCTCCTTGCCGCTCTGCTCGGCCTCCATGATCATCTGCAAGAGGTTCGGCGACTTCTGCTCAACGGCGTATGCGACGAGGAAGGTCTCGGAGCCGATGGCGAGCGTCTGTCCCTGCGTGAAGCACGTTCGCTGCGGACCTCCGCCCATGCCGCCGAGCATCGAGAGGCCAAGGGCAGCTTCCATGCCGTCGCCCTTCATCTTGCCGCCGTCGGCCATCATGCCGATCTGGGCAAGCTTCGACAGCATGTCGCCGGTCCCGGCAGCGCCGGCGTCGGACTGTTTCACCGACACCCGGAGCCAGGCCGCATTGAACTGCTTGAGCTGCATCGTATGGGGCGTCCTGGCGAGCAACGTCGCGAGCGGGTTGGGCTCCTGTGCCAGGGCTTGCGGCATACAGACGGCGATCAGAGCGACCGCCAGTAGTGATCGTGTCATGGTTTCTCCCTGTTGGATGGATGATGGACGTCGGTCAGCCGAGCTTCGGCCAGCCGCCGGGCGTTCCCATGGCGCGCTCAAACACGTGGCCGACCCGCAGGATGGCGTCCTCGCGATAGAGCTGGCCTGTGAACTCGATCATGATCGGTTTGCGACCGTCCATGCCGGCGCGCGTGATGAGCGTCGGATGCCCGGTAAGGTTGGTGAGAACGAGCGTCGCATAGGGCGGCGTTACGTAGCAGTCGAAGTCCGCCATGGCCGCCGCCATCTCTCGTTGAAGCTGAGCTCGAAGCTGCATCATGGCTATGTAGTCCACGCCGGCAACCGTCGTGCCGACGCGGAAGATGTTGGGCCAGTTGTTGGGGCCTTGCTGAGCCAGGTCGGCCAGCTTGCCTTGCGCGATCAGCGAGGCGAACGAAGCGGCGCCCTCCACATCAATCACGTTGGTCAGTTCGGCATAGGCTCCCGCCATGCTGGGAAGCCGGATGGGCTTCAGTTCCGCTCCGGCTTTGCGCAGCACGTCGAGCGCACGGTCGTAGACCGCCCTGGCCGCTTCGTCCTTCTGAGCGGCAAACCCGGCCTCATCCAGACCGATCTTCAGACCCGCGAGGCCTTTCGCCGGTTCCCACGAGAATGGCACGGGCCGCACGGTCATGTCCGCGCCGTCTGGCCCTGCGATGGCATGGAGCACGAGCGCGCAGTCTTCGACGGAGCGCGTGATGGGCCCGATCTTGTCCATGGTCCACGAAAGGGCCATGGCGCCCGTGCGCGGCACGCGGCCGTAGGTGGGGCGCAGACCGGTCGTGCCGTTGCGCACGCACGGGCTGACAATGCTTCCGAGCGTCTCGGTGCCAATGGAAAAGCCGACAAGCCCTGCTGCAGTGGCCGCTCCGGGCCCGGCAGAGGAGCCGCTCGATCCCTGGGTCAGATCCCACGGGCAACGCGTCATGCCGCGAAACCACACGTCGCCCATGGCCAGCTCACCGAGGCTGAGTTTCGCCACAAGCACCGCGCCGGCCCGCTCGAGCCGTTGCACAACAGTGGCATCGGTCGGCGGAATCTGATCCTCATAGGGCTTCGCGCCGAATGTCGTTCGGATGCCCTTTGTGAACAGCAGATCCTTGGCGCCCCACGGCACGCCATGCAGCGGGCCTCGCCATCGCCCGGCGGCTATCTCGCGATCGGCCTGTTCGGCCTGACGCATGGCCAGCTCCTCCGTGAGCGTAACGACGCACAGAAGCTGCGGGTCGAACATTCGGAGCCGCTGAAGGTACATCTGCGTGAGCTCGACGCTGGTTACCCTGCGCGCGCGGAGCATGGCCGACAGCACGCTCACGGGCTGAAAGGCCAGGCTGTCGGGATCAATGGCATCGGCCGGCGCCACGGGCTTTGTCGGTCGAAACGCCGACCTGCCGGAAGGCAGAGGCACGCCGGGCACCCACGGGTCAAACCGGATCGCAGGCTCCGCGCCCTGCGGGATCGCAGCCATGCGAACCTGACGCATGGCGCGTCGCATCTCGCGTACGCTCGGCAGCATCAGCGCGCGTTCTGCCTCGGAGTAGGCCCTATCCGTAACCCTCAGCGCGGCTCCCAGATCCGCTTCCGTTATCGCGTCGGCATCTTGCGCTGTTGTCGGTTCCGATGCCAGCGTCACCACGCATGCCGCTGCAGCGGCCCTGAGCGCCGCACGCCTGCCGACGCGGCCGCCAGTCGGGCTATCGCCACGGTCCATCCCGCCCCTCTCCCCATTCATATGCGTTGTCTTGCCTCAGCCTTCAGCCTTCACCCTTCACCCTTCGCCCTTCAGCCTTCAGCCTTCGCCCTTCAGCCTTCACCCTTCGCCCTTCACCCTTCAGCCTTCGCCCTTCGCCCTTCACCCCCTAACGCCTCTCAATGACGAGCTTCTGCGCGGCCATCGTGTAGCGAATCATCTCACCCGTGGCCTTCGACAGATGGAGTCGGGCCTGTATGGGAGCCACATCGCACACGACGCACTCCACCTTCTTGCCGCCGACGGTGATCGTTTCTGTGGTCGGCTGGGCCGCGAAGGTGATATCGAGACTGCGCATCATCTCCACCGCAAAGAGCGGCGCTTTGACCGTCTTTCCGGGCTGGATGTTCAGGGCGCGCGTTGCTATGGACATGAGCGTCATCACGTTGTTGATCGAGAGGAACTCCTTGCCGCTTATTGCGGCGTCACGGTTCATCGTCTGGCCGCCAGCCTGCGCCGTGATCTTCGCCTTGCCGCCTCCGAAAGAGCCGGTCAGTTTCTGGGCCTGGCCGTTGACGTCGGCATTCAGCGTCACCGCGGTCGGATGTCCGCTGTCGTTGACCGTGAAGGTTCCGTTCATCGTGAGGTTGACCTGCTGACCCTGAACCGGCAGAGCGAGCTTCAGGTTGTACTTCCAGTCGAAGAGCTGCTGCTTGCCGGATCCGGCACGAACGGCGGTGCAGGCGGCGTCCATGGCGCCAACCGACTTGCCGTCCATGGCGAATGACCACTTTTCGGTGTCGCCGACTTTGAATGCGAGGGGTTTCTGGGCCCATGCCGGCGCTGAGCAAACGGCAAGCGCCATCACGGCCATCGGCATACGTCGCAGTGCGATCATGAGGTCCTCCCTGGTCCCCTGGTGAGTTGCCTGAGGCTCATCGGCCGTTCCGACGCCGCCATATTTCTATGCCGGAGAAGTTGGCCGCGCCTCCGCGGCTGGTGATCTCGATGTTCCCGTCCGTAACGTCCACGATCCATGGCCCTGCGCGGCGCCATTCGCCGGTCACGCCGCTGATGTGCCTCGCGACGACCTGCTTGCCGTTGACCATGATGCGGAAAGTCTCCGGGTCGTTGTCCTCCCAGATGTACGCATAGACGGCATACGTTCCTGCGGGCGCTCCGGTTACACGGATGCGCGGTTCGCCGCTCCAGCGGAACGATCGGATCATCCGCTCACGCGCAGGATCCGTGGATGGGCGCAACCGCACATCGGCGACGTTGAGCGGCGTATCGGAGCAGACGTAGTTCGGCGAGCCCTCACCGTCCCATCGGTTGCCGTCGATGGTGATGGCGGGCCCGTTGATGTTGATGCCACGGTAGAAGATCCAGTCCCCGGCGGCAGGGGACGGCCCGGACAGCTTCATGATGGGCGTGTTGAGATACGCCGCGTCGCTGTCGGCGCCCTGAGGCACCGGTTTCGGCTCACCCATGACGTCGATGATGACCCGCCGGTAGGCGGCCAGCGGCGGATCGCCATCATCCTGAACGCGCAGAATCACATGGAGAGTTCGCCCCGAAGCTTCCTGCGGCACAACAAGGCTCGCCGTGTCGGTTCGGTTGTTGCGGATGGGCGCCTCGAGCCAGAACGTGCCTGCATCCTTGTAGTTCCACCATTGGAAGCTCAGGCGATCCCTGTCAGGGTCGGAGGAGCCGGCCGCGCTGAGCTTGACCGTTGCGCCGGGCCTGACACGCATGCGCACAGGGTCCTTCGTGCGGTCGCCATTGCAGACGGGCCGCGGAGCATGGTTGGCCTGAGCATAGGGGCGCACGCACCAGTCGGCCCGTGCCGCCCAGTCATTCTGGAAGTCGCGCGCCCATCGCAGGATGGCGGCGTAGATATCGCGGTTGTCCCGCGCCGAGACCCAGAGCTTGCCGTCTCGCTGGAACCGCCCTCCCCAGCCTCCGTAGGCGGGGTTAAGGTGGCTCGCCAGTCCAAGATCGATGAGGTGCATGAAGGCGGGCGAGTCGCCCTCGGATAGGAACGAACCGTCGCCGCGGGCCTCATACAGGGCGCAGAGGGGGCCGTGCCCTTGCAGGATGTTGCGTTTCATCCATGCGCCGTCGAAGTAGGCATGATCCTCGGCATCCACGATGTCGCGCCATCCGTAGGCGATGGCAGGGAAGGCCCTGCTGGTTATGGTCAGCAGATCCGGCCATTGCCGGGCGATGTACGTGCGATAGGTGTTGTCCTGCTCTTCGATGAGGAACAGGCGGGCCTTGCGTGTGACCTCGGCCTTCCGGTCGGGATGCTCCTCCTCGATGGTCTTCAGCGCCTGCGCGATCGTGTTGGGGCCGCCCCATGCCTGGAGCCATACGGGACGCGGGTCGCTCTTGAGCAGCTCTGCAACGATCAGTCGCGATCCGGGCGTCGGTCCCGACATATCGCCCATGGTCTCGACGTTGCCGATGGCGGTAACCGAGCGGAGATGGTCCGGTGTCGGGTACCGGGGGTCGTGCCGTTTCAGGTTCGGATAGACGGCGGCATATGCGTCGAGCTGGCGACCGAGCCACTCCTCGCCTTCCCATCGGTGCGGCTTGACCTGCGCATTGCCTTTCCAGTGGTAACGCGAACTCGATAGCACGATCCCGCGCACGTCGAACTCGCTGGCATACAGCAGGAACCGGATCATGCTGCATCGGTCGTCAATCTCGCCGTCGGTTGTGGCAATGGTGCGGGTTCGATGGGTGGAAAGCGCGATGGGAGCGCGCTGTCCCGTGGCGAGACCCGCCACCATGCTCACGAGGGCGAGCGAGAACAAGCGAACCATTGGGCAGGGATCCTCCTGTGGGGTCCGGTGTGCGGACGGATGACCCATTATGCGCCCATTCGGGCGGCTTGTGCACGGATTGCAGCATGGCGTCGCCATTCGCATCCGATCGAAGGCAATCGTCATTGGCTTGCCGTGTGCCAAGGGTCAGCCTCGGGTACCATCGCGCCATGGTAACCGTCCTCATCGCCATGCTGGCGTCGCCGACGTCAGTGGCGCACGCCGCTGAGCCTCCGTTCACGGTGGTCGGCGTCATCGTTACGCCCCACGTGAGAGCTTCGACCATGCGGTATCGTCGCGATCCGGGGATGGCGGACGGGGCCCTCGTTCGCGTCATTCTCCGGGCTGGCCCGCAGGGGCGGGCATGGTCGCGCAAGGATGTTCGTTTTTACGGACGAACGGGCAAGGAGCTCGTTGACTCGGGCGTCTGGGCGTGGTGCGACTTCCCGGGAGACGAGATTGGCGCCTCAGAGCCTGTGCTGCCGGGCGAGCTCACTGTGCTGACGTTCAACACGCGCGCGAGCGACCATGGGATAGGCACGACCGTTCCGATTGCGCTCGACGGGACCGACAGCGCTGCGACGATCACGCTGATCCCCGACGATGTGTGCATTGCGGCTGCAACGTTCTTCGGCCCCGAGTCAGCGGTCCGCGTTGACGAGGCGGTGATCCATGTGGTGAACAATGGCCGGTCCGCCGTGCGTATCGGCGACGTCCGATTCCGGCAGCCGGTCGCTCGGAACCGCTTCGGGACGCTCGGTTCAGCCACCATCCGTGCGCGCGTCCGCACGCTCCCATCCCACAGGAACGTTGCGCCGGGCGAGACGGCGATCCTTCTGGCGGACGCGCCGCTGGACCTGACGCATACCCTCGTCGAGGTGGATCTCCGGCAGGGACGTCACGCTCGGACGATCTACGGCTATCTCAGAGCCAGGCCTGAGTCCTTCGATATCTCCGGCGGGTGGGTCAGCTCGCCGGCTTCCGACGGACGCTCCACCCTGACCCATGAGGAGTTCCTGAAGACGCTGGCGGGACTGCACGTCAACACGGCGCATTACACGGAAGTGGAGGGATACTCCGATCGAACCGAGCCGGACGGCCTCTATGCCCGATACCCGCTGAAGCGATTCGGCCATATGCAGCCCGTGGAACGGTACGATCGCGACGACATGCTGCCACGCATTCATGGCGTTGAGTTTCTGGGTGAGCCGCAGTACGGCGGCGGCAAACCCGTGCCGCCTCAGGAGGTCTGGCGGCAACTGCATCCCTATGCCCCGACGCGTCTGCCCACCACGGTAACCCACAGCGAAGAGGCCGTATGGCGCTTCTATGCGGGTCTCTCGGACTACCCCCACTATGATGCCTATCGCGTGAATGCTCCGGCCGCCGATGCATGGAGGATGTACGATCGGTGGCACGGCCAGCGCATCGGCTGGGGAGCTCCTCTGGAGACCATCGGCGACATGTGCCGATCACTCCGGGACATGAGCCGTCCGGCTCCTACGGCGTACTGGTCGCAGGGTCCGCACCACGGATGGTCATCCTACGGCGGGCGCAAGCGGACCAGCCCAACGTGCGACGAAATCCGTCTGCAGGCCTATCATGCCCTTGCCAGTCGAATCACCTCGCTCTACTGGTTCAACCTGAGCCTGAAGAGCCTGCTGGCGTATCCCGACACCATGGCGGAGCTGCGCCGGATCGGCCGCGAAATCCGCATGCTGGAGCGGGTGTATCTCCGCGGCAGCGCGTTCCGCTACGCGCAAGTGATGGAGGACGGCACGCCGTCGTGGGATCTTGCGTCCATTGTCGCGCCGGAAGCGGCGGCCATGTTCGCGCTCGATCTACGATACCGGCCCGATCCCGACGAAAAGGTCTTCGTGTTCGGACCGCCCCGCAAGGCGACGTTCGCGTTCGCTTTGCCCGCGTTCCTGCGCAACCCGACCGATGTGTTCAGGGTGGATGCCGACGGCGTGCACGACGTCAGCTTTCGACGCACGCGCACCGGCGTGACGATAAGCGACCGGACCCACAAGGTCGCCGTCTATATCGCCGCTCAGACGCCCGATATCCGCCAGGACATCCTCAAGCGGCGCCTTGAACTCATTCAGCGGGAGCGCGACCTCGGATTCGATCCTGTCGGTAACCCGTCGGATCTCGAGGCGCTGCGGCGCCTGCTGCCCCGGCAGGCGCGGTAGACGAGACGCGATCGAACGAATCCCTCCACTGGAGGGCTACTTGCCGGAACGCGATTCGGGCTGCGCCGTCGCCTCGGTCTTCGCGTCGCCTTTGGGACCGGCCTTTGCATCCGGCTGCTTTGTTCGCGGCATTTCGGGCATGGCGCTCTGGTTACCGGGCGCAGGAGGCATGGACACGCCGGACGGAGGACCGATGGTGCCCGTTTCCTGACCGGTTAGCACGCGCGTATACACAAACCATACCGCCGCCAGCGCGATCGCGATGATCAGCACCGCGACCAGCGGATTGACTTGCTGTTTCATGGTGGCGTCCCCAGTGTCGGCATGAGCGCACGGTGATCCGCCGCTCGGGCGCCCGGACTATCTGCCGGGATTGACCGGCGCTGTGGTGGATGGACGGACCGGCGGCGCGGGCTGCGTCGGCTTGACGCCGCTCTTCCAGAGATCCTGCATGGCGTTGAACCCGCCCTGCGCCTCCACCGGCGCCACGCGCGTCGGATTGCCCTTGGCATCAACGGGCAGCGTGTCCTTGGAGAAGAAACGCCATGCCGAGTAGCCCAGAATGCCCAGCGCGACCACCAGAATCCCGATAGCCACGGGCACACTGATCCGGATCGTCATAGTCCGCACCCCTCTGTCGATCGGCGAGCGGCCCCATTCCGGTTCTCGATGGCCGCTCTATAGGCCGGTGCGGTCATTTCTGACCGCACCGGACCAATCAGGTTACCTCCAGGACCAGCAGTTGTCCGATCGCTGCCAGCAGTCCTGAATGTCGAAGTAGGCCTCTGGAATGCCCCTCGGGCGCATGGCCTTAGCATGGCCATCGTAGAACGACAGGTTCATCATTTCCGAGTGGCGGCCCTTGCCGAAGTAGCCACCGTAGGTAGCTTCCTCGACCCCCGATGCCCAGTCGGCATAGCTCGTCCGCAGGCCGCAGCACGATGCAAGACCCGGATTGGGTCCGCCCACAACCGCGTTCTGGGTCTCCAGCAAGACGATGCGCTCGGCCGGGAAGTTCACGGCTCCGTCGCTAACGCCGCCAAACGCCTGGCTGCCTGGCGGATTGCCGGCGATCGCCATGCCCCACTGGCCTGCATCAGTCCACTGAGGCGTGTACCAGTTCAGCCCAATGCCCGACTCGTAGCGATAGCTCGAGTCTGTTGGACTGATCCAGCTGCTGACAGGCGCAGTCTCGCCGCCGAAGACCGGGTTGGAGATGCTCGGGCATGCGAAGATGCCCACGTTCTTGACGTACGGGTAGACCCCGAACTGCCACCAGAAGCGGCCCGGGCCTTCACCGTACTTGTTCATGAACATGCCCTGCCACCCGAACGGGTTGACGCCGTCGTAGTCCTGAGCATACATGCGGAACGCCAGCCCCAACTGCTTCATGTTCGAGAGGCAACTGATCGCTCGGGCCTTCTCTCGGGCCTGTGCGAAGACGGGGAAGAGGATCGCTGCCAGGATCGCGATGATGGCGATCACAACAAGCAGCTCGATCAAGGTGAATCCTTTGCGCATTACCTTACGAGCTCCTTTCCGCCTGACAACACGTGATGTATGACCGACGGTCGCCCTCGCATTGTCCGGCATGACATCGCAAGCGCTCTCGTCGGACACGTATGCCTATTGTAGGGTCGATTCCGTGCATTGTCAACGGTCTTGACGGGCTCTGGCACGCGGCGCGCCGATCGCGCGCTAACGACCTGACGCAAGCAGAGGAGGCCTATCCTTTGAGGCCGGTAAGCACGACGCCGCGGATGATGTGACGCTGGAACAGCAGGAAGATGATGATCACAGGGATGGTGGCGACCACCGCGGCGGCCATCACCAGCCCGTACTGCATCGTGTAGCGACCCAGAAAGATCATGAGACCAACGGGCAGGGTGCGCATCTCATTCTCATTCACCGCAATGAGGGGCAGCATGAAGTCATTCCACGAACCGAGGAAGGAGAAGATGCCAAGCGTGGCGATGGCCGGCTTGCCGATGGGGAGGATGATTCGGCGATAGATGGCCGCGCGCGTGCAGCCATCCATGACGGCCGCCTCTTCGAGCTCCCGAGGGATGGTCAGGAAGAACTGCCGCAACAGGAAGACGCCGAACACTCCCGACAACCCCTGCACGATCAGCGCATAGTAGGTGTTGAACCATCCCAGCCTCTGCAGGATCAAGAACACGGGAATGATGGTCACCTGACCCGGTATCACCAGCGTCGCCAGGATGAGGAAGAACAGCGGATCACGCCCCGGGAAGTTGAGCCGCGCGAAGGCGTAGGCCGCCATGGAGCTCAGCAGCAGATAGGAGCTCGTGCCGACGGCGGCGACCAGCGCGCTGTTGAAGAACCAGCGCGGCACGGGAGCCTCCTCGGCTCGTTTCCACAGCTCGAGGTAGTTGCTCCACGTGGGGTGCTCGGGCCACCAGTGGGGCACCGGCTGGAAGATCTCGCTCTCGGGGAGGAAGGACATGACGAGCATCCACGCCACGGGAGCGACGAAGGCGATCGCTGCGGCGGTCATGGCAAGGTGCAGCGCGATGCGCCCGGCCTTCATGCCGCCATGTCCTCGCGTCGGCCCGCCACGAGCCGATACTGAATGACGGTCAGCCCCAGCACGAGGGCAAACAGCACATAGGCCACGGCGCAGGCATAGCCCATGCGGTAGAGGCTGAAGCCCGTCTGGTACATGTAGAGGACGACCGTGAGGGTGCTGTAGTGCGGCCCGCCTCCGGTGAGGATATAGCTCTGACCGAAGACCTGCGACGACCCGATGAGCGACATAACCAGGCAGAACAGCAGCGCCGGCCTGAGCAGCGGCAGGGTCACATGGCGGAAACGCGCCAATGCGCCGGCCCCATCCATGCGCGCCGCCTCGTAGTACTCATCCGGGATGCCGCGCAGCCCTGCCAGATAGATCAGCATGTTGCCGCCGGCGCCCCACCAGATGCTCATCACAGCCAAGGACGGCATGGCCAGCGCCGGGCTGTTGAGCCAGGCCGGACGAGGGCCGCCGAGCAGCGACAGGTAGTGGTTGATGATGCCGAACTCCGTGCTGTAGAGCCACCGCCAGATGATGGCCGTCACGGCGACCGACAGTACGACCGGCAGGTAGTAGAGGGTCTTGAAGAGCGTCTCGCCTCGCACGCGCGCGTTCAGAGCCAGGGCCAGCAGCAGCGACACCGCATTGCCCGGGATAACGGTCAGCAGCGCGAAGTAGGCCGTGTTCATCAGGGCGCGATGGAACAGATCATCCTGAAGCAGCGCGGCGTAGTTGGCGAGGCCGACGAACGGCCGGCTCTGCCCGAGCACGTGCCAGTCATGGAGGCTGATGTAGAGGCCGTAGGCCACCGGCGCTGCCAGAAAGGCGATGAAGAGCGCCAGATAGGGCGCAATGAACGCGTAGGCCGTGAGCCGTTCTTCTGTGCGTTGGGTCATGGGCGGGCCATCACCTGTCCGATGCGCCGATGGGCCTCGTCCAGCGCCTGCTGCGGGCTCTGGATGCCCAGCAGCGACGCCTCGATGGCGGCATCGTAGAACGGCATGATCTCGGTGGACTTGTGCGATGCTGGCTCGAAGACCACATAGGGCAGCTCACGCGCGAATGCGCTCTGGACGCGCATGGCTCGGAACCGGGGATCCTTGAGCAGCGACCGGCGAATGGGGATCTGCCCGCCTTCCGCCCAATCGAGGCTGTTATCCGAAAGGTACCGAATGAGCCGCCAGGCAAGCCTCACGCGATCGTCGGGAAGCTTCCGCGGCATGCACATGACGTGGGAGCCTCCCCATGCGGCCATGCGCCGTCCGAACTGCGGAACGGGGGCGCCCGCATACGCGAGTCCTTGCTGCTCTTCGAGGCTCGACAGCATGTAGATCCCTTCGATGGCCATGGCGACGCGCCCCTGCCGGAACCCCATCCACGAGTCGAAACCCTCGGGCTTGGGGGCGATCCTGTACCGCGTGATCATATCAGCCATGAGGCGCGTAGCCTCGACGTTGGCGGGCTGGTTGATCGCCGACCGCGTAAGGTCCTCGTTGAGGATCGAGCCGCCGAACTGGCTGATGAACGTGATCCAGTTGGTGCGGAGCCATGTGAAAGCGAAACCCCACCGATCCGGCCGACCGTCGCCGTCGGTGTCCTTCGTCAGTCGGCGCGCAGCATCGAGGAACTCCGCGAGCGTCGCGGGCGGTCTCGCGCGTCCGTCGGGTCCAACCAGACCTGCCTCACGGAAGAGCTTCTCGTTGTAGTACAGCCCTTGCGGATGGCAGTCGAGGGGTATTCCGAACTGCTTCCCGTCGTAGCGCGCCGCGGCCAGGATGTTCGGCAGCATGTCGCGCAGGTCGAGGCCTTCGTCGGCCGATATGAGGTCGTCCACCGGGCGCATCACGTCGTAGCGAGCGAACTCGGCGAGGCGATTCGCATGGCAGATGAACACGTCCGGCGCGCCGCCGTAGGCCAGCGAGAGCGTCAGCTTGTCGTAGTAGGTGGCCCACGGGATGATCTGCATCTTCACGCGCAGGCCGGTGTCCTTCTCGAATCGCTTGACGATGCGCTCCATGGTGGCCCCGTCGGGTCCCGTGAATCCGTTCCAGAAGCGGAGAACGCCGGGCTCGGCCACGGTGTCGGGCGCCTGACGGAGGCAGCCTCCGGAAAGCAGAACGGGCAAACAGACCCCGATCGCCAGCGCCGTTCTGCGGAGGGTCGGCAGCATCATCGGGGTCGAGGCTGGGGCGTCGTGCTCGGACCGTTGACATAGGGCGCGTCGCCGCGCCAGAAGAGCCTTTCTATGCGCAGCGTGCGCCCCACGGGATTGGAGCCGTAGCGCGGCTCATTGCGATCGTCCCAGCCGTGATAGGCCATCCACATCTGCCCGCCTGGCGTCGTGATGATGCACTGATGACCGGGGCCGTAGACCTTGCCGGGAACCGTCTGGAGGACCAGCTCCTGCGACTTAACATAGGGCCCGCGGAGGTTGCGCGACGTCGCATGAGCTACGGCGTAGCAGGCGTCGGCCTTGTTCGACTGGAACCAGCCGATCGAGAAGAACAGGTGGTAGATGCCGTTCCGGTGGATGAGCGTCGGCGCCTCGGTCACGCCCCGCTCGCGCGGATGATCGGGCTGTACGAGGATCGTCAGGTCGTCCCGAACGCTCAGCAGGTCGTCGGCCATGCTGCGGATCACGATGCGCCGGGGTTCCTCCTCGGTATAGAGGAGGTACGGCTTCTTGTCGCGATCGAAAAACACCGTGGTATCAATGACGCCGACACGGTTCGTTCCGGCGCGCACCAGGATCGCCCTGTGCTCGAAGGGGCCGAGGGGATGCGAGGCAACGGCGATGCCGATGTCATGCTTTCGCGTCTGCTGGTTCATCGCCGAGTACGTCATGTAGAACTTGCCGCGGTAGATGGTCACCTCCGGCGCCCACAGGTGCTCGCCGGACCAGGGCGGCTCGAAGCAGCCCCCTTTATGCGTCCACCGGACGAGATCGGGCGATTCCATCACCTGGAAGCCGCCCGGACCCGAATGGGTGGCGTAGGCGTAGTACTTGCCCTTCCAACGGATGATGTGCGGATCGGGGAAGTCGGCGCCCCAGACCGGATTGGTGTAGGTCGCTGTGCGGCGCGCCTGCGGCGACCTTCCCGGAGCCGTTGCCGGCAGCGCCGCCATGACACCCATCAGCAGGATGCCCGTTCGCATCCAATGTCCCATTGTTCCCGTCCGTTTGGCAGCCATCCAGGCGGCATCGCCGGGGCGCCGCTTGGAGCCCCGGCAATGATGCGCCGATGGTCAGGGCGCCTGATAGTTGCAGCGGTCGTCCCAACCGCTGAAATCGAGCCGCCACATGGTCGGCGTGACCATACGGCCGCCCTTGCTCACGTCTGGCCCCAGGCGCGCCCACGTAGCTGCCCAGGTCATGTACTTGGCATGGCCATCCATGAACACGTAGTTGGAGCCGCCCACGCCGTTGGTTGAGACATTGTTGCGGTCGGAGACCTTGTTGTGGCGGTCGAAGTCCACGTTATGCCCGAAGTCCCGACAGACATAGCCCTCGTCTGCTTCCCATGTGGCGACCTGATGCCACTCTGCGTCGCCCCAGCCGGGCCGGCTCTCGGCCAGCAGGATGGCCTCGGCGACCCGATCAATGGCGGCGAGCTTCAGGGCGTTCCAGGGACCGTTGGGGTAGTTGCTGAGGTTCAGCCTGTAGGACCCCGGGATGTTGTCGGCCTCAGGCGCATCCGGCAGTCCGCTCCATGTGTCATTCCAGAGGCCCCGGGCCCAGCTCTCGGAGTCGGAGGGGCACTGGTAGATCTGCTTGTTCTTGATGTAGCCCTGGATCACGTAGTCCCAGCCCCACATGGGATCACGCCAGGGCCAGCAGTAGCGGCCGCCGTTCGGGCAGCCGTTCCAGCTCGGCTCGTCATTGAACCAGGCTTTGGGCAGATACTCGTCGTAGTCCTGCGCGAACATCTGCATGGCCATGCCGAGCTGCTTGGTGTTCGACAGGCACGAAATGGCCCGAGCCTTCTCGCGCGCTTGCGCGAAAACCGGGAAGAGGATCGCCGCCAGAATGGCAATGATCGCGATCACTACGAGCAACTCGATCAGCGTAAAGCCTTGCTTGCGTGTCACTTCACCCTCCTTTGCTGGGTTGTCGTGCGGACATCGTGGTCCGCAACGGTTTGTCGGCGGACTCGTGCCTAGCGTCCGCCGTAGGGACCTCCCTGCATTCCGCCGCTCGTACCGCGCACACCGACATCAGGCCGTTGCGGCATGCCTCCAGACATGGGGCCTCCCTGCATACCGGGACCGCCCGGCCGTCCGCCGTAGGCGCCGCTGTAGGGGTTGCCCGCACTGGTTGGAGCGCCTGCGCTTGCCGGGCGCTGTCCATACGGGCTGCCGCCGCTCTTTCCGCTGTATCCTGGCGGCTGATAGGCCTGAGGCGGATATGTCTTGGGGTCGCGCGGACCTCCGGCTGTCAGAGCGCGGAAGCCCACGAAGATGAGCGCCGCTACCCCGACCACCACTACGACCGCCACCGCCCAGCCCGGCACGGTGGGGCCGCCTTCCAATCGCTTCACCGATGTTCTCCTTCCATGAAGCCCGGCTCCGATCCGTTGTTGCCCGACCGGACGCAGCGCGACGCGCCGGCCCGGGGAACGTAGTGGAGCCTGATCGTCGGATCCTGGTCGTAGTTGCCAAATTCTCTGCCGAAGATATTGAAGCCCCCCACATGCCGCGCGCCGGATTTGACGCCGATGCGCACCGATATCGGCCCGTGCGGCTCGAGACCGATCTGGTCGATCGTCGCCGACGAGGCCGCGAGACCGTCCACATACGAGCCGGAGGCATCGACCGACCAGACCTTCATCATGCCGAACTGCGTCATATGGTCCGACCACCAGGGCGGGTTCAGCCGTCCCCGCTTGCCGCCAAGGTCCCCGGGCGCCGTCCACGTGCCGACCTCGACATCGTTGACCCAGACCGTGATATCCGACGGGTAGTCGTTGTTGTAGTCGGGGCATTCGGCACACACTTCGGCCGCGTATTCGAGGCGAACGATCTGCATGCTCGATGGCAGGGTGTTGGGGAACATGTACTCGACGACGCCGTCAGCCATCCAGAGCAGGCGAGCCGACGCTCGCTCGGGGTGATAGAAGGACTGCGGCTCATCGAGGAATCCGATGACACGCTCGGCGTTGGCGAGGCCGCAGGTCGGCACGGGTCTCGCGCAGGTGTATAGCCCGACCGGCATGGAAACCTCTTCGATGCAGTCGTCCAGCGAAGGCTCCGGACCCAGCGAGATCAGCAGCCGCTCGGCGTTCAGTCGGCACCGCTTCTGCATGCCCTGGGCTCCCGGCATGTATTCGCACACGACGAGCCCGACCTGTTCGAGCACCTGCATGTGCTTGGTCACCGTCGGCTGTGCGAGGCCGAGCGCGGCGCCGATCTCGACAATGTTGCGATCGCCGGAGCCGAGCAAGCGCAGGATGCGCATGCGCGTGTCCGATGCCAGTGCACGAAAGGTCTCGACGCCCCGTTCGCCGTCGATCTCGATAACGCCGGTCTGCATACGGATCCTCGATTGGTTAGCTGATCAGCTATTACTATATCAAAGCGTGCAGGGTTATGCAATAGGTTCTTCGCGCATCACAGAGCGCTGGCTCGGCGCGGTAGAATGGGGCTGACGGCTGCGCGCGACCATGGCGCCTGCATGCCGCATTCCAACCGCCCTCTGGAGACCGCCCATGATTCCTGCACAGGATCGGACCATTCTGCGCGATCTCGCGCGCCGTGTGGCCGAGATTGCCGCGCTCCCCGAGATGGAGGAGCGTCGCCGAGAGTGGAAGCGGCACAACAGCCTGCGCCACGGCCGACCGATGATGCTGATCTTCCCGGAGGGCTCATGGGGCGAGCTACTGCCCCATACTGCGCTCCGGTGTGAAGACCCTCAGGCCCGCAACATGGAGTGGGATCTGCGTCACCGCATCTACACGTTCGAACACCTCGCATCGGACAATGTGGTGGACGGCGAGTGGGTCGTCCACAAGGTGATCCACAGCACGGGCTGGGGACTGGAACCGAGGCACCATGACAGCCCGGAGGCGCGTGGGGCATGGGCCTTCGATCCGGTCATCCGCGAGCCGGCTGACATGCGCAAGCTCCATCATCCCGACATCAGCGTGGATGAGGACGCCACACGGCGCTCCTTCGAAGACGCTGTGGACCTCTTTGGCGACATCCTGCAGGTGAAGCTCAAGGGCGTCGCTCATATCAGCTATCACCTCATGAACCAGTGGACCGGCTGGCGCGGGCTCGAGCAGACCATGACCGACATGTGCGAGAACCCCGCGTGGGTCCATGAAGCCATGGCCTTCCTCGAGGAGGGTCATCGGCGCGTCCTCGGCCAGTACATCGAGATGAACCTGCTGAGCCTCAACAACGACAACACCTACCATTCCTCCGGCGGAAACGGATGGACCGATGAGCTTCCGGCCCCGGGTTTCGATCCTGAGCGTGTGCGCCCGTGCGACATGTGGGCGAGCGCCGAGGCCCAGGAGCTCGCGCAGGTGGGGCCGCGCATGCACGCCGAGTTCAGCATGCGGTACGAGAAGCGGCTGCTAGAGCCGTTCGGGCTCACGGGATACGGATGCTGCGAGGACCTGACCAGGAAGCTCGACGACGTCCTCACCATCCCGCACATACGGCGCATCTCGATCGCTCCCATGGCCAACGTGGAGCGCTCGGCGGAGCGGCTCGGCGACGCCGCAATCTTCTCGTGGAAGCCCGATCCCAGCTTCCTCGTCGGCGACTTCGATGAGGAACGGTTGCGAGCCTATCTGCTCCATGCCGTTCGGGCCTGCAGCGGATGTGTCATGGAGATGATCCTCAAGGACACCCACACCTGCGAATGGCATCCCGAGCGCTTTGACCGGTGGACGCAGATAGCCCGCGAGGTGATCGAGACGGCCTAGTGGCCCGGGTACGGATTCTCAATGAAAATTGAGCCATGAGTCTCAATGAAAACTGAGCCACCCGGAGAGCCAAGGCGGTCGAGCCGGGACGTGGCGTACACGACCCAGCGCAGCGCCCTGGGCCCAGATGTGACGGCCCTTCAGGCCGTATGCGTGGGCCAGGGGTGCGTCGTCTGCCCGCAAGGGGCGGGCCTGCCCGGTTTGTGACGCGGATTCCCCCTCCCCCTCCCCCTTGCCCGCGCCCGCCAGGGGCGGGGGTAACGAGTGCGCAGGGCTGAACACGGCGGGTGCAACGGCGGCCCAGCGCTGAATGGGGCCGGGGTTACGGCGGGTAGCGCCGGAGGCACCCTGGCGTTGGCGAAGCCGACTTCTCTGCCTGTATGGCGTATTATGCTTACCATGCGGCTCATCACGGAGACATCGGCCACCATGGGCGAGCGGGTGCGCCGGGGCATCCTTCGCATCGAGGGGGCCATCACTCGCCGCACGGCCCCGCTCCTGTCACCTAGCCGGAAGCGGCTGGATCTGGAGGACCGCCGCACCGCGCCGCCGCCGCGGTTCGGCGATCTGCCGCTCAGTGATCCCATACGGTCCATGGTGGTGCGCGTCCGGGCCGGGGAGCCGCTGACCGAGGCCGACCTGTCGGCGCTGCGGGACGCTGTCGGCAAGCTCGACCGGCGCAACTGGGTACGCTCGCTTGTGACGGCGTGGGCTCTTGGGCGAGCCCGCGTGGATCCCAGTCTGCGGGATCGAGTGATTGAGACACTGGCGTCGTGCCTCCAGATGCGGCAGTACGCTATGAACGGCTGCACCACCACCCTCGCCGTCGGATGCCTGTTCAACTCGTTGATCAGTCTGCCGTGGCTCATCTACATGATGGTGCGTGATGGGCGGGTCAACGCCATTCGAACCGAAGCAGCCGCCTCGCTCGCTCTGCTGGATTGCGAGTGGGCCGTGGGCGATCTGGCGCATGCGGCGCGCGTGCGCAACAGGCCCGGCTCCATCGCGCTGCGCGAGGTCGCCACGATGGCCCTCCAGCGTCTGCTGCCGCGGACCGGACCCGACCACTATGGACGCCTGTCGCCGACAGCGGTGACCTCGCTCTGCCTCTTGCTGGACCAGGCGCACTCTGATCTCCATCTGCCCGTGCTCGAAGCGCTCAAGCATGTGGGCGGCTCGAGCACCGTCACGGCGGTGGCGGCCATGACCAATGAAGGATGGCCGGCCGCAACGCGCGAAAAGGCCCGAGAGGTTCTGGAGATCGTCACAGCGCGTGCCGAGCGTGAGCGCGAGGCATCGCGGCTCCTTCGGCCTGCGCAGGCTCCCGGCTCGCCCGAGGATATACTGTTGCGTCCTGTCGAGGCGCCGCCCTCAGGCGACGTCGAGCTCCTGGTCAGGCCCGTCGAGGGAGATGAGGGTTGAGCGACAGCCGGACTTGATCGGAAGGTAGCGAAAGGAGTTCATTGCGATGCTTCTCTGGATGGCGCCGCTGATTGCCGTGAGCATGGGACAGCAGGCGAGGCCGCAGGGTGCGTGGCAGCGAGGCCCCGCCATGGGAGGCGACCACTTCCCCATAGCGGTTTGGCTTCAGAACCCGGCCAATGCCGAGCGCTACAAGGCCGCGGGTTTCAACCTTTATGTCGGACTCTGGAAAGGACCCACCGAGGAGCAGCTCGCCACGCTCAAACGCGCGGGCATGCCGGTGATCTGCGACCAGAATGCCGTCGGTCTGGCGCACATCGAGGATCCCATCATCGTGGGATGGCTCCAGCAGGATGAGCCCGACAACGCGCAGCCCATAACCGACTCGGCGACCGGCAATCAGACGTGGGGGCCGTGCGTGCCGCCGCAGAAGGTGGTGGAGGAATACGAGCGGCTGCACAAAGCCGATCCTTCGCGGCCGGTGCTGCTTAATCTCGGGCAGGGAGTGATCAACGACACGTGGGTTGGCCGCGGCTCCGGCGCCAAGCTTGAGGACTATGAGACCTACGTGAACGGCGGCGACATTGTCTCGTTCGATGTGTATCCGATCGCCGGCCTCGAGAAGCCCAATCCCGTGGACTTCATGTGGTACGTCGGCGCAGGCGTTGGACGGCTCGTCCAATGGACGGGCGGGAAGAAGACGATCTGGAACTGCCTTGAGTGCACGCGCATTTCCAACGGCCAGCGTCGGGCGACTCCGGCTCAGGTGCGGTCGCAGGCATGGATGGGGATCATCCACGGCTCCCGCGGGCTCGTCTACTTCGTCCACGAGTTCGCGCCCAGGTTCAACGAGGCCGCGCTGCTGGACGATGCCGAGATGCTCAAGGCCGTCACCGAGCTGAACGCCGAGATCCAGCGCCTCGCGCCGATCATCAATGCCCCCGATGAGAAGGTGGGGGTTGCCGTGGTAGGCGGGGCCAGGCTCGACAGGCCGCCCGTCGCCGCCGTGGCCAAGAGGCGAGGACGTGATCTGTACGTGTTCGCCGTCGGTATGCGCAACGCCGCCACCCGAGTCGTGCTGGCTCTGCCGCGCGGCGGCTCTCAGGCGATTGCCGAGGTCATGGGCGAGGGGCGCACCATTCCGCTGCAGGATGGACGCTTCGAAGACGCCTTCGAGCCCTACGCCGTGCATCTCTACCGCATCAGGTCACGGTAGCGTTTGGTCTCCGGCGCATGGGCCCGCGGACCGGGGTCTGTCGGCAGGCCCCTGCCGAGAAGGATTCCCGCGCGCGTCTGTCGTAACCTCTGATGCGGGCTGTGCAGCCTCGCAGGATTGAGCGGCTGCTTCGGGGGGCGGATGTGTCATGCATGCGATAGGGCCGCTAGAGATCGTGACGGCGGTTTCGCTCCTGACTCTTGCGCTGGTGGTCTGGAACGCCCTCGTCTGGCCGCGGGCACGGCCGAACGGTCCGCGTTCGGACGCGACGATCTCGCTGCTTATCCCCGCCCGCAACGAAGCCGCCAATATCCGGGCATGCCTGGCAGCGGCCTCTGCGCAGGGGCCGACCGTCCACGAGATACTCGTGTATGACGATCACTCCGAGGACGATACGGCGGCGATGGTCACGGATGCGGCGCGTCATGATCCGCGTATCCGCCTGATCGCTCCGACGCCGTTGCCCGACGGATGGAAGGGCAAGCCCTTCGCATGCGCATGCCTCGCCGATGCTGCGAGGTGCGAGTGGTTCCTCTTCATTGATGCCGATGCTCGACTCGCGCCCGACTGCGCCGCGGCGCTTGTCAGAGCGGCGGAAGACCACCGATCGACCCTCGTGTCCTTCTGGCCCGGCATCGTCACGGGGAGCCCGATTGAACGCCTGCTCATGCCGATGCTGCACATGGTGGTGTTCACGCTCTATCCTGCCTCCATCGCATTCCGCTCGGGGCTTCCGTCGCTCGGGCTCGCGCATGGAGCCTGCATGCTCTTCGAAGCCAGCGCCTACCGACGTCTCGGCGGACATGCCACGGTGCGCGCCGAACTCTTCGAGGACACCGCCATCGCCCGTGAATGGAGACGGATGGGCGAACGTTCGCTGTGCTTCGACGGACAGGACGTGATTTCCGTGCGCATGTACCGGTCGCTCGCCGAGCTCTGGACCGGGTTCCGCAAGAACTTCTATCCGGCATTCCGCACGGAGATCGGATTCTGGCTGTTTCTGCTGTTCCACGCGGCGATCTTCCTGCTTCCGTATGGTTGGCTGGTTGCGGCTGCCATGGGGCGTCTGTCGGGCGCAGCGCCATGGATCGCCGCGGCGTCTCCTGTCGCCATGCGCCTGGTCCAGTGCTGGAGGTTCCGCTATCCCGCGTGGTCTGCTCCGTTGCACCCTGTGGCCGAGGCGTTTCTGATTGCCCTAGGGCTCTCTTCCTGGTGGGGCATTCGGTCGGGCAGAGGCGTTGAGTGGAAAGGCCGGCGCTATGGCGTTCGTTGAGCCGGGCGTTGCGGCGGTGGAGGCGAGGCAAGCCGATCGCGCCAAGATCCGGGCAGTGGCCGCAGGACGGCGAGCTGTCGTGATCGGCGCAGGACTGGGCGGGCTGGCGGTGGCCCTCCGGCTGGCATCGGCAGGCTGGCGCGTGACGGTGTGCGAGCGGTACGGCAGCATCGGCGGCAAGATGAACCAGATCGAGGAGGGGGGCTTTCGGTTCGACACGGGTCCGTCGCTCATCACGATGCCATGGGTTTTCGAGGAGCTGTTCGAGGCTGTGGGTGAGCGACTCGAGGATCACATTCAGATGGTGCGCGTCGCGCCGCTCTGCCGCTACCTCTTTGATGACGGCTCGCGCCTCGAGATGACCGTCCGTCTGCCGGACTGGCTGGCCTCCATCCGGAACTTCGAGGGCCGAGATGCGGCGGGCTTCTTGCGCTTCCTGTCCATGGGCGCCGCTGCGCTTGAGCTGTCGCGGGCAACCTTCTTCGAACGGTCGCCGTGGGAGCGCCCGAGCATGGCCGATCTCGCGGCTCTGCGCCGCCCGCTGCCGCTCCGAACGGTTCTCCCGTATGCGACGGTCGTGGAGAGGAGTTGCCGCGACCCGCGCGTGCGTCAGGTGCTGAACCGGTATACGACGTACGTCGGCTCGGACCCGCGGCGCACGCCAGCCATGCTGAGCGTCATCCCGGCCATTGAGATGCTGCACGGCGGATGGCACATTCGGGGCGGGCTGTACCGTCTGGTCCGCGTCCTGGGCGCTCTGTGCGAACGCCACGAGGTCGGGATCCGCACAGGCGCACATGTGGAGCGCATTCTCACCGACGGGAACCGCGCCTGCGGCGTTGGGCTCCGGGGCGGCGAGAACCTGCCCGCCGATGTCGTGGTCATGAACGGAGACGCGGCGCGGCTGCCCCGTCTGCTGGGGCAAACCACGGCATCTGCCGAGCGGGAGGCCGACCGGTCGCTGTCGGGCCTGGCGCTGCTCTTTGCGCTGCGCGGGAAGCTGGACGGCTGGCCCCATCACCAGGTGCTCTTTTCGGGCGACTACAGCCGAGAGTTTGACGATCTCTTCGAGCGCCGGCGCTTCCCATCGGATCCCACCGTGTACGTCAATGTGCCCACGCGCACGGATCCGAGCATGGCGCCCGAGGGATGCGAGATCGTGTTCGTCATGGCGAACGCGCCCGCAAACGACGGCGATCTCTGGGACGTATCCATGCTCGGTGAAGCGCGCGACCGCATGCTGGCGAGGCTCGACAGAGCGGGTCTGATGAGCGCACTCTCAGGCGCCGATCTCGTAGCGGAGCTCACCCCCCGCTGGCTTGCCGACAGCTTCGACATGCCGGGGGGAGCGATCTATGGCGCGAACTCGCACGGCCCTCGCCGCGCGTTCTTGCGCCATCCCAACAAGGCTCGTCGCGTGGGGGGGCTATACTGCGTGGGCGGCAGTGTCCATCCGGGAGGCGGCACGCCGACCGTCCTGATGTCCGCGCGTATAACGGCAGACCTGATAGGCAAGTATGAGCGGATCTGATGATAGCGTGGGTGCACTCGTGACGCCGTCCGGTGGCGCTGCAGCGTCGGCCGTGCGTGCTGTTACGGCAGTGGCGTTCGCCGTGATGTGGATCGGCGGCGCTGCGACCTACGTCGCAGGAGAGGCTCCTCCGGAGCGCCTGAGCTGGACTCCGCCTGTGTTCCTGGGGCTGTCGGCTGCCACCTTGCTGGCATGGCTGCCCGCAGGACAGCGCGCTCCTGTGGCGGCTGCCGGACTGATTGGCTGGCTCGCCGAGGCGCTGGGGGTCCACACGGGCTTTCCGTTCGGCAGTTACAGCTACGGCAAGGCGCTCGGACCCGGCGCGTTGGGGGTGCCGCTGGCCATGGCAGCGGCATGGGGCGTCTTCGCAGCCTATGCTGTGGCGCTGGCATCCCGGCTGGTCGGCGGACGGGCTCTGGCGCCCGGGGCCGCACTCTGGCTGGTTGCGGTGGACCTTGTCGTTGATCCGCCGGCTTCGTCGCTGCTGGGGTTCTGGGTCTGGCGCGAAGGGGGCGCCTACTTCGGAGTGCCGCTGGCCAACTTCGCAGGCTGGTTCGTGGTAGGGGTCGCTGCGTGCTGGGCTCTGGTGCGCTGCCGTTGGGATGCTGCGAGCGATCGCAGCGGCGCCGCGCTGTCCATGGGGCTGGCGCTGGTGGTCTTTTTCACCGCGATCTGTCTGGCTCGAGGAATGCTCGTCCCCGGTGTCGTCGGCGTCGTCCTCTGCGGAGCGCATGGGACCATCGTCCGCTCACGCAAGGCCGCCACGGGGCGTCAGCGATGAGCCGAATGCAGAGCGCGGAGCGAGTCTGGTCCGAGGCCGAGTGGGAGCGCCTCGAGGGGGCGGCTGCGCGGGCATTGCTTGCCGCGGAACGAACGCCCGAGCCGCGCCGCGCCGTTGCGCCGTATGCTCGTCGCGTCATGCGGACCTACACGTCGAGCTTCTACATCGTCACGCGCTTCCTGCCCGCCGCCAAGCGTAGCGACGTGGAGATCATCTATGCGAACGTTCGGTACCCTGACGAGGTCGTGGACACGTTTGAGCTGTCGCCGGCAGAGCGTCAGGATCGCCTCGACACATGGGAGAAGGCCTACGAACGCGCGCTCGGGGCGCCAACCGCGGCCGACGCTGTCAGAGCCGGCGTGCCGGCGTTCCTTGCCGCTCTGACGGAGCTGATTCGTGCCTATGGCATCCCCGAGGAGCACTACCGCTCGTTCATGGCCGCCATGCGTGCCGACGTCCGTCCCCGCGTCTATGCGGATATGCCTGCGCTGATTGACGGCTATGTCTACGGCAGCGCAGTTGTCGTGGGCTATTTCCTGACTCACGTGTTCGGGCCTTCGGAGCCGGGACGCCTCGATGACGCCCTCAAGGCGGCGCGGGAGCTGGGGATCGGCCTTCAGATGACGAACTTCCTGCGGGATGTAGGGGAGGACCGGGCTCGGGGACGGGTCTATCTGCCCGCCGATCGCCTGGCGGAGGCAGGCATCGATGCGGCCAGCCTCTCGCCGGTTGACGACACCCGTTTGTCCCGTGTGGTCGCCGGGCTCGCCGCCGAGAACGATGCGCGCTATGCCGCGGCTCTCGATGCGCTGTCAGCGTTCGCGGCCGACGCGCAGCCCGCCATCGCGGCATGCATTCGCGTCTACCGGCTTCTCAACGACCGGCTCGTCTCCGGAGGCGGTGGTATCGAGACGCGCGCCAGCGTCCCGTTCTCCGTTAAGTTCCGCGCCCTGCCGTCGTGCAAGTACTGGGTGCTGCCATACGCCTATCTCCGGGATCGCCTATGACCCGAGGGAAGCTAGCCGTCGTCGGCGCCGGCGTGGGCGGACTCAGCGCGGCCATCTACGCTCGCGTGGCGGGCTTCGACGTCACGGTGTTCGAAAAGAACCGCCGGGTCGGAGGCCGGGCCAATCTCCTGGAGCGCGAAGGCTACCGTTTCGATGTCGGTCCATCGTTGATCAACTATCCCTGGGTGTTCGAGGACCTGTTCGCGGCCGCGGGCCGCAAGCTGAGCGACTACGTGGAGCTCCTGCCGGTG
>JAAYVH010000045.1 GCA_012517255.1 Chthonomonadales bacterium
AAGCTGTGGGGATCTAGCTCTGATTCCCATATGCTAACTGACGATGTCACTGTGCTTCTTGTGCTTCGATCCCAGACTCGATTGCATGTTCGACATCGCGGTCGTTGATGCTGGAAGCGCTGACTATAGTCACCGCATCAACTTAACGGCATCGAAGTAGGCGCCATGGCTCATCACCTGCCTGCTCACGTCACGATCTTTGATCTTCTCGAGCGGTGAGCTGAACCCGCGTGATCCGACGGCCTGCTTGTTAATTTCCGCGATCCGGTAGATGGCGGAGAGCACCACGTCGTGCTTGGAGAAGTAGTTCCAGACCCGGGATTCGACGGCGGAGTCGAGAGTACGCCAATCCTCCGAGGTACCGACGGCAGCCCCGAGGAGGTGCATGGATTCGATCCGGGTAGAGCCTTCCATCGTGCCCAGGGCTTCGGCGGCCGTCACCATCACCCGCGCACCGAGGCTGTGGCCGATGAGGACGAACTTGTCCGTCTCGGTGCGGGCGATGAGGTCCGCGAGGATGGCGCCCGTCATGCCGGCCCGGGTCTTCGCCAGCGTCCAGGGGTTCTTCGCGATCTCAGACGCGAACAGGAGAGTCCCGACACCGGGAAGCTTGGCCAGCTTCGATGCCTTCTGAGCCAGATTGATCGCGACGTTCTCCGCAGCCCTCGCTCCGCTACCGACTGCGATGAGAGCGCTGAGATCCTTGAGCTCCTTGGATCCCCAATGCACGCGATACACAGGGGCCTCTGGATATCGTTCGTCAACGATCCTTCGCCATCCGCCCCAACCGTCTGACTTCTCGGTGAGGAAGCCGTTCGCGACGAGCACGGGAGTCCCAGTGCCGGACCGCAACTGCACGATCTTGAAGGACTTGTCACTGCTCGTGTAGGCGGACGTGATTCAACGCCGCCCTCGCTGTCCCCTCCGCCGAGGTGTCACTGCTCGTGTAGGCGGACGTGATGCTTGCACCGAGCGCGCCGCCGAGGGCGGTACCGAGCGCGGTTACCACTGCCGTGCCGCCGGCCATCCCAAGCCCGCCAGCAGCGAGCGCCCCACCTCCCAGGAGTGCAAGCCCGTGGCTGGTGGCTGCCGCGCCTGAGAGGCCCGTCATCGCCCCAATTGCCCCCCCGATTGCGGGGGCTGCCAAGAAGGCAACTGGCAGGGCCACGATCCCGACACCGACGGTGGCGCCGATCAGCTTCGTCGTCCGTGCAGCGTTGTGCTTCTCGAACTTGAGCCACTCCTCGTACCCAACGATTTCCTCCAGACGGGTGTCGAGTTTCTCGAAGGAGGGGATGTCATGCCGATGCTCCGCGCAGTACCGAGGCACATTGACTTTGCGCGACCCGCGCAGGGCGAAGTTCTCACATCCAAGGACAATGCAGGGTGTGGTAGCTGCGCCGCAGTTTGAGCAGACGAAGGTGGCCACCTTGACCGATTCTGATCGCTGGTTCACCCGCTTGTGATCGGCCCTTGTGAGGCAACCGGAGCACCAGCGGTATGACACGGTCTCGTCTGTAAGGTCATCCATCAACCCGGCGATCTCCATCGCCGTCTTCTCATGGAGAGCAGCGGCCTTCGCGTGCATCTCCTTGAGTTCGGCATTGTGTCGGCGTCGCCGTTCGGCTTCGTTCTTCCCGAAGGCCCAGACAGCCGTAACGAGAGCGGGGTTGCCAGTGAGAATTGCGTCCCCGGAGAGTGTGGGCTCGACTGCTGTGAGTTCGCTCGTCAGCACGAGCAGGTTCCCCTTCCCGGACTCCAAGCGACAGGAGAAGCCGATTCTCCCGTTGGGCGTGTACGTCAGGGACTTCATTGGACCTCGCTGCTTCTGGCCGACCGCTATCCGCAGCCTATACGGCACGATACAGAAGGGGCCGTGCCAGATTGACGTGCCCCGGCCGTTGGTCCCGGTGATTGTCAGTGCCCGCCGAGAGGATGGATGCGCATCGAAAGGGAAGCGAAACGCAACGCAGGGGGAAAGCGCTATGGCAGGGTACGCCGTCGTCGATCTGGGGACCACGGGACTGTTCCCCGGTGGCCCAGACCGGATCGTGGAGGTGGGGGGTGGTGCTGGTCTCGCCCGGCGGCGACGTCGAGGACACCTGGGAAACCCTCCTGAACCCCGGGCGGGATCTCGGGCGGCAGATCCACGGCATCTGCGCCGCGGACGTCCTGGGGGCGCCAACCTTCCCGGACGTGGCGGGCACACTCGCGGAGTTGCTGCGCGGGAGGACGTTCGTGGCGCACAACGCCGCCTTCGATTCGAGGTTCGTTGCGGCGCGGTACGGCTGGTTCGGGTACGAGGTGCCGGTGGCGCCGGAGACGTCGGTGTGCACCATGCAGTGGGGGAGCCGCCTCCTCGGGTTGCCGCGCACCCTCGCCGGCGCGTGCGCGCACCTCGGCGTGGAGCTCCGCAACCACCACTCCGCCCTCGCCGACGCCCAGGCTGCCGCCGGTCTGCTGCAGCGCAT
>JAAYVH010000046.1 GCA_012517255.1 Chthonomonadales bacterium
CGTCGGCCCCGGGGTTTCGATACGGTCGGCGCGGCGGTCACTCTGCACTCCGTGCGATGGGCGCTCCCCGCGCCGACCTACTCAACCGCCGGGGCGCTCTCCACGCCGCCATCGTTATTGTTCCGTTTCGTCGGCCCCGGGGTTTCGATACGGTCGGCGCGGCGGTCACTCTGTACTCCGTGCGATGGGCGCTCCTCGCGCCGACCTACTCAACCGCCGTGGCGCCTTCCGCGCCGACCTACTCAACCGCCGGGGCGCTCTCCGCGCCGACCTACTCAACCGCCGGGGCGCTCTCCACGCCAACCTACGCAATCGCCGGGGCGGCGGCGCACCAGGCTCCCGCCCGATGGCACGAAGGCGGCGGGATCCACACCGGATCCCGCCGCCAGAGCTAACCGCAACCGACGCCAGATGCAGCTCAGTCGCGCCGCATGGAGTTGATGAGCTCCTGCTCGGTCATCTTGATGCTGTTCTCTTTGGTCACGCCAGTCATGGCTCGATAGCGCGTCCACGCGAACACCAGAGCCCCCGCGAGGACGACGACGAGCACAACCAACACAACGGGGCGCTCGTTCAGGCTAGACATCGTTGCCCCCTTTGCGCTTTTCCGTTAGTTGCAGCGCTGTGCCCTGTACCATGTGCCATCGGCGCGCTGACAGGCCACGCCCCAAAGCTCCGAGCGGTTGAGGTAGGGGCCGTCCTCGGTGATGATGTAGATCTGCAGCGTCTGGCCGTCCATGGCCCGACAGGTGTACGGCACGCCAGCGCCATCAACGGCGATCTTGGTCTTGACGTTCTTGACATGGCCGTCAACATAGCCGCTGTTGACCGTCAGGGTGTGGCGGGCATCTACCGGCGAGTTGAACAGGCCGCACAGTCCGCCCGGCTCGGTCGGCACGCCATCGGAGATGAGGCTGGTCATCACTGGATGGGGAATGGCCGCAAGGCTCTTGACGGGACGAGACGGCGTTCCGTCATCAATGACCGCATAGTTGAAGTTGTAGCTGATCCAGCGCAACGGCGGCGTGGAGGGGCAGACGGGCTTGATGCCCAGACCGGCCTGCCGCTGGAAGCCGAGCGGCATGTCCATGGCGTTCGGCTTGGAGGGGCACCGCATGATGTCCGCGTTCTTCTGGTAGGGCGAAACCCGATCGTAGAACGTGGTGATACACGGAGCAGCCGCGTATTCCGGGGTCGCCGCAGGGAACGGGGCCAGACTCATGGGAAACGTCTCGTCGTAGTCCTGGGTGTACATCAGAACTGCCAGAGTGGCCTGCTTCAGATTGCTGGCGCATGAGATGGCCCTGGCCTTCTCGCGAGCCTGTGCGAAAACGGGGAACAGGATCGCTGCCAGGATCGCGATGATAGCGATGACCACGAGCAGCTCAATGAGGGTAAAGCCTGTGGTGCTTCTTCGACGCATAGATCGAACCTCCTCGAGTACACGTCGCATAGGGGACCCTGCCCGGCCGAGTCCGTCTCCAGTGCCCGGGCATCGGCGGTCCCGTCGCGCGTTGCACTTATGGTACAGGGAACTTGGCTCCTTGTCAATGTTAAGAACCTTTCGCCGCGCTGAAGGTTGCAATCGGGCCGTTGCCATCGACTCACCATTCGTCAGACGGGCGAGCCCTTCAGGGGCCACACCCTCATGGGGGGCTCGTGCGCGGGTCGCGTTGACACCTCGGGAAGGGCGCGGGTATAAAAGCCCCGGTACCAACGCGCCCTCGTAGCTCAGGGGATAGAGCGCCGGCCTCCGGAGCCGGGTGCACAGGTTCGATTCCTGTCGAGGGCGCCCACCACGCAAACGTGGCGACGTCAGTGCCAATGCGTCGCGTTCTCGGGCAGTTCATGCAGACACCGCGCCAAACTCCCACCATGCGCTTCACCGTCCGCACGCGCAGCTCCACATGCTCAGCCCGTCTGGGCACCTTGCATCTCGCCGGCTCCGACATCCCAACGCCGTGCTTCATGCCGGTAGGCACGCAGGCGACCGTCAAGGGCATGGCCGCGGGCGACCTCGAGGCCATGGGATATGGCCTGCTGCTGGCCAATACCTACCATCTGCATTTGAGACCGGGCGATGAGCTGATCGCGCGGATGGGCGGGCTGCACCGGTTCGCGGGATGGCGCGGCGCCTATTTGACCGACAGCGGCGGATATCAGGTCTTCAGTCTCGCGAAGCTCCGCAAGGTCGAGGAGGACGGCATTCGGTTCCAGTCGCACATTGACGGCGCACCGGTGTTCTTCACGCCCGAGAGTGTCATGCGCATTCAGCGCAACCTCGGGGCGGATATCGCCATGGCGTTCGACGAGTGCGCACCGTATCCATGCGACCGGGCCTACGCCGAGCAGGCCATGGTGCGAACCCATCGCTGGGCCGAGCGGTGCATCGCCGTCCATGACGGGCAGACGGCCTCGGGCCGAGCCCAGGCACTGTTCGGAATCGTGCAGGGAGCGACCTATCGCGATCTGCGAGAGGAGAGCGCCCGGTTCCTGGCCAGCCTCGCTATGCCGGGCTATGCGATCGGAGGTCTGGCCGTGGGAGAGGACCGCGACACGCGGAACCGATGCGTCGAGTGGTGCACATCCGTTCTGCCCGAGGAGAAGCCGCGCTACCTCATGGGGGTGGGGTTGCCTTGCGACATCGTGGATGCCGTCAGGCGCGGCGTGGACATGTTCGACTGCGTCCTGCCGACGCGCAACGGGCGGACCGGACAGGTCTTCACCTCGCGCGGCGTGCTGAACATGCGGAATGCCAGGTACGCTGAGGATGAAGGTCCGCTCGATCCGGACTGCGACTGCCTGACCTGCAGGAACCACACACGGGCATACGTCCGGCATCTTTTTGTCACCCACGAGATGCTCGGCCCGATTCTGGCCACGCACCACAACCTGAGCTTCTACCGGACCCTCATGGCTCGCATCCGCGAAGCGGTACAGGCAGATGCGCTCGATGCCGTGGCAGAGCGCTATGCCTCCCTGACGGGCGGAGGGTTGTCAACGGAGATCGCCGATGATCGTTAGGCGGCCTATGAATGCCTTCGTCTTTCGCCCTGTGGCCTCTCGCCTTCTGCCCCTCGCCTTTCTCACCGCGGCGCTCTCGGTGGCGGGAGGCCAGAAGCTGCCGCCTCGCCCACAGGCCGGCGAGGGCGAGCCCGGGTTCGGTCTGACGATCACAAGCTTCGCGTCCACGCGCGCCTACGCCGTCAATACCGGCTCCATCACTCTGGTGGGCACCGTGCGCAACGGCGGTTCGGCAGGATTGCCTCCCGAGACGGTCCTGCTGCGCATGTATGCGCTCAATGGCCTCGAGTATCTGGAGGGCGCCACAACCATCCGCCTTCCCGCCATCGAACCAGGGGCCTCGGCGACCTACCGCTGGAAGGTGCAGCCGACTTCGCCCGACGCGCCGCTGGTGGCGGCGCTGTCGCTGGAACGACCCGGGCATGTGCCCCAGATCCGTGTCCTCCCCATCCAGCATTTCGCCCAGAATCCGGGCTCGTTCGGCAACGGCGCTCCGCCAAAGCCTGAGCCGTCCGCCCGCGCCTCGTCAACCTCGGGCTGGCTGGACAATGGCAAGGTGCGTCTGCGGGCGCTCCATACCGACAGCGAGGTCGCCGGCGGGTTCCTGTGGACCAAGGCGAACGGCGGCTGGCGGCAGGTTGGTCTGGCGCTGCCGTTCGTCGAGGTGCTGTCGGCCGAAAGCGCTCAGGAGCCCTGGTGGGAGATGATGAAGGCGAAGCGCTATGCAGCATCGTCCTCGCGCAACCGCGCTGTGCTCGGCATCTCCGGGCCCATCGGCGTGCGTTGGCGCGCCGAAGTGGGTCTATCGCTGAACGCAGGCTCGTCGGTGGTGGATGCCGAGCTGAGGCTTTCGCCTCGCCGTCGCATGAGTCTCTATGCGCTCCGACTGGCTCGCCTCTACGCAGGCGAGGGGAGCTTTGGCGCTCAGGCGAGCGAGACGCTCGGACCCGAACCCATCGGCCGCGGATTGGCGTCGGCGATCCGCTGGGGCACGGTAACCACAGGCGTCACGTGGCCTGCCCAGCCGCCGTATCCGGGATGGACTCAGGCGCTGCTGCCGACGCCCGACGGCGCTCAGTATCGAATGCTCGGTGTCGAATACCGTGCGGGTGCGGATCCCCTTCAGCTGCCGGCTAACGCTACCCTGAGCATCCGCTGGCGGATGTACGCCATCAGCCCGAGCGCTTCGGTCCGGGATGCCCTGAGGGTTTCTTTCTAGCCGCCCTCACCAGCGGGAGCGGTGCGCAGCGCCGTAACGGACCGCTTCATCGAGAAACGCCTCGATGTTCTCGAACGGCGTGCCCGACACGATCCCGTTTCCTGCAGCGATGCACATGCCGCCGTCGGGACCGTCGAAGGTGTCCACCAGGTGGCGGACCTCGGCGCGAACCTCATCGGGCGTTCCCTCCTGCAGGATATGCTGCACGTCGAAGCCTGCAAGGAACGTCAGACGATCGCCGTAGCGTGATGCGACGGTCCGCTCATCCATGGTGTGCTTCTGGACCGGATGGAAGACCTGCACTCCGGATTCGATCAGGTCGTCGAGCAGATCGGTGTTGTTGCCGCAGCTATGGAGCCAGAAGTGCATGCCCGCTTCGCGACACGCAGCGCCGACCTGCGCATAGTAGGGTTTCAGCAGGGCCTCAAAGTGGGGCTGCCGCATCATACTCTGGGTCTGATGACCGAGGTCGTCGCTGGTCCAGAACCCGTCGGGCTGCAGCTCTCTCGCGGCGCGGCGAATGAGCGCAACGTATTGCTCGCACAGCGCTGCATGAAGCTGATGGACCTCGTCGGGATGCAGGTGGTAGTCCATGAGAAGGTTCTGCATGCCTCGCAGGCCCCATGGACGCTCGAAGAACAGCCCCCACCATCCGAAGATGACGTAGCGACCCTCGGATCGCAAGCGCGCGACCGGCTCTTTCAAGCCATCCAGCAGGCCGGGGCGCTCGGGATCGGGGAACCGCGCGATCAGGTCGTCGAGATAGCGCCACTCGGGCAGCAGGCCGCCGGAGTCATGCCCCCGTTTCTCCTCGCCGACAGGATGCAGCCACGGCAGTTCCATCTGACCGAAGTCGATCGGATTGATCATCATCAGCGGCGCATCGTTCGGGAAGCGGTCGAACTCCCGGAGCCGCTCGCCATACTGCTCCCACAGCCCTTCGCCCCACCAGTGCGCCATGACCAGCGGAATGCGGCGCGGCCCGCGCCGTTCTATGGCGTTGACCACCTCATCGCGCGGAAGAGGGGCATAGATGTCCGTCATGGCGTCCTCCTGTGTCTGGCGGCATACGTTTCGCCGCTCGGTCGGGCCCATCCTTCGCTCGTCGAAGCCACCCACCATAGTTCCGGCGTCACAACGGCACGGCAGAAGGCGGCGCCGAAACATAAGTCCTCTCGGTAACAAGGAAACGCGTCGACGGCCGACGAATAGTGAGACGGCAAGCGGCACACACAGGAGGCACGACATGGACGACTACAGCAAGATGACCCGGCGACAGGTCCTCGGCCTGGGCGCCGGCGTGGGCCTCGCGACGCTCAGCCCCGCATCGTGGGCCCGGGTTCTGGGGGCAAACGAGGATATCCGCGTGGCGGTTGTGGGCTTTCGGGGACGCGGGGGGAGCCACATCAGCGCCTTCGGCAACATGAAGGGCGTGCGCGTGGTGGCGCTGTGCGATTGCGATTCCAACGTGCTGCAGCAGGGCGTCGCGGCGTTGCGCAATAAGGGCGTCCCGGTTGAGGGCTATGCCGACGTGAGGCAAGTCATCGAGAGCAAGGACATTGACATTATTGCGACCGCCACGCCCAACCACTGGCACTCGCTGATCACCGTCTGGGCCTGCCAGGCCGGCAAGGACGTCTACGTGGAGAAGCCTGTCTCCCACAACGTGTGGGAAGGGCGCCAGGCAGTCAATGCCGCCCGCAAGTACAACCGGATCGTGCAGGCCGGCACGCAGGGCCGATCCAGCGCAGCCTGGCGCGAAGCGTGGGCCTGGCTGTCAGAGGGTCACATCGGCAAGGTAAAGGTATCGCGCGGTCTCTGCTACAAGCGGCGCGGCAGCATCGGCAAGGTGGACGGCCCACAGCCCATACCGGCCGGCATAGATTACGACCTGTGGTGCGGCCCGGCCCAGAAGCTGCCCCTCATGCGCAAGAACCTCCACTACGACTGGCACTGGGTCTGGAACACGGGCAACGGCGACCTCGGCAATCAGGGCATCCATCAGATGGATGTCGCCCGCTGGGCGCTCGGCAAGATGGAGCTCGCGCCGCGCGTCATGAGCATCGGCGGGCGGCTGGGCTATGTGGACGACGGCGAGACGGCCAACACCCAGATGGTGGTCTTCGACTATGGCGGACCGCAGCTCATCTTCGAGGTCCGCGGTCTGCCCGACCGCACGGGTGCACCCGCCATGTCGCGCTATCGCGGCCAGGACATCGGTAACGTGGTGGAGTGCGAAGGCGGCTACATTGCCGGGAACAAGGCCTACGACAGCAACGATCAGGTGATCAAGGAGTTCACGGGGCAGGGCTTCCGCGGCGGCGACCACTTTGCCAACTTCATCGAGGCCGTTCGCAGCCGAAAGGTCAGCGATCTCAACGCCGACATCCTCGAAGGGCACCTCTCAAGCGCGCTCTGCCATCTGGGCAACATATCCTATCGGCTCGGCAAGGAAGCTGATCCCGAGGAGATCCGCGAGGCGGTCAAGCGCGACGCCGCGGCGCAGGAGACGCTCGCGCGCATGGAGGAGCATCTTGCCAACAACGGCGTTGACCTGAAGGCCACGCGCCTGCGCGTCGGTCCCACGCTCCGGCTGGATCCCCGGCGCGAACGCTTCATCGGCAATCGGGCCGCCGATGCGATGCTAAGGGACGAGTACCGGCCCGGGTTTGTCGTTCCCGAACGGGTGTAGCCTGCGTAAGGTGTGACGCCTGGCCCTATCGCAGCGCTTGGGTTTCGGTGGCCGACATCTCGAGGTAGTAGCCCGGAAGGCTGCCGGCAGACTCAGGCACGATTCCGAGACCGGCCGATGCTGCAGGCGCCTTGCCCCAGAGATCGGGTAGCCACCCGAAGACAGCCGTTGTTCCTTGTCTGATGCGTCGGGTTGAGCGCGTGAACATGCCGGCCCCGCGTTGGCGAGCTATGCCGAAGTCGGCGGCGATGGTCAGTGCCGGTGCGCCGCCCGCTTCCGAACTGCCCAGTCGCGCCAGTATGTCTGCGGTCAGCGTCACGCCCTCATGGTCCACGGAGATCGACGCCGGCGTGTTGTTCAGGGCGGTCACCCTGGGCGCGCTGATCACGGTCGTGGTAAGCTTGCCGCTCTCGTCGCGCTCGGTCCGCAGGATGCGGCATTGGAGGGTGACCGTCTTCGGGCGTACGTCTATCAACGCAACCATCTGACGCAGCTCCCGGATGGCTGCATCGGTGCCCACCGCGAGGACGGCGTTCTTTCGCTCATCAACCGCCCAGTAGTCGAGACCTGCGATCTCGATGCCGGTCTTGCCGTCGGGGCGGCTCACGGTAGCCAGCGCTCGGGAGACTATCGTGCCGGTGGTGTTCTTGAGCACGATGACAGTCTGGGTGGGCTCGTCCCGCAGAGGGGCGGGCCACAGCATCGCACAGACAACCGCGAGTAGCCAACCTGATCCGGTGATCATCGGAACCTCCCTGGATGCTTCGCATGCGGTGCGCTGCAACGAGCGCATTGCACCACGGGGCCCATTCGGCCCGCTGAGGCGCGCCCCAGCGCTTCGCAGGCACACATTGCGCCGGACGTCCGCTCAGAGCAGCATGACGTAGGCATGCGGGCTTCAGTATAATGCGCCCATGATCCCGCTATTCGCTCCCATCACCGCCATCGGCAGCGCGCCGCCGGCGACGACCATACCGACGGCCGCGGCCCGAAGCCGCTTCCAACCGGCGGCATTTCGCTTGCCCGACAGCTTCCACTGGCCCGGGCACATGTGGATATGGAACGACCGGCTAGATACCGCCACGCTCAAGCGGCAGCTTGCCGACATGAAGGCGCACGGCGCTCTGAGCCCCATGCCGCTCCCGGAGCCGACGGAGTTCCGGCCTACGAACATGCCGACGCGCATGGAGCCGGGCTATCTGACGCCGGCGTTCTTCGATGTGGTTCGCGAGGCGGCTGAGGAATCGCAGCGGCTGGGGTTGCGGCTCTGGCTCTACGACGAGGGGGGATGGCCGTCGGGCAACGCATGCGGGCAACTGGTGAAGGCCCATCCCGAGTATGGCCGCCAATCGCTGCGGCGGTCCGAAAGGCCGGTCGCCCAGGGCGAGACCGTGACGTCCCCGGACGGTTGCCTTGCGGCGTTCATCGTCGGACCCGACGGCCGCTATCGGCGGTTAGCGCCCGGTCGTTCTCTGACGGTAGAGGCACTCGGCTCACGCCTCGTGACCTTCAGCATCGCGCGGCATGGCTGGCATGCCGACCTCCTCAATCCAGCCGCCACCGATGCGTTCATCGCTATGACCCACGAGGGGTATCGCCGCGCCGCCGGGCGGCACTTCGGCAGCACGATCCCGGCGATCTTCACCGATGAGCCCAACATGGGCGACATGCCGTGGACCGAGGGCATGGCGGAAGCATTCCTTCGCGACAAGGGCTACGATCTCACGGATCGCCTTCCGTCGCTCTATGAGGGCGAGCAGCCAGAGGATGCACAGGTCCGGGTGGACTACTTCGACTGGTGGTCGGAACGATTCGCCCGGGCGTTCTTCGGGCGCTGTCGCGACTGGTGTCGCAGCGCGGGAATACGTTTTTCCGGTCACCTGAACGGCGAAGACGAGACTCTGGGAGCGCGCAAGTACGGCTTCGGCAATGCCATGCGCATGATGCGGCAGATGGACATTCCGGGCGTGGATGCCATCTGGCGGCAGCTCTGGCCCGGCAAACGGAATCACCACTTCCCCAAGTTCGCCTCGTCGGTGGCGCATCAGGAGGGGCTCGACTGGGCGATCACCGAGTCGTTCGCCGTCTACGGCTCAGGCCTGTCGCCCGAGCACATGAAATGGATCGTGGACTACCAGTTCGTCCGGGGCATCAACCTGCTGGATATGATCGGCTACCCCTACTCGGTGTCCGATTGGATGGTGGCAGGCGAGCGTCCGAACTACCACCCGCAGAATCCTCTGTGGGACGTCCTCCCAGCGTTCCATGCCTATGTCGCTCGCCTGTCGTATGCCCTGACGCTCGGCAAACCCCGCATTCGGACGGCGCTCCATTTCCCCATCCGCGACATCTGGGCGGGCGGAAAGGACGCTCAGGCTGTCGCCGACGCGCACGATCGCGCAGCGCAGACGCTGCTGGAGCGTCAGTGCGACTTCGATTTGCTGGATGATGAAGCCATCTGCGCTCCGACATCCCGCGTCGAGGCGGGCGCCCTGCGCATCGGCTCCATGGTCTACGACACGGTGGTGGTCACCCGGCAGCGGTGGATGCAGGAGGCGGCGCGCAGGCGGCTCGAGGAGTTTGCACGGGGCGGCGGAAGGCTCATAGCGCTCGATGTCGACGGCGACTGTATCCTGCCCGAAGGCGCCCGGCGGATCAGCGCAGATGACCTGCCATCGGTGACAGTCCCGCTCGTTCGCACGACGGTTCCGATTCCGACCCTTCGCGTCAGCGCGCGCGACACCGATACGGGAACCATCTACTTCGTCACCAATGAAGGCACGGACGCTCTCGATGCCGAGGTGACGTTCGCCGAGACGGCGCCGTGCGTTCGGCTCGACCCGGAGACGGGCCGTGCAGTCCGCATTCCCATCTCGCGCGTGGCCGACGGCACGCGGGTGCGGCTGAAGCTCTCCTTTGCCGGATCGGCGCTCCTCATGTTCGGTAAGGGCCTGCCCAGGGCTTCGGCGGCGGAGCCGCAAGACGGCGGCATCGTGGCCGAGATCCGTGGTCCGTGGACTCTGACGCCTACACGATCGTTCATCGTGGACGCCGACACGATCCGGATCACTGACACGGGGTTGCCTGCGCCGGTTACCGCGAACGATCCGCCGCCGATGACCGCTCTCAGTGAAGCATTCTCCGGCGACGGGATCTATACATGCCGCTTCACGTTGACGGATGAACAGGCGCGCGATGCCGCGTGGCTCGATTTCGGCGAAGTTCGCTACGCCTGCCGGGTTGAGCTCAACGGTCGGACGATCGGCGCGCGTCTCTGGCAGCCGTGGCGTTGGGATGTGCGCGGCAAGCTCAAGCCCGGCGTCAACGCCCTGTGCGTCGTCGTGACGAACACGCTGGCTAACCAGTACATCCACAACCGAGCCTATGAGCGCTGGAGCCCCGCGCAACTGGGCCCGTACCATCCGCGCGCGCTGGAGTTCGAGAAGGACTCGCTCCATGCCGGCCTGTTCGGGCCGATTCGGGTGCTCCGGAGCGATTCTCAGAAGCGGTGATCGGCAGCTCACTCCGTGAAGAGGATGGTACGCAGATCAGCGTTCATCCGTGCGAGCTCCGCGGCGTTGTGAGCGAGCAACGCATGAGACCACAACGCTTCGGTGCGGTACCGGCAGTCATCGGCTAGCATGCGTCCGATGCCTTCGCGAGTGTTGGGCGCGAGCTTGCCCGCCTGGAGTAGAGCGCGCCGAAGGTCCTCCGTCTCGGTCAAGGCGCCAACGACATAGATCCGATCGGCGATCCCGGCGCGGCAAACCGACTTCAGGGCTTCCGCGCGGTCAGACTCGGCGTCGAAGTCAACGATGGCGACCAGTCGCCGCTGAGGCCATCGCGCAAGTTCGGACTTGTCCGCCGCGAGAATGTCGCGCGTCTTCCGCCATCCTCCCGAAGGGCCACATACTCGCACCGCTCGTTCATGGTCGACGCCAAGCACGAAGCCGTTGGCGATATCGCGGCATGCGGCATCCTCCGGGAGGATCAGGACATGCGGTTGATACGCGTTCGGCATCAGGCGCTAGGCCAGTATGTCGCCGCGTTCGAGCGCCTCGGCGAGATCGCGCTCCGGACCGATAAGCTCGGAGACGGAGCGCACTCGCGATGGGTCCGAGTGGCTGCGCCTGTAGACGAGCAGCGTGTTTTCACTCGAGAAGGCGCGGATGGTTTCCGGATGGTGCGAAGTGGCGATCAGTTGGCTATTGCCCAGCCTCTTTCGTATCCCGGCAATGAGATGCTGGACCTCGCCAAGAGCAATGTGGCTGTCGGGCTCGTCCCATGCGAACACCGTTGAGTCTCCGGCTTCAGCTATTCCGCAGACCATGGCGGCCACCGACAGGCTCTTCTCGCCGTCCGATAGCTCCTCGAAGGGAAGCGCGAACGTGCGACCGCCAGGAGACTGAAACACAAACTCCAGTGTGCGTGTCTCTCGTCCTGCCGGCGTATTCTGCACCGCCACGAGGTCTGGCATGGTGTTGCGGAGAAAGGCGAGAAAGGGCGCGTAGACTGCCGGGCGCAGCATCGTCGTCTCGCGAAACCACGCGCCAAAATCACGGCAGTCAGGCTCAGGTACGCTCACGCCTTCAGAACCTTCGCCGCTCATCGTGCCCGGCGCGGGCCTGAGTATGACCAGCCTGCTTAGCTCCCGGCGAAACGCTTCCAGCGGATGATCGCGGCCGGGCGTGCCGATCACCGGCAGGGCGACTTGATGCCAGTCCACGGCGAATGTCGCGACGCTACCGGGCGAGCGCGTGAACGTGACATCGGCGAGAGTCCTCCGAAACACGTCGCATTCACCAGCCGTGAGGCTCTCGTCGGCGACCCGGTATTCGCGGAACCCGGGGGGCAACTCGAGCCCCAGCGAGTACCGAGCCACCGAGCCGCCAGGCAGTTCAGATTCGATCTCAAACCGGATCAGTGGCGGCGTCTCGTCGGCCTCGGACGCCTTGAGCGCCGATACGGCGCGTCGGCGCACCATCTCATTGGCACGGTTCCGCCCGCGAGCCATAGAGCGAAGGGATTCCAGGACCTCGAGAAGCGAGCTTTTGCCCGATCCGTTACTGCCAACCAGCAATACACTGGACCGGCCCGCGAGGTCGACGTCGGTGTTCTGAAGGCATCGGTAGTTATGGGCATACAGCCGACGGATCATGGCGCGAGTATACCATCAGTCGCTCGCCGCCCAACCGAGGAGACGGACAAGGAACCCACGCGCCTCGCGTCGAACCAGTCGCTGATGGCCACCGGTGCAACGGGTTCGGGGGCCACCAGGCAACCAAGGAGTAGTGCCATGCAGGACATAACCAGGCGTTCGTTGCTGGCCAGCGTAGGCCTCGGCGTCGGCGCGGCCGCAATCGGATGGGGGGAGGCAGCCATGGGGCAGCAGGTTCAGATCCAGGGCTTCGAGAAGGCCGAGACCGACAAGGAAGCGTCGAAGCTCTGGAAGCCCATCTCAGATCGGAAGATTCGCGTGGGGATCGCCGGGTTCGGCGTGTGCCAGTTCGGCGCGGCTTTCGGCTTCCAGGATCACCCGAATGTGACCGTCGCAGCGGTGACGGATCTCATCCCGGAGCGCTGCGCCGCCATTGCGAAGGCATGCCGGTGCGAGAAGACGTATCCCTCGTGCGAGGAGATGATCAAAGACGATTCGCTGGAGGCGATCTTCGTCGCCACCGACGCTCCGAGCCATGCGCGGCTGTCCATCGCGGCGCTCAAGGCAGGCAAGCACGTGGCCAGCGCCGTGCCGGCTGTGTTTGGCTCGCTTGACGAGGCCGAGGAGCTCTTCAAGACCGTGAAGCGCACGGGCCGGAAATACATGATGTTCGAGACATCGTGTTTCCACGAGGACCTGTTCGCCATGCACCAGCTCTACGCAGGCGGGCATCTGGGGAAGGTCGTGTTCGCCGAGGGTGAGTACTACCACTACATGCCGGAGCCCATCGACTCGTTCAAAGGATGGCGCATCGGACTGCCGCCGCAGTGGTATCCGACCCATTCGAACGCCTACTACACGGGCGTGACGGGGCTGAACTTCACCGAAGTCTCGTGCATGGGCATACCGAGCATCGTCGAGCACCTGAAGCCGGCCAACAACCGCTACAAGAACCCCTTCGGCACCGAGATCGCTCTCTTCCGGGCCGCGGACGGCGGGACGGCGCGCATGGCCGTGAGCTGGGACACGCCGGGCTTCTCGGGCGAAATGGGCCGTATCCGCGCGCAGCGCGGCACGTTCTACGGACAGTTCCAGACGGAGATCCCGGGCCTGCGCGTGCCGGCCGTCAAGAAGCCGCCGCTGCCTCCGGGCGTCGAGGCCGGCGGTCACGGCGGATCGCATGGCTACCTGATGGCCGAGTTCGTCGAGGCCATTCTGGCCGATCGCAAGCCGCTGGTGGACGTGTCGCTGGCGCTGGCCATGACCGTCGGCGGCATTGTGGCCCACCGTTCGGCGCTCAAGGACGGCGAACTGATGAAGATCCCGCAGTTCGTGCTCTGATCGTCGCGCCGGCAATCGGCGTCACAGGAGGTATCCCCGCGTGCCCGACCTTGTGCGCTTCACGGTCTCGCTTCCAGCGCGGCTATCGGCAGCGTTCGATCAGTACCTGTCCAGGCGCGACTATCCGAGCCGATCGGAGGCCGTGCGCGACCTGATTCGCGATGCACTGATCGAAGAGCAGTGGGCCTCGTCGGTCGCCGAAGTGGCCGGAACGGTGACTATCGTCTATGACCATCATCGGCGTGAGCTGACCGATCGGCTCACCCGGTTGCAGCACGACTACCACGACGTCGTGCTCAGCACGACCCACGTCCATCTTGATCATGATAACTGCCTTGAGGTCATCATCCTGCGCGGCCCCGTGGAACGAGTGCGCGCCATCGGCAACCGGCTGATGAGCATTCGCGGGGTGAAGCACGGCAAGATGACCTGCACAAGCTCCGGCGCGGGTCTGGAGTAGGCCCGGGTGGCCGCCGTGGAGGGAACCTGACGCCATGCTTGCCTTTGTGATCACGATGGCTTCGCTGATGACCATGGAGATGCCGGTGACGCCCGAAACCGATGCCCGCGCGCTGTTCCGATCCCCCGACAGTCGGTGCCGCATGCTGAAGATCATCCACGGCTGGCCGCAGCAGCCGGACGCGACCTCGGGCCTGCTGGACTCCGTCGCGAAGCAAGGATACGGTGGGGTTGTCACCAACGTGAACTTCGACGGCGGCTATACGGAAGCCGAGACGAACTGGACTCGATTCCTCCACGCAACATCCGAGCTGCGCCGACGGGGCATGTCGGCCTGGCTCTACGACGAGATGGGCTACCCATCGGGGCGCGCGGGCACGCTCGTGCTCAAGGATCATCCCGAGCTGGAGGTACGTGGCCTCATGACCCTGAGCCGCGACGTAGCCGCGGGACCTGTCGAGATCGAGGCGCCTGAAGGCGATCTCCTGTTGGCCGAGGCTTATCCCGTCGTGCGGGGCGCGATCGTCCTCGACCGGCGTGTTCCGCTCAGGTCCGAAGGCCGCAAAATCACATGGACAGCGCCGCGCGGCGCATGGCGCGTCGTCGTGATGAGCGTGGGCAAGCTGTTCGACGGAACGCAGGTTGCCTGCAGCGGATATCCCGAACGGACGCCGTATGTGGGCCTCATGGAGCAGGGGCTGACGCCCCGCTTCATGGAGTTCACGCACGATCGCTATACGCGGCGCATGGGAAAGGATCTCGCGAAGACCTTCGCTGCGACCTTCACCGATGAACCCTCAACCATGGCGATCTACTTCAACGCCATGCCGTGGGGGGTTCTGCCCTGGTGCTCGGACTTCGCGACCGAGTTTCGCAAGCGCAGGGGCTATGAGCTGAAGCCGGCGCTCGCCGCGCTTGCGGTTGAGGCTGGCGACCGGGGCCGGAAGGCGCGGGCAGACTACTTCCGCACGGTGACCGAGCTCATGACTGAGCGCTGGTGGGAGCCGTTACGGCGCTGGTCGGCCGCCAACGGCGTGCCATCGGGCGGACATCTGCTCCTCGAAGAGAACATCATCCACCACGTGCCGCTCTACGGCAACGCGTTCGAGGCGTTCCGCCATATGGACTCGACGGGCATTGACTGTCTTAGCTCCGACCCGACCGTGCCGCGATATGCCAGCATGGCCGGCATGGGCGCCGACGTACCGTGGAATGCCGCGCGCCTCGCGTCAAGCGTCGCCGAGCTTGACGGCAAGCCGCAGGTGATGTGCGAGGTGAGCGAGCACATTCAGAACGCCGGCAACACCGCCAAGAACCTCACCGAGGCGCACTACAGGGGCACCTGGGGGCGGCTGATCCTGGGCGGCATCAGCGTGCTGACGAGCTATCACAGCTTCCCCGGATGGACCGACGAGCGCATCAAGGCGGCCAACGACTGGATCGGGCGATGCATGGCGGCCGTATCGGGCGGGAAGCGGGAGGCGCAGGTCGCCGTCGTGTATCCCACCGAGACCGTCTGGGCGCGGTTCACGCCCTCGAACCTCTGGGTCGAGCAGATATCGCCGGAGTGCCGCCGGGTCGAGGAGACCATCCGCGCTCTGAGCGAGGCGCTCTACCGGTCACGACGTGAGTTCGACTACGTGGATGGGCGCGTTCTGGCCGAAGGCCGGGTTGTGGCGGCGACGCTCGTGTACAAAGAGCGCCGGTGGTCCGCAGTCGTGTTGCCTGAGTGCGACACCTTGCCGGAAGCGGCATGGCGCAACCTTGCCGCGCTGAAGAAGGCCGGCGGCACGGTCCTCGTCATCGGCGCGGAGCCGCGCAACTGCCTCGATCATTTTCCGTGCAGGGTCGCCGCGTCCGCCGCACGCACCCTGGGGACAGGCATGGCGGATGCCGGCAGCGTACCCGGGAAGCTCGACGAGGTTCTGAAGCCGGATATCACCGTTGCCGCCGACGCTCCGATCCGGATGACCCGCAGACGCATAGGCAACGAAGAGGTCTGGTTCCTGCTCAACGATTCCATGCGGCCCTGGTCGGGCAGAATCGTCGTCCCGGCTGCCGGTCCTGTCGAGGTCTGGGACCCGCGCGACGGCAGCATCCGAACCGAGGCGTCCGACGCCGTCGCTCTGGAGTTCGGGCCGTATGACGTGCTGATCGTGCGCCGTGGGGCCAGCTAAACCCCAGCTTCCACGGACCCGACGGGGAGACGATCATGGTGGACCCCGCAAGTGAGATTGATGCGCTCAACCTGCCGGAGCAGGACCGGAGCGCCCTCAAGGAGATCATCGCTTCCGGACCGAGATCCGAGCGTCACCTCGATGAGATGCTCAGCGCAGTTCAGACAACAAGGCACGAGCCGATGCGTGCCGGGCTCTGCTGGTATCTCGGGGTTGCAGACCTCGGTCCAGCGTACCAGGCTCGCGCAAAGGAGGTCTTGACACGGGTCATCGGATCGTACACTCGACGGGGCCCCCTATCGGCAGGGCAGATTCGCCTGATGCTCTTGCTTGCAGCCTGGCTGTTGCTGAACGCGTTCGTGGGTGTGCAACCCGCCGGAAGCATTCTATGCGCGGCGTTGCTATGCGCTTCCGCGGCAATGGGTGTTGTGTGGCTGCTGAAGAGATCAAAGGAACGGCATCCAAGGCCGGATGGTGAGCGTGCTGCCATTCAAGCCCTGCGGTCCCTGCACCGCATTACAGGAAAGCCGCCCCTCGGCGAGGCCATGGCGCTGGCCTTGCTTGGGCACGAATGGCTGCGGAAGGAGGCCTTGGCCGAGTACGAGTCTCTGTGCGCTGCAGCGGCACATGACGGCAGAACAGATCCTTTGATGACGGTGGCGATCGCGCGTCTGGCGTTGCATTCGGACCCGCTGATAGCGCGGTCAACGTTTCGCGCACTGGGAGGCATCGCCCCACACTACGCCATTGCGGCGATCCGGGACATTGCCGAAGCCGCTCTCGTCCAAGCCGACGGCTGGTCATTGACTGAGCGCGGGCTGCTGCAGACCGAAGCCGCCGAGGCGGTCGCGAGGATAGAGCGCCGATTCGACGGACACGAAGCAGGAACGAACGTGCAACCCGTCTGTGGACCTTCAGGTCAGGAAGACACCGACGATTCGGCGAGCCGCGCTTATCTGGATCACCTTGCTTGGGATGTGCGGCGCATCCGCAAGGGGCGCCGCGCGGTCTTCGGTGTTGCGGGGTCCTGTTTCGCCTTCGCGGCGGTCGGGCTGCCGATCGCAGTCGTTCTCCCCGGTGACATGACGAACTTCGCGGTGGGATGCGTGCTCGCCATGTTGCTGGGCATGGTGTTCGTAGTGGTCGGCATGCTGATCCAGCCGGCGTCACGTAGCCCGATCTGGAAGGCGGGGTGGCATGGCAACCGCAACGAGATTGGTCCTCTGCTCGAGGCCACGAAGCTCCTGATGCCCAACGTGCTTCAGAGAGTGGCGCCTGCCCTCTACGAGGGGTTGCCGTGCCTCCGCGACACTGATCGGGACCTGCTGACGCCGTACCAGAGACAGTGCCTGGTGGACGCGCTCGTCGGCGAATGGCTTGTCAACAGGTCTCGGCGCCGAAGCGCGTTGAGGCGCCTGGTGGATGCCGTGGGCGTTCCTCTCGGCACGCTATGCAGAATTCCCGGCGCCCTGTTCGGCGCCTATGCAACATACCGCGACGACTTGATGCGTACGGCGATCCTGCATGCGCTTATGGCCATCGGAGATGATGCCGACGCTCCTGCAGTGCGGCTTGTCGTACAGAGGACGCACAACAGACGTCAGCATCCCATTGTCCATGCAGCGGCCGTTGAGTGTCTCCGCATGCTCGACGAGCGCCAACCCTCAGCACCTGATACGAACCAGATAGGGTGAGCCCATGCTCTCTGCCGCACGGGCGCTACCGCCGATCTCGCTGCCGGTCTCGCCATTGCTCGCCCTCGAGAACGTCGCGGAGACGCTCGCGATCGTAGAACTCGACGTCGAGCGAGGAATCGAGGACGGGGGCGATGCCCTTCCACAGCGGGTCCGAGGAGAGGCCCCGGCGGTTGGCGACCCATGCAGGGAGGACCTCGTAGAACAAGCCGGGCGACCCGCTGAACGCAGTCCTCAGACCGATCAGGTCAGCGAGGGGCAGGGCCGCAAGGCTCATCCGCAATCGGTTCCACGCGGAGCTGTCTGTCGTTCGTTTCTGCTCCGCGAGGAGCGCCGAGAGGCTCTTCGGAAGCTGGGCCGCGACGAGTTTGCGGACACGCGCCGCCGATGCGCCCGACGGCATGCGTGCGGCAAGGGCAAGGAGCGTGAAAGCGCGCGCCTCGGGCCTTATGCTCATGGCCAGCGTGAAGGCCTGATCGGGCCGGCTCGCAGCAAGCCGCTCGACCAGCTTCGCCGCCATGCCATCGCGCAACGGGCACGGTGGGGTTTCCTTCCATATAGCATGGGCGCGCGCCGGGTCCTTGCGGATCACCGAGGCGAACACGTAGTTCAGCCCGAGAGCGTGCGCAGTGGCGTGCGGCGTGCCCGCAAGGGATCGAGCCAGTTTCAGCGCCTGGTCCGTTCGGCCGTTCCTGGCCAGCCAGCCTGCAAGAACGGTGCAGGCGCCCACATAGACGTTCGCGCCTCCGATCTCGGGCTGTTTGGCATCCCACGCGGGGGCGAGGCGAATTGCCTGATCCAGCCGACGCTGTGCATCCGGGTGGCCTGCGGTCAGCATTGCCTGGGTTAGCGCCCAGAGGTCGTTGAAACTCAGCTCGGGCTCCTGGTCCAGCAGTCGGGCTGCCTCGCCAAGCGTGTGCGAGGCCTTGCCGAGGTCGCCGATCGAGGCATACCAGCGCGCCACGCGGCAGTAGGCCGACGTGCGGCTTCCCTGTCCGCGCCCTGGCGTCCATTCGCGCAGCCCCTGAAGCATGAGCGGCTCGATCTGAGCGCGGAGCCGTGCTCGCACGGCTTGCGGCAGATGCGGCGCGATAAGATCGAACGTGTCGGCCCGGACAGTATCATCTTCGATTCCTTCGGCCAGCAGAATGGCTGCATCGGGATCGGTCGGCGCGAGACGATAGGCCGCGAACGACCGGGCGCGCGCCGGATCCGGCGACTGGTTGGTCCGTCTACCGCCGAGCAGAGACAGCCTCTCGACGGTCAGGGCTGCATAATCCCGGGAAGCCCGGCGAAGGTCCGGCAACAGCCAGGCTGCATGGTGGTCTCGCCATGAATACGCACTGAGCTTCCGCGTCAGCATGCCAAGCTCGCTTGCCGGCGATGCGGCGTGTACCGCCGGCTGCATCGCATGGATCACCGAGGGCACGGCGCCGTGGTTGGCGACCCATTCGGCTGCACCGACAGGATCGAGCATCGCCGATCGCGTGACGATCCATTCCGCGCGCACATCGCTGCGGTCAGCGCCGAGTAGCTCGGCGATGAACCGGTCGCGAACGGGAACCAGCTCGGCTCTCTGCCGGCTGGAGCCGCAGGCGGCGCAGACGGCGAGGAGGAGCGAGCGTCCATCCAACTCGCCTGCTTCCTTGCAGACGGGAAGCGCCCTCCGCCAGAGGCTATCGGGTATGCCGCCGCTGGGCGAGAAGCTGGCCAGCACATGGGCCGCCAGGCCATGGGCGCTGCTCCGCCTATCGGATGCTTGGCTGAGAAGCGCCGCCAACCGCCGCCTGTCGGCGTCGGCCACAGGAGAAGTCGGGGCGCGCTGGAATCCTTTGAACGCTGGCCCCGGCGGATGCGGATCGGCAAGGCGCGCGCCGTCCGTAAAGACCAGCCTGGAGATGTGAACGGCATAGGGCTCGTAGGTCGCGTATTCACCGCTCACGCCAAGTCGGAGGGCGCCGGAGGGCGCCGGAATGGCGAAGGATCGGGCAGAGCCGCGCGACGGGATGCCGTTCACCCATAGCGCCATGCGGCCCTCTTTCGCAGAACAAGCCAGCCGTACCGCGACGATCGGTCCAGCGGCCCACGGACACTCACCGATCGCGGCAATCCGGTTGCCATGCCAGATCTGCACCGTCATGCGCTCCACGCTGGGCTGCATGGTCATTCGGAAGCAATCCCGCGATCCCGGCTCGCCCATCGTAAGCCAAACGGGATCCCCCGACAGGACCAGGCCTCCGGTCTTGAGGGCCCATAGCTCGAGGGTCCAGTCACCCGTGGGGATTGGCTGCTCGCGCCGCACGGCGTAGTCGGGTCGGACCTTCGCGGGCGCATTCAGCCTGAGACCGTCCGGTCCGATGCGCCACGGCCCCTTCTCGATGTCCCACGATCCGGGCACGTCGGGACCGGCATTCCCGACAGGCGCAGGGGTCCCCGTGGCCGTCCATGCAACCAAAGCAACGGCAACGCACAGCGTACGCAATGGGTTCATGACGCTGCCTCCAGTTTCTCCGGCGGTGCGCCGGCGCGCAGAGCCGCAGGTTGGACGTCGTCTGAAGTCCGAATGCATCACCATATTCGGCCGGTCGCGCCGGATGTCCTCCACGTCACACGTGTCCCGCGACCGTCTGCTGAGTCTGATGATGACACGCCGCTCCAGTCGGCGGCTTGCAGCAGGTGCGGCGGTTCGCAAGGAGGGAATCGGGCTCACCGGCGACGAAACTATGACCGACAATCGGGCCGAAAGGAGCGTCCTGTGAACACGACACAAAGATGCTGGTCGGCGTTCTGGATAGGGGTTGCGGTCCTGATGGCGGGCGTCGGCTGCGCCCAGAAGAAGGAGCCCGCCGGGGAGCGCCCGATCGGCGGGGCTCTGATCGTCATCAGTCCCGCATTCGCCGACGGCGCGCCCATGCCTGTGAAGTACACGGATGACGGAGAGAACGTCTCGCCGCCGCTGCAGTGGACCGGCATTCCGGAAGGTACGCGGAGCGTCGCGGTCGTCTGTGACGATCCCGACGCGCCTGGCGGCGTCTGGGTCCACTGGGTGCTGTACAACATTCCGCCGAAAGAGACAGGCCTCGCAGAGGGCATACCGGAGGGCAATGAGCTGCCCAACGGCGCCATGCACGGCTTGAACGATTTCGGCAGACCCGGCTACGGCGGGCCGGCGCCGCCGTCAGGGAAGGTGCATCGCTACCGGTTTCGCGTCTATGCGCTCGACGCTGTCATGGTTCTCAAGCCTCGCGCTCGGCGCGCCCAACTTGATGCGGCCATGGAGGGCCACATCCTGGCCAAAGGGGAGCTCATCGGAACATACAGACGGTAGTCGCTGGTGCGCCTTCAGCGAGTTGGCCAACGGCACTTCGGCCCGGATGATCCACGATGTCACATCGCGTCCCCGCACCAGGCGGAGAGCGGCGAGAACCGAAGGGCGACTAGGATGGAGGAACCGCAGGCAGCTTACTGGCCGCCTGCGACGTAGTGCATACTCACGAGACAAGGCGGGCGCTCATCAAAACCCCGCGAAGGCGTCCCGACTGACTTCGGACTCACAGAGCAAGGCGTCATTCGGCCGGAAATGAGCCCGGCTATGATATCAATGGCAAGAACAAAGGGGTCGTTCCATCAAGCGACCCCCATCCCTACCAGCTGGGCCAATAGTACGACCTATGAAGTCACACGCCTCCGAAGCCAGAACAGTCCCATGGAGAGGAACGCGCCGAAAGACGCCATCGTCCCAGCCTCAGGTACGGGAGTAGTCCATCGGAAGTTGTCGAGTTGATACGTCTCAACAGTACCAGTTACAGCCTCGCCGCGAATGAAGACGCCACCCATGTTCTGCAGGGCAGCTAAGATCTGAGCATCTGTAGCAAGCGCTCCCCCAGTTGATCCAATGCGCCACCCGCCGGTCGTGTTCAGGTTAACCGAGAAGCTATTCCAAACATTCTGAGGAGGCACAACGGACGTGACGTCCGCGACGATCCAGCGATTGTTCACCGTGTCCCTGATCGCAATGTCACCCCATCCGTTATTCCACGTCCCAGCCGAAGTAGTCCATCGGTACTGCCATGTGATCGTGCCGTTCATGTAGCTGCCAAGGTTCCCGTTCCAGGCCGATGGTGTGAGGAAGTACTGATAGTCCCCCGGATCGGTTTGGTACCCGATCGATCCCGCTGGGTTGCCCAGCAGGCCTAGGAATGGAGCTACAACCACCGTGCCCGGGTACGCAGGACCTGCTCCGGAGTTGAACGGCTGGCTTAGGGTCGCCACCCGCCAGTTCTCGTTGCTGGTGTCGAACGTGCTGGAGAGCTGCCCCGAACACGCCGTGGCTGCCGCGACCAACGCTAACATGGAAAGGACAACTGCATGCTTCTGCATCCGATCGACCTCCAGAAAACAGTAACTGCCATGTGGCCGAGATCACATGATACGAGCATAATAACGCGGATAGCCCCGGTATGTCAAGACGTGAATCGAAGATTCTTCGACGGCAGCGGGCGGCGAGATGCATCGTCGGAACCCGACAAGTGCGGTGAGGCGGACGGAACAAGCCGTGACCTGATGGATGGTCAGCAGTCTGACCTTACGTTCTAGCTGACCACACGGTGCCTGATGGCAGCCCCAAGATGCAGGGGCTGCCGAACGTGTGCGGGGCGAATCTTCCGAAGCCGGATGCGTTGTTGCGATAGCCTTTGGTCGAGCCGCCGCTGACGTCGGGACATCCGCGCGTCCCATCAGTTCAATGCCGGAGTTCACTCAGCCGGGGGCCTTGCCCTCGATCGCGACACGAGAAAGCTATCTGACTGGGGGGCCTGGTATCAGAGTATTACCCCGCTACCGTCCGTCACCGCCGTAGTACACATAGCGCGCAGACGTCTTGAAGACGAACGCGGTGGCGGCGACGATCACGACGAACATGAGCCAGGCCATGGCGCAGGCGTAGCCCATTTTGAAGAACTGGAACGCGTTCTGGAAGAGGTACATGGGATACATCATCGTGCTGTTGGCAGGACTGCCGGTCCCGTTGGTCATGACCCACGCCTGCGTGAAGTACTGAAACGAGCCGATCATGCCCATGATCAGCATGAAGAGGAAGTACGGGCTCATCATGGGCGCAGTCACATGGACGGTCTTCTGCCATGAGGTAGCGCCGTCGAGGTCGGCGGCTTCGTAGAGCTCCTCGGGCACGCCTTGCAGGCCCGCGAGGAAGATGACCATGGCGTTCCCCGCGCCCCAGAGGCTCATGAGGATCAGGGCGGGCTTGGACCAGGCCGGATCGGCGAGCCACCCGATCGGGACCTTGATGCCGACCGCTCCGAGGAGGCGTTCGAGCCCCGTCCAGGACATGGCGATATTGATCAGGCCATGCTGCGGGTTGAGAAGCCACAGCCACAGGACCGACGATGCCACCACGGGCACGATGGACGGCACATAGAAGAGCGTCCGAAAGAACGCCTGGCCGCGCACCTTCTGGTTCAGCAGCAGAGCGAGAAGGAACGCGGTGAGAATGCCCAGCGGGACGGCGAAGGCCGAGTAGTAGACCGTGTTCCAGATGGACTCATACAGCAGGCCCCGATGCGCGATGTCGCGCCATATGAGCCGATAGTTGCCGAGGCCCACCCACTCGGGCGGCTTGAGCGCCGAATAGGAGCAGAAGCTGTAGTAGAGCGAGGCCGCCAGAGGATAGACCGTGAGCAGCAGCAAGCCGACAATGGCGGGCGACGTGAAGAGCAGCCCGTTGATCGTGTGGCGGCGCGACATGGCGCTGCCGCGACGCGCAGGCGTGGAGGCCGGGGCAACCATGGCGTTGATCATACCCGATCCTGACCGAGCCCGGAGCGACCAGCGACGGGGCAGCGCGCTACAAGGCAGCAGGGTGTCCATCGCGTTCAGGGATGGGTCGAGTCGCGATCGCTTCAGCAGCAAACCGACTGGTCCCATAGCGGCCGACCTGATCGTCCCGAATCTGGACAGCAGTCTACGACGATTCCGACGGAACATCCGGAGGCGCGGGTGCGTCTCATAGTATAGGTTGTGTGCGCCCTGACGCCGGGGAAGCTGAGCAGGCTGACAGAGACTCCCTACGGACAGGGGCACGGCAGACAGGAGGGTCACCATGGCTGCTGATCTCGACGCACTGCTCAACCGGATGCTGGCGGACGCTGACGGCAAGGAAGACCCGGCGACCGCCCCCGTGGGGGGGGGACAGTCTACACCGGCCCGTCCTCGCTGATCCGCAACATCCAGGACCTCGTCGCCCAGCTACGGGCCGGCGAGCAGACTGCCGACTGGGACCCGAGCGACACGTTCACGGATCCCGACCACCCGATCTGGATCTGGCGCGCCGATGAGGCCGTAGCCGACCAGAACAACGTCGTCACGAGCTGGCCTGCGTATCTCCACCCCCCGCGACCGAGGCGCAGAGTCTCGGCGACCTGCGCAGCATCCCTTTCGATCGGTTCTCGTTCGGAGGCGTGCTGCGGAACACGCTGCTGTACAGCATGACCGGATACATCGGCATGGTGGTCGTCGTCAGGAAGGCGCTGACCAGCGGCGAGCGACTTCTGCTCATGCAATGGATGAAGCACGAGGCCGGCCTGTAGCCGGCAGCAGTGGCGGCCGGCGTGCCTGGCCGACCGCACTCTGTGGTCGTCAGAAAGGAGACCTCCTGTGAACCACAGACATCGGTCATTCGTTGGCGCTCTCGGCCTGCTGGCGGCCTGCGCCGCCGCTCCCGCCCAGGAGCGCCCCGACATAGTGTGGAGCGCTGCCGGTACCGTTAGGGCAGTGGCCTACTCGCCCGATGGGGCGCTGCTGGCCGCCAGCTCCGACGACAGAAGCACTGGACTGTCAACCGTCACCATGAGGCGGGTGCACGACGGAGCCATCGTGAGAGTCATCGACCCGCGTCTGCGCAACATTCGCTCGCTCGACTTCTCACCTGACGGCGCCAGGCTGGTTGCCGGCGGGTTACGGCTCGGCGAGTGGGGTGCGCCCGACCGTTTCGACTGCGTTCGAGTCTGGCGCGTTGCGGATGGAGCGCTCCTCCTTAGCATCTACGACTACCTGCGGAAGACGAAGGCGGTGAAGTTCACTCCCGACGGGACGGAGTTGGTCGTGCTCGCCGAGGACGGCCGCGCCTTCACCGACCGCCACCTGAGCTTCTACAGGGCATCCACGGGGGCGCGTCTGCGCTGGTACGGGGCCGGACAGACGGACATGGAACTCCCGTGCATGGACCTCACCCGCGACGGAACGGTGGTTGCATGCAGCCTCTACGGCAGGGTACGGCTCTTTCGGGCGGCGGACCTCGCGGTGCTCGGAGACCTGGCCACCAATAGCGCTTTGACGGTTGCGTTCTCGCCCGACGGGCACACTCTCGCGTCTGCCGGGTTCGGTCCTGAGATCTGGCTGTGGAGGACTGCCGACGGCTCCCATCTGCGCACACTGGTCGGCCACACAGAGAATAAGGACATCAACTCGGTAGCGTTCTCGCGCGACGGCTCTGTGCTCGCCTCGACATCATATGATGGGATGCTCCGTCTCTGGGACCCGACGACGGGGGATCTCCTGCGCACGTACACCACCGGTAGGGCGGGCAAGGTCGCTTTCTCGCCTGACGGCGCGTTCTTCGCCTACAGCAGTTCGGTGGATGGTCTTGTGCTTGCGCGGAATCCATATGCGCCGTTCGCCGGATCGGAGATGGCTGTCGCCGACGCGTCTGGACCCATCGGCAGCGACGTGACGGTATCGGCGCGTCTGACCAGCACGGGCGCCGGGCTCAGCGGGAAGACGGTCAGCTTCACGATTGACGGCGATACGGGCGAAGGCGTGACCGACTCGACGGGGCTCGCGACGGTGACCTACCGCGTGCCCGAGCGTGGCGGGCCTGGGCCGCGCGCCGTCTGGGCTTCGTTCGCCGGCGATGCAGGCTTCGGGCCCTCCTCCGGCGCCGGTACGCTGACGGTGACGCGGGCCGATACGTTCGTCTATGTGATAGATCGAACGGGGGCCGTGGGCCGTACCGTGTACCTGAGAGGGTATCTCTACCGGAGCACGGATCGCGAGCGCATCGGGGGCCGAACGATGAGCTTCGCCGTGGACGGCACGCCCATCGGCAACGCCCTCGGAGACGCCAACGGCCGAGCGACGCTCGAGTACATCCCCCCGTCAGGCTCCGCGGGTTCCCACTGGGTGCATGTGGGGTTCGCCGGAGACGCGGCGTATGCGGCAAGCGCAGCTCTTGGCAGGCTCGAGGTAGCCAGGTTGGCCTCCACGCTCTGGGTGTTGTCTCGCACCGAGCCACGGGGTACGCAGACCTACCTGCGCGCCTATCTGCGCAGCTTGCCGGACCTTGCGTGGCTCGGCGGCAAAACTGTCGCGTTCACGCTCGATGGAACGCCCATTGGCAGCGCCGTGACGGAGGCCGCCAACGGGCGCGCGTCGGTGCTGTATGCGATCGCTCCCGACATGGCCCTCGGCGCCCATCCCATTGCGGCCGCGTTCGCCGGCGACGCCGACTTCACCGGCAGCGACGCCGTGGGAACATTGACCGTGACGCCGTAGACGACCGCGAGCCGGCGTTCGCCCAGGCCCTGCAGGAGCCGCGCGCGCCTGCGGGGAATGAGACGATATGACGCCCTCGATCGTCTACCTGCAGATCACGCGCGGCGAGGCCCCCAGGGCGCACCCATTCCCGAGGCCGCGGGTAGAGCCGCGTCAGTCCTCTGCCAGGAGGTTGCCGAGGACCGAGCGAGCGACCGCGCGCATGTCATGCTCGGAAAGCCGCGCGAACGGATGGACCATGACCCCCATCTTCAGCGGCGGCTGCCAGCCCACATCCACCAGCGAGGCGCAACCGCGAAGCCAGACGGCTCCGTGGCGCTCGTAGAATGCGATGCGCCTCGTCGCCAGGTCTGGATCGGCGCACTTATCCGGCAGCTCTACCTCTATGACGCATGCTTTGCACGCAGGATCCTCCGACTGCATGGTGTGCATGATAGAGTCGTACATCCAGCCGCCGATGCCCTCGTTGCGCCGGTCGGGTGCGACCGCCAGATACCAGAGCGCCGCTGTGCCATCGGCCTTGAACAGCTCGAAGTGCGCCATGCCAAGGCACTCTCCATCGTCTTCGCCCATGCACACGACGTACCGAACATCGCGGGCGCCCATGCCGCCGGGCCGCAGGGCCGCGTTGTGCACGCTGACCGGCACCTGCTGCTGCAGGGGGAAGGATCGCTGGTAGACGTCGAGCCAGCGGTCATATAGCGGGTCGGAGATCGAACGGATGGGATGGAGATGCATGCGCTCCTGCCTTCGTTTGTCGCGATAGGGCGCTGCGCACGAATGCCAGGCTTCGGCTAAGCGGCACCCCCTTGACATATTCGCGCAGCTGCCTATAATAACATAGAGTGCGACGCGCGACGTCGCCACCTGCGCCCCTCCCGGATGCAGCGTGGGTGTGGCCCCATCCTCGAGATGCGCGGGCGTTCTGCGTCATGGGTAGCTGCAGTGTCCGTGGGAATGACGTGCCCGTATCACCCTGAGGCGCCTGTGCCTCGCTCAGCCGGCCCGCGTTCGCCACGCCGACCGCCGCAGCATACCTCCGCTTCGCTCCATAGACTCCCCAGCAACTGCTGCGAGATCGCCAGATCGGCAACCTCCCGCAGCGCCTCGCACACTACACCCCACGCGATCGTGAGCCACAGCCTGCGACTGCGAGCGGATCGCCAGGGTTGAAAGGAGATGGTTTCATGCGCATCTGGATGACCGGAGACCGATGGTTCGCCGCCTTCCTGGGAGCGAACGCCGTCGCTGCCAGTCTCGTCGCTCTTCTGGCCGTCTTCGCGTGCCCGGCTCGAGGCAGCGCAACCTGGTCGTGGGGTCTCAACAACGTTGGTCAGCTCGGGCACGGCGATGTCGCCAGTCGGACCGTGCCGACCGAGGTGACCGCACTATCAGGCTACACGGTTGTCGCGCTGGCTGCGGGCCACAGCCACACGCTTGCGGTGACTTCCGACGGCAAGCTCTGGGCCTGGGGCCTCAACAGCTACGGCCAGCTTGGTCTCGGCGATCTTGCACAGCGCCGGGACCCGACCCAGGTGACCTTCTTCTCAGGTCGAACGGTTACGGCGGTGGCCGCCGGGACGGCGCACTCGCTCGCGTTGACGTCGGATGGGAAGCTGTGGGCCTGGGGCCGGAACTACTATGGACAGCTCGGAGTCGGTGACACGACCGACCGGAGCACGCCGGTGGAGGTCACGGCTCTTGCCGGGCAGACTATCACCGGTCTCGCAGGAGGCGGGGGGCATAGCCTCGCCCTCTCGGCCGATGGCAAGCTCTGGGCATGGGGCGCGAACGCATGGGGGCAACTCGGCCTCGGCGACAACGCGGACCGATCCGGGCCGATCGAGGTCGCTGCCTTCTCGGGGCAGACCATCCGTGCCATAGCGGCAGGCAGCGAGCATACGCTTGCCGCGACTGATGACGGGACGTTCTGGTCTTGGGGACGCAATGATATCGGGCAGCTCGGCCTCGGCGATACCACGGCCAGGAACACGCCTCAAGCGGTTGCAGCCCTTTCGGGGCGCGTCGTGATAGGAGTTGCCGCTGGATGGTACCACTCGCTGGCGATCACCTCGGGCGGCGAGCTCTGGGCGTGCGGCTACAACGACTACGGCCAACTGGGCCTTGGCACCACCTCGGATTGTCTGTCACCCGCGCGGGTCACCGCACTCGCGGGACTTCGCGTCACTCGTGTGTCAGCCGGCTACGAGCATACGCTCGTGATGACCTCTGACCGAAGGCTATGGGCCTGCGGAAGGAACAGCGACGGGCAGCTTGGGCTAGGCGATACGACAGACCGAACGACGCCGACGCATATCGCAGCGCTCACGGGACAGCCAGTGGCGGCTCCCTGTGCCGGACGCTACCATTCGCTGGCTGTGGCACGCGACAATGCGGCTCCCGTGGCAGACGATCAGTGGGTGACGGCCAGTACCGGCCTCGGCAAGAGCATCACGTTGACCGGGTCCGATGGCGACGGAGACCCGTTGACGTTCATCATCGTCGCGTCGCCGGTGCATGGCACGCTCACGGGAGAGCCGCCCGAAGTGACCTACACGAGCGATCCGGCCTATAGCGGCGATGACTCGTTTACGTTCAAGGTCAGCGACGGCATCGCGGAAAGTGATCCTGCAACCGTGACGGTGAGCGTCTCCCGCATGCCGACGTCGCTGTGGACCATAGACCGCACGGGAACGATCACGGGCCTCGTGATCCTTCGCCAGTTCGACCTCAAGAGAACGACCGACGGCGCCTTGCTGGAGGGCAAGACCATATCCTTCCGCATTGACGGGACCGAAGTCGGAACCGGCGTGACCAATGCGGGCGGCGACAGCACGCTGAACTGGATCATCGCCGAAGGTCCTGCGACGCGGACCATCACGGCCGCGTTCCCGGGAGACGGGGCCTACGACGGCTGCTCCGATGACGCCACGCTGACGGCGCAGACATGGCCGACGAAGATGTCCGGCGTGGACCGAGAAGGCAAGATCACGGCCTATCGGATCCTGAAGGCCTGGCTCTGGAAGATGGACAGCACGCCGGTGGTCGGCAAGAGCATCGCCTTCTATCTCGACGGCACGTTGCTCGGA
>JAAYVH010000047.1 GCA_012517255.1 Chthonomonadales bacterium
GGTGGCCCGATCGTCGGCCGCGCTGATCGTGCGCGGCAAACTGGAGCGTTCACCGGAAGGAATCGTCAATCTGCTGGCCGATCGTCTGGAGCCGCTGACGATCGATGTGGCGCACCATTCGCGGGACTTCCGTTGAGTTCGTCCACGGACCAACAGGTGGTTTGATCTCGGTAGCGTTGCGCATCGCTTTCAGGAAGGCAAGACCTGCAACGCCTGGTGGGTCAAGTAGGTGACAGCTCACGCCGCCAGCCACTCCAGTTGCGGCGCAGCCAGCGATCATGGCGACCACGACTGCACCAGGATAGGAGATCAGCCAACCAGCCCGAGAACAGCCCCCGCGTCAACCGCGTCTCCTTCTGCGACCGTGACGGTCAGAGTGCCGGGCCGGGGCGCGACCACTGTGGTCTCCATCTTCATGGCCTCGACCACCACGGTGGCCTCACCCTCGGCGACCGTGCTTCCGTCCGAGGCGAGCCAGCGCACCACGCTGCCGGTGATCGGCGACACGACCGCCCCTTCGGGGACAGCAGGGGCCGTCGGTGTCGCGTCTGCATTCTCGGTCACGCCCGACGCGGCGAGCGAGCCCACCGCGAGGATGCCCGCCGGGATACCGAGCTGCACTCGTCGGCCGTCGAGTTCTACCCACGTGCGCACCACATCGAGGCCAAGCGGAGGCTCAGGTAGCGGCTCCGGCTCGGCCCGGGTCACATAGTCGGTCTCGATCCAGCGGGTGTGGACGCCGAACGGTTCGCCGGTGAAGGCCGGATCGACCACCACGTCCCGGTCGAACGGCAGCACGGTCGGTAGCCCGCCGATGTCGAACTCGTCCAGGGCACGACGGGCGCGGGCAAGCGCGGCGTCGCGGGTGGGCCCCCACACCACCAGCTTGGCAAGCAGGGAGTCGAACGCAGCAGGCACCACTGAGCCGGACGACACGCCGGAGTCCAGCCGTACACCCGGTCCCGCCGGAGGCCGGAAGTCAGTCAGCGCGCCGGCAACGGGCAGGAACCCCCGGGAAGGGTCCTCGGCATTGATCCGGAACTCGATCGCATGCCCGTGTACGGGAGGCGGTGCCGGGTCGAGCCGGCCGCCCTCGGCGAGCCGGAACTGCTCCAACACCAGATCGATCCCCGTGGTCTTCTCGGTGACCGGGTGCTCCACCTGGAGCCGGGTGTTCACCTCCAGAAACGAAATCGTGCCGTCGGCGGCCAGCAGAAACTCGACAGTTCCCGCTCCGACATAGCCGGCGGCCGCGCAGATGTCACGAGCCGCGCCGGTGATCAACGCATGCTGGTCCGCAGTGAGGAAGGGAGCGGGTGCTTCCTCCACGAGTTTCTGGCTGCGGCGTTGAAGGCTACAGTCGCGGGTCCCGACCGGGACAACCGTGCCGGCCGAGTCGCCGAGAATCTGGACCTCCACATGGCGCGGGCGGTCGAGATAGCGCTCCACGTAGCATTCGCCGGATCCGAAGGCCTGGGTGGCTTCGCGGACCGCGGCTTCGTACTGCTCAACGACATCTTCGGCGCGCCATACCACCCGCAGACCCCGGCCACCGCCGCCGTGGGCTGCCTTGATCGCTATCGGAAAGCCGTTTCGGGCCGCGAAAGCTGCGGCCTCGTGCGGACCGGGGATGGGCCCAGGAGTGCCCGGCACGAGCGGTGCTCCCACTCGCTGGGCAAGAGCCCGGGCGGCGACCTTGTCGCCAAGCAGGTCAATGACTTCGGGCGGCGGTCCGATCCAGGTCAGTCCGGCGTCGAGCACTGCGCGAGCGAAGTCCGCGTTCTCGGCGAGGAACCCGTAGCCAGGGTGCACGGCGTCGGCTCCCGCACGGCGAGCTATCCCGATCAGCTTGGCGATATCAAGATAGGTCTGGGCTGCAGTGGAGCCCTCAAGGGCCCAAGCCTCGTCGGCCAGCCGCACGAACTCGGCATCAGCGTCGGAGTCGGCGTAGACCGCGATCGCGACGCGGCCGGAGTCGTGGCAGGCACGCACGATGCGAACGGCGATCTCACCACGATTGGCGATCAGGATCCGGTTCATGGCAGCTCCAAAGAGGTCGGGGTATGGACGGCAAGCGGGGTCAACGAGCTACCCGCCACAGTGAAATGCACCGCGGTACCGGGCGTCAGCTGGGCTGCGACTGCGAGCGCCTGCGTTGTCAGCACGGCGATCACAGGGTATCCGCCGGTTACCGGGTGATCGGCGAGGAAGAGCACGGGCTGCCCACTGGCCGGCACTTGCAAGGCACCGGGGACAACGCCTTCGCTGGGTAGTTCGTCGGTGACTGACCGTTCCAGCGGCACGTCACCGAGCAGCCTGAGCCCGACGCGATTTGATTGCCGAGTCACCTCCCAGAGCTGGGTGAACAAGGTATGGAGGGCTTGTTGGGTGAACCAGTCGTCCCGGGGGCCCAGCACGACCGGGAGCTCGACCACGTCGGCAAAGACGTGGTTGCTCGGCCATGGCTCGGGGGCTCTGACCGGGGGAAAGGGGACAGCGCCTATCGTCCGGACATCAAGCATCGATCCGGCGGTCAACGGGGGTGTGCCGATGCCAGACAAGGTGTCGGTCGCGCGGCTGCCCAGGACGAGCGGCACGTCGAACCCCCCACGAACCGCGAGATAGTTGCGCAGGCCGCCGCGAGCGGGGACGATAGCGAGGCGCTCCCCGCTGCCGAGCGCTATCGGCGAGAGTCCTGCGGCCGAGTCGAC
>JAAYVH010000048.1 GCA_012517255.1 Chthonomonadales bacterium
CGACGCAATGAGAAGGACGTTCGAGAGGAAGTGCCGGAGGACGTAAGGTCCAATCTTCAGATCGAGCTCGTTTCCGACGTCGCGCAGGTGCTCAAGCTGGCACTCGAACCAGGCAAGAGCCGTAAGTAACTGGCAGAGGGCGGCGCGTCGGCCGCCCTCTGCGTTCTCAGTCGCGCGTCAGTGCCCCTCCGACGATATGGCCTTGACCATATCACCGACGAAAGCCTTGGCATCGCCGAACAGCATGAGCGTCTTGTCCATGTAGTACAGCTCGTTGTCGATGCCCGCGAATCCGGCGCTCATGCTCCGCTTGATGACCATCACCGTCCGCGCCCGGTCCACGTCAATGATCGGCATGCCGTAGATCGGACTGGACTTATCGGTGCGCGCGGCAGGATTCGTCACATCGTTTGCCCCAATCACGAGCGCCACGTCGGTGTGGGGCAGCTCTGAGTTGACGTCCTCCATCTCCTTCAGGCGATCGTACGGTATGTCCGCTTCGGCCAGCAGTACGTTCATATGCCCCGGCATGCGGCCTGCAACCGGATGGATGCCGAACGTCACCTCGACGCCGCGGCGCGTGAGCTGATCGTACAGCTCACGGACCTTGTGCTGCGCTTGAGCCACCGCCATGCCGTAACCGGGCACGATCACCACCGACTGTGCCGCCGCGAGGATCGAGGCCGCCTCATCGGGCTGAGCAGAGCGAACGGTACGCTCCTCTTTGGCGCCGATCTGCTTCTCGCTGACTGCGCCGAACGCGCCGAATAACACGTTGGTGAACGAACGGTTCATGGCCCGGCACATGATTACGGAGAGGATGAACCCCGAAGACCCATCGAGAGCGCCCGCAATGATCAGGAGCTTGTTGTCCAGCACGAAGCCCATCGCCGATGCCGACAGACCTGCATAGGAGTTCAGGAGCGAGATCACCGTGGGCATATCGGCGCCGCCGATGGGAATGATGAGCAGCGTGCCGAATGCCAGCGACAGCACGATCAGCACGGGGAACAGCAGGGCTTCGGTCGGATGGAAGTTCAGGTAGATGCCGGCCGCAATGGCAATGCCGAGCAGAACGAAGTTAACGACGTTCTGACCCCGGTAGAGGATAGGCCGCGACGGCAGCCAGCCCTGCAGTTTGCCGAATGCCATCAGGCTCCCCGTGAAGGTCAGATAGCCGAGGATTGTCTCAAAGGCAAGCACTCCCATCACGAAGTGCGTCAGGCGATGCGGTTCCTCGGCGATCCAGAGGTAGTACTTCGCCGTTCCCACCAGTCCCACCGCCAACCCGCCAAACGAGTGGGATAGCGCGGTCCGTTGCGGGACAGCCGTCATCGGCATGAGCACCGCGATCGGGATGCCGATGGCGGCGCCGATGAAGAATGTCAGCAGTATCCAATGGAATGCTTCGATCTCCGGCATCAACAGCGTGCCGATGATCGCCAGAATCATGCCGGTCTCGCCAGCGATGACGCCCCGTCGAGCGGTGGCTGGCGAGCTCAGCCATTTGAGAGAGAAGACGAACAGCGCTGCCGCCGCCAGATAGCTTATTTGAGTCAGAACGGCCTGGACTGTCAGCGCCTCGGCAGGTCCCATACCGTGTCCGCCGGGCATCAGGATTGCTTCCCTTTTCGGTCGGCCGGACGCTGCTTGAACATCCTTAGCATACGGTCGGTAATGAGAAAGCCGCTCACCACATTGATCATCGAGGCGGTGACCGCAACGGCGCCGAGAACCGTGGTGAGCGTCGTTCTCTGCTCGCCCAGCAGCACGATGGATCCCACGAGGCTGATGGCGGAAATGGCGTTCGTCAGGGACATCAGCGGCGTGTGCAGCAGCGGCGACACGCGCCGGATCACCTCGAAGCCGAGAAACGTGGCAAGGATGAAAACGTAGAAGCTCGCAACGAGATTGTCCACTATTGCGGGTCCCCCTGTTTGGCAGGCGCTTCGAGCTCGGCCATACCGAGCATCTCGCGCAGTCTGGCGTGCACCACCTGCCCTTCATGCAGGACAAGAGTCCCGGCGATGATCTCGTCCGACCGATCCGCGCAGACGGCGCCAGAACGGACGATGTGCGCGAGGAACGTGGCCATGTTGCGCGAGTAGAGCTGGCTTGCATGGTACGGAAGCTCTGACGGTACGTTCAGCGGTCCGATCACCCGAACGCCATGGTGTTCCACGACGGCGCCGGGCTCCGTTACCTCGCAGTTGCCCCCTCGCTCTGCGGCGAGGTCCACGATCACCGAGCCGGGACGCATCTGCTCCACCATCTGCTTGGTTATGAGAATGGGAGCACGTTGACCCGGCACTGCCGCCGTACAGATAGCTGCGTCGGATTCGGCAAGCCATCCCGTCATCATTTCGGCCTGCTTGGCGTAGAACTCAGGCCCGAGGGCTTTCGCATATCCGCCCGAATCCTGCGCATCCGAGGCATCCAGCTCGATCTCCGCAAAGCGCGCTCCCAGGCTCTCAACCTGCTCACGTACGGCCGGTCGCACATCATAAGCCGTGACCACAGCGCCCAAGCGACGTGCGGTGGCGATGGCCTGAAGCCCCGCCACGCCAGCGCCCAGAACAAAGACCCTCGCTGGAGTGATCGTGCCAGCCGCCGTCATCATCATCGGGAACAGCTTCGGCGATGCGTTCGCCGCCATCAGAGCAGCCTTGTAGCCCGCCAGGTTGGCCTGCGAAGAGAGCACATCCATGGATTGCGCCCGAGTTATACGAGGCAGCAACTCCAGCGCAAATGCCGTCCATCCATAGCGAGCGGCGTCGGCGATCGATTCGGGTGCGCCGAGCGGATCCATCAGACCGATCACTGCAGTACCGGCCCTGATGGAGGGAGCGTCATCGGCCCACGACCCTGGATTGGCCCCGAGCGCGCGCACCTGCGCTACGATGTCTGCCTGCTGAAAGGCCTCATTCCTGGTCGCGGCAATGCGGCCGCCGGCTTCCGCATAAACGGCGTCTGGATACCCTGCGGCGAGCCCGGCGCCGGCTTCCACAACCGTTTCGAGGCCGGCCTTCCGAAGCGCTCCTATGGACGCCGGCACGACGGCCACCCGTCGCTCGCCCTCGAACGTCTCCTTCACCACGGCGACAACCAAGTCACGCACCTCCTTGAGGCAAGGGATTGGTCGAGCGGGAGTAGCGGCAACCGTACCGATCCGTCTCCCAGACGGCTACAGCCGTCACAGGCAGCTCGCGAGCGGCTAACTCATCGAAAATCCACCGAGCGACGTGCTCAGCGGTAGTGGGCACATCGAGCACATCGTTGAGATGGGTGTGATCGGGAACGATCTCTTCCAGAGCTCTGCGCAGCTCGCTGAAATCCCGCAACATCCCGATGCGATCTAGCTCATCGCCTGAGAACTCGGCCTCCACTCGATAGGTGTGCCCGTGAAGGCGCGCACACTTACCCTCATGGCCGGGAATGCTGTGGGATGCTTCGAACGTGGTCTTTACGATGAGCGTGTACATCGTTCAGCGAGACACACCATCGGTGGCGTCAGGGTATGTCGCGATAACCCGGGAGCGAATGCCGCCCCTTACCCGGAAAGACCCTCGCACGCTCATCCGACGCGGCGCGCACGCCGCAACGAGATCATCAAGGATGCGGTTGACGACGCTCTCGTAGAAAATGCCCTCCTGACGGAAGCCAAAGAGGTAGTACTTCAGCGATTTGAGCTCAATGCAGGTCCGATCGGGCACATACTCGATCGTAATCGTGCCAAAGTCCGGCAAGCCCGTGATCGGACAGACCGACGTGAACTCCGGACAGGTATGCCGGATGACGTAGTCCCGTTCAGGCTTGGGATTCGGAAAGACCTCTATCCTGGGAGATGCCTCGCTCATCGCCGCAAGAGTTTACCCTCAACGCTTGTCGTTGGTGGTTATGTCCGGTACTCGTAATGAGGATAGACGCAACCCTCTCGTTGCCACTATAATAGGCTCTGCACTACCCCATCTGGGAGCATCCATGCACCTCGAGCTCTACATGCGCGAACGTCGGTCTTTGGTGGAGGCAGCGCGCGATCGTTACCTTCCTTCTGCATCCGAGCCGCCCGGTCGACTGCACGAGGCTATGCGCTACAGCGTGCTGGCGCCGGGCAAGCGGTTGCGGCCCATTCTGGTCATAGCATCGGCGGAAGCGGCGGGCGGAAAAGCCGATGCTGTCCTCCCCACTGCCTGCGCCCTCGAGTGTATCCATGCGTTCTCGCTCATCCATGATGACCTGCCCTGCATGGACGATGACGACACCAGACGGGGACGCCCCACGAACCACATCATGTTCGGCGAAGCCACCGCTCTCCTTGCGGGCGATGCCTTGCTGGCCTTTGCCTTTGAGCTCATCAGCGACAATCTCGACCTCCTGCGAGACGGATCCGAGGATGCCCGGGCTCTCGAGCCCGCAGCGGTGCGCGTCGCTAAGGTCCTGAGAGTGGTTGCACGAGCATCGGGAACCTGGGGCATGGTTGGCGGGCAGGTTGCCGACATGGATGCGGAGGGTAAGGACATTTCGGCGCAGGACCTTCAGTACATTCACTCGCACAAGACCGGCGCGCTGATTGAGGCCTCGTGTGTCGTTGGCTCGCTTCTGGTAGGCGGATCGCCACAGGCTGTGGCAGCCCTGTCATGCTATGGAAGGCATCTTGGGCTCGCCTTTCAGATCGCGGACGACATTCTGGACGTTGTGGGTGACGAGTCGAAGCTCGGCAAGCCCGTCGGCAGCGACGTGCGACAGGACAAGGCCACCTATCCCAAGCTCTTCGGCATTGAGGAAAGCCGTCGCAAAGCCCGCGAGGAAGCCGAGATGGCGCGTGCAGCCGTGGAATGCCTGGGAGCTGCCGCCGATCCGCTCTGCTCCATCGCCGGCTATGTCGTTGAGCGCGAGCTGTGAACTCGAGCCTCTAGCATGGGAACCGAGGACCGAACACCACGGCACAGGGGCCGCTCGTCATGACCGACGATCGACGGCCGCATGGTCACGCACGGCCCACCGGATCGCAGGCGGTAACCTGGCGCTCGGTCGTCGCCAGCCTCATTCTCCTGCCCGTCAACGCTTACTGGGTGGTGCAAATGGAGGTCGTCCGTTACTCTGCGCATCCCACGACCATATCCCTGTTCTTCAACCTCATCTTCATCATCCTGGTGCTCACGGTACTCAATCGGGCGGTTCGCGTGCGATGTCCGCGGTTCGCCCTCACGCGCGCCGAGCTCCTCTTCACCTACGCCGTCCTCGCGGTCGGATCGTGTCTTTGCGGGCATGACATGTTTCAGGTGCTCGTGCCGACTCTGTCGTGGCCCTATCAATATGCAGATGCCGCGAACAACTGGCAGTCGCTCTTCATTGATAAGCACCTTCCATCCTTCGCGATGATGACTGACAAAGAGGTCATCCGCGGTTACTACCTCGGGAACGACACGCTGTACCGCTGGCACTACATCCGCGCATGGGCGCCGGTCGTGCTCTTCTGGACTGTCTTTGTCAGCGTGCTCCTGTTCGTCATGCTGTGCATCAACGCGATCCTGCGCCGACAATGGACTGAGAGTGAACGTCTCAGCTACCCCATCATTCAGCTGCCGCTGCAGATCACCAACGATAACTCGTTCGAGCCGCGAACGGGTCTGTTTCGGTCCCGCTTGCTCTGGTTCGGCATCGCGCTGGCCGGCACGATCGACACGATCAACAGCCTCAATGTCTACTACCCCGGCATTCCCACGATCTTCACGCCGGGCCGAGGCCAGAGCTTCTGGGATCTGGCTCAATGGGTCACGCAGAAGCCCTGGAATGCCATCGGATGGACGCCTCTGTCCTTCTACCCGCTCATCATCGGTCTTGGCATTCTGATGCCGCTCGACTTCCTTTTCTCAGCCTGGTTCTTCTACATCTTCTGGAAGATGCAGCTCGTTGCCGCATCAGCCATGGCATGGGATCAGGACCCAAGGTTCCCGTACACGCACAATCAGGCGTTCGGAGCCTACATGGCGTTCTGCATAACTTCGCTCTGGCTGAGCCGCGGCTACCTCGTCCAGGTGGTCCGTCGCGCCATGGGCAGACCGTCAACGCTCGACGATCGGACAGAGCCCGTGTCCTACCGGTTCGCGATTCTGGGGATACTGGCGGGAATGGGCGTGCTTGTCTGGATGACGAGCGCCATGGGCATGGGCCCATGGCTCCCGATCGCCGTATTCGCGATCTACTTCGCGCTGTCCGTCGCCATCACGCGCATGCGCGCCGAGATGGGGACCCCCATCCATGATCTTCATTTCACAGGCCCCGACTCCATTCTGACCGAGGTCTTCGGTCAGCGGGGCTACTCGGGCGGACAGCTTACCGTCTTCGCTCTCTTCTGGTGGTTCAATCGCGCCTATCGCTCACATCCGATGCCCCACCAGCTGGAGGCATTCAAGCTCGCCGAGCAGACTCGCTCCGACTACCGTCGGTGGTTCTGGGGCTTAGCGGTGTTCGGAGCCATCGCGTGCGTCGTTGCGTTCTGGGCCATACTCCATCTGATGTACGACTATGGGGCCCGGGCCAAATCGGTGGCGGGCTTCGGGCCAGAGGCCTACACTCGCCTGGAAGGATGGCTCAAGAGCCCGCAGCTCGGCAGCGTGCCGGCAGGCATCGCCATAGGAGTCGGACTCATCGTTGCTCTGGCGCTCCAGTTCATGCGCGTCCGCTTCACATGGTGGCCGTTCCACCCGCTCGGCTATGCAGTCACCGCAAGCTGGGAGATCAACCTCGTCTGGATGCCCCTGTTCATCGCGTGGATACTGAAGGTTGTGATTCTTCGCTACTCGGGCCGCACAGGATTCCAGCGCTCGGTGCCGTTCTTCCTTGGCCTTGTACTTGGCCAGTTCGTGGTCGGGAGTCTGTGGAATATCTATGGCATCGTCTTTGGCGTCCCCACCTATCAGTTCTGGCAGTGAACGCACGTCACCCCACAGGAGCATGACCGACATGGCAAGACAGGTTCATCTCATGGTAGTCGGCAGCGCGAACACGGACATGGTAGTGTCGGCGGCACGCATACCCGCACCGGGAGAGACGATCCTCGGCGGCGAGTTCGTCATGGTGCCGGGCGGAAAGGGGGCGAATCAGGCCGTCGCCGCGGCGCGGTTGGGGGCTCGCGTGACCTTTGTCGGATGCGTTGGCGCCGACCTCTTCGGCAACGCAACGCGAGACAACCTCCGCAAGGAAGGGCTCGATACCGCCTGGGTGGTTGAAGACCCGAAGGCCGCGTCGGGCGTGGCGCTCATTGCCGTCGACTCGTCGGGTCAGAACGCGATCGTGGTTGCGCCGGGCGCCAACATGGCGCTCCGACCAGAGCACGTTGATCGGGCCATGGACGCGTCGGGCGATCTCGACGGTCTGGTACTCCAATGCGAGATACCGCTGGACACGGTGGATCATGCCGTACGGCGGGCGCATGCAGCCAGCATTCCGGTGGTACTCAATCCCGCGCCTGCGTGCACCCTGCCCCAAGGTCTTCTTTCGTGCGTATCGTGCGTTACGCCCAATGAGAGTGAAGCGAGCGTTCTCACGGGCCTCGACACATCCACGTCGGACGGAGCAGTCGAGGCTGCACGGGCTCTGCTCTCCATGGGTGCGGCCAGCGCCGTCGTGACTCTGGGCAAGGACGGCGCCGTCGTCGCGACACACTCCGGCGTGGAGCGCATCGCGCCCTATGCAGTCGAAGCGGTCGATGCCACCGCTGCGGGCGACTGCTTCACAGCGGCTCTCGCCTGCGCATGGCTGAATCCGAGCGACGCCGGAGTTCGAGGAGCCGGCGTGGAACACGAGCGCCTGGTTCGCGCTGCCAGCTACGCATCAGCGGCAGCGGCGGTGTCCGTTACAAGGCTCGGCGCGCAACCGTCGTTGCCCACGTTCAACGAGGTCGCTGCGTTCATCGAGCAGGCCCGGTAGGCTCATGGCCCGACGGCAAGCCAGCAGAGACCGGCTCGAGCAAGCGGCTGCCGACGTGACGCTGAATGCACGTCAGGAACGGTTGGTGGCGCGCATATCGGATCTATACCGCGCAGCCGGCTTCAGGCCGCCCAGCAGGCTCGAAGCGTCTCGCATGCTGGGCGTTTCGCCGCACGCCGTTGACGCCGCGATCGAGATGGCGCGAGCCGCGGGTCAGCTATGCCTCGCGCCTGGCGATATTGTGTTCCATGCTCAGGCCGTGGAAGACGCGCGGCGTCTGGCAACTGCGGAAATCGAAGCAGCAGGCGGGCTGTCGCCTTCTCGCTTCCGCGAGGTGCTCGGGACCTCACGCAAGTACGCCATTCCGATGCTGGAGCTGCTCGATGCGCTCGGCATCACTTGTCGGAAGGGCGACCTTCGCGTGTTGGCGGAATCCCGGGCCGATGCTGGAGCAGCAACTCGGCAATGTCCTCCATGATGCAGTCGAGGATCCGATCCCGCGGGGTTCCGGGTTCAAATCGCCGCGGCGTGCCGAACACCACGGACAGCGGCACTCGCCGGAGACGCTTGGCGCCCGGAGGCCACATGACCTCGGGACCCACCACCGCCGTGGGGACGATCGGCGCGCTGGAACGCTGAACGATCAGGGCCAGTCCGGGCTCGGGATGCTGCAACAAGCCGTCCGAGCTGCGCGTCCCCTCCGGAAACAAGACCAGCACGAGCCCCTTGTTCAGCACCTCCAGCGCGGCACGAATGGCAGCTCGGTCGGCGGTATCCCGGTGCACAGGGAATGCATTCAGCCTGCTGATGATCGCGCCGAACAGGCGATTCCGCCACAGATCGTGCCGGGCCATGAAGGCGCACTCACGGCGTATGTTCGAGCCCACCAGCGGCGGATCCAGATAACTGACGTGGTTGCACGCCACGATAACGCCGCCGGATTCCGGGATGTTCTCATGGCCGATCACGCGGGTTCTGCCTACCGCAACGAACAGGAGCCTGGCGGCGTCGCGGATTACCCGGTAGAACAGAGTCACCTCAGGCTCTATCCTTAAGACGCTGCTCGATGAGGCGGGCAATCGCGTCCACGACCTGCTCCACCGTCAGGTCATCGGAAACGATCTCAACGGCGTCCGGAGTCTGAACAAGGGGCGAGTCCTGCCGTGTCGAGTCACGCCGATCCCGTTCCACGATCTCCCGTTCCACTGTGACTGGATCCGTCTGATATCCCGCCGCCTCAAGATCGCGGCACCGTCGTGCGGCGCGAACACTCGGCGATGCCGTGAGGTACACCTTTACATCGGCGTCGGGCAACACGACCGATGCGATGTCGCGCCCCTCCATCACCACATCGCGGCCCTGCGCGATGGCTCGTTGCCGAGCCACCAGCGCTCGGCGGACCACCGGCAACGCTGACAGCGGACTTGCCAGCCTCGTCACTTCCGGCGTTCGGATCGCCTCCGTCACGTCCTCGCCGTTCAGCAACACCCGTGGCGGCCCATCGGTTCCGCCATCGAGGTCAACGACGGCCTCTTCGACCACCGAAGCTACGCGCTCAACATCGTCCGCACCAACGCCCCTGCGAATGCACGCCAGCGCGAGCGCCCTGTACATCGCGCCGGTGTCCACGTAGGTCAGGCCGAACCTCGATGCTATCTGCCGGGCCACCGTGCTCTTGCCCGCGCCCGCCGGTCCGTCGATGGCAACCTTCATGATGGTCACGACCTCGCAACGAAGAAAGCGCGGTCGGTTCTGTCCGTGCACGGATCAAACGTGTACGCCTGATAGGTGCGGATGTCGGAGAATCCGGCCTCCATGAGCATGCCGACCAGCTCGTCCTCTCCATAGGCCCGCTGCGTGTGCACCTCGACGAACGTTGGAGTGTCCGTCGGTTCGTCGGGCACCCAGAACTCCATGTGCACCGTGCACAGACGCGTAGTTTCGGAGTACGTGCTGCGCCACCGGTAGCGCACAGGCGACTGCGCGCGGAGGTCCTGTTGATCGAAGAACGCGTTTCGCAGCGCGTACGGGGTGTTCACGTCGAAGATCAGCAGACCGCCATCGCGCAACGCAGCTCCAATCCGGTCGAACGCACTTGCCAGCAGCGAAGGGTCCGTGATGTAGTTGATGCTGTCGAACACACTATAGGCAAGGTCGCACTGACGGCCGCCGACATCCATTGCGGCAGCATCTTGCACCAGGAACCGGCACTGAGATCGGCGTGCACGAGCGCGCTCACGCGCTACCTCGATCATAGCCCGGGAGATGTCGACCCCCACTACCGTGCAACCGATTTCCTCAAACCGGAAGGCCATACTGCCAGTGCCGCATGCGACGTCGAGGACGTCCTTTGGCGTCTTAACGTCAGGTCCGTGGCGACGCCAGAGCGACAGCAGGTAGTCGAGCCACATGTCATAGGGCACGTCGGCCATCAGCGCGTCATACCACTCTGCGACGGGACCAAACTGCTGCACGCCGGCCGTCGCTCCGGCCGGTCCAAAAGACGTTTGCTGGTGAGGTTGCACGATGCTCATATCTGCCACGCGAAAGAGCTCAGAAGATACCAGGCGCACGCCACCGATGCGGCGGACCCAATGAAGTTCACGGCGTTGTTTCCGATCCATCGCGTGCCGCGCATCTTCGACGCCGGGAGCTCACAGTGCAATCTCTCTTCGACCACCCGCTGACAGCGGGCGCAACGGTACTGGCCCTGCAGCCCGGCTCCCAGGATGCTGTCGAACAGCGTTGCGATGAGCGCCGCCCAGATGACGGCGAGGGCCTCTGCTGCATCCATCCTCCATTGGAGATCCCGAGATCCCATCGCCCAGAACGCCCATCCCGTCGCGGCGATCAGCGAAGCGCCGGCCGCCGCGGCAAGAGTCCCGGCTATGGTCACGCCGCCGCTCTGACCCGCCGGAACCATCGTCCACGACGTCACGAGCCACGCCTTCTTAGCTACTTTGGAGCCGATCTCCGTAGCCCAGGTGTCGGCACAGGCAAAGCCCACCGCGGCCAGATAGAGCAGGAACCAATCGCGAGGCGCAGGGCCCGACTTTGGCGAGACCAGCGCCGATGCCAGAACGATCGCGGCGGCTGCCCCTCCGTTCGCAAAGACCTGCGTGGCTGTCCTTGGCGTGGCCGTCGTGCTGCTGTTTCTCGTTCGCCATCTGGACCACGCGCTCGCCGTGACGAAGAAGACGACCATCGGCGCCGCGAACGGCAAGCCGCCCAGTCCCATCACCACGCCACCAACGCACGAGGCGGCAACAAACCCGGACACCGTCAGGGCGCCCAGCCGCCATCCTGCACCGCTCACCACAAAGGCGGCGATCACTCCGACGATCAGCGCAAGAGGAGTAGGATGCATACTCAGGGTTGCCTGACCCCTTCTGCACGCTTCATCGGCGTGCGTCGGCTGCTGTCGGTCGGCACGGGCGCGACACGAATCTGCTCCCAGCCTCGCAGTACCGCCAGTTGAGATCCCTCCCTTTGCTGATGCCGATTCTCGTTGTGGATATTACCCCGGATGATCTCGACGGCGGCCCGGCAATCCCGATCGGATCCCCTGAGAGAGCGGCGCCATCGAGGTCGCCCGTGATCGCCAGCGCTACACACAGTCTCCCAGGACCGGCACAGAGCTTCGCGACATCTCTGATTCCGCGATGACCTTCCATGAGCTCGATGCCTGCCAGCGGCTCCAGAGCCCGGATCAGCACCGCCTCGCCTACGCCATCCTCGCCGGTCACGACGTTCAGACACCAGTGAACCCCATGGCTCCGGTACACATAGGCGTGGCCCGCCGGTCCGAACATGGCAGCATTCCGGCGCGTTCGTCCCGCGTAGGAATGGCTGGCTGGATCGTCAGAACGGTAGGCCTCGGTCTCGACGATGCGTCCAGCCAGCAGTCTGTTGTCGCCATGGCCACTCAGGCGTCTGAAGAGCACGCAACCGATCAGGTCGGCGGCAACGTCGGTGGCAGCGCGAGCATAGAAGGATGGCGGCAGGATGTCAGCGGTCAGGCGTTCCATCCCACACTCGCCCGGCAAACAGATCGTCATAGACCCGCCCTGGCAGAGCGACGCTCACTTTGCACGCAAGACGCATGGCGGCACAGCGCGTGCGGACGGTCTGCATAATGGTGGAATCGTCATAGCGCCGTGACATATGGTAGAGGCCAAGGTACTCCACATGGGCGGCGGCGGCAGTCGCCAACACGTCGTCGAGCGCGGAGTGAGGATGCCCCCGCTTCGCCATGTCCCGGCTCTCGTCGATGTCAAGAAACGTACACTCATGAAGCAGCGCACGAGACCCGGCGACGACGGCGGGATCGAGCGGCATCGTATCCCCGGTGACGCTCAGCAGCACATCCTCCACTGTCTGCGTGATGTAGTCCCTGCCGTGGCGCAGCCGGATGGCATCGAGCTCCTCTCTCGCCAGATTCCGTAACTCTGGCCGAACCTTGTCCACATGCCGCACGATCTGATATCCGTAGCTCAGATGCCTCGGGGGGTCTCCCACGGGGTAGTGATCGGTAGCGAAGCAGCGGATGAAATGCCTGGCCGGCTCGATATCCAGCGTGTCATCAAGGGCCAGCGGACGCCACTGGACCCGGCCGGTGCTGCGCGTGTCGAAACCCGACAGGAAACTCGAGAGAGCGCGCAGCGCTCCGCTTGCCTGAGGATACACCACCGTCATCTCTCCGCTTTCGCCTGTCAGGTTCAGGAGCTGAAGCAGTCCAGAGCAGTGATCACGGTGGGCATGCGTCAGAGCGACAGCGCGTATCCTGTGCACGCGGGCATCGAGCATTGCCGACACGCCGTCGCCGGCATCGAAGAGTATGCGGTGGGTGTCATCCAGGACCCATGTCGAGATGAGAGGCGTCGAGAAGATGCTGATCTTGGGGGGATCCATGGCTACACCTCTGTTCCGCGGACCATCTCCAGGAATCGAGCGCTGCGGATGTCTCGCTCGCACCGCACACGCACGCAGCCATTGAGGCAGGCCTCGACCTCCGCCGCCACTCCTGGCTTCCACTCCATGGCGCCAAGCTCGGTCAGCTCGCCCGACTTCAGGGTGTGCATCGTCTGGATGGTGGCGGGCCGGACCATGACCGTCGCCTCCACGCCTCCGCGACATGCGCGACACAGCAGCCCGCCCGCCATCGGGCTGAACGCCGCCGGCGACCCCTTCCACTCCTTCCCACAGCGAACGCAGCAACCAAGGGCCGGGGCATAGCCACGTTCCTCGAGCAACCGCAGCTCGTAGGCATGCACCACCGTATCGGGATGGCCGTGACCGATCTCGAGCAGCGACAGAGCGCCCCGCAGGAGATCATACACCTCGCCGCACGGTTCGCCATCGTCCACGAGCTTGTCCGTCAGCTCGCACAGGTAGGACGCACGCGCGAGCAGCCCCAGTTCAGCCCGAATCCTCGTGAATGCGTCCAGCACCAGCCACTGCGTTACGATGCCGAGACGCCGCCCCTCAGCAAGCTGAATGTGCGACAACGTGAAGAGCTCGCTGGCTCCCGATGACTTGCTTCCTGGCTTGCGGGCCCCCTTGGCAACAGCGTCGAGTTTCCCGCTCTCCTGGCTGAGCAGGGTCACGATGCGATCCGTCTCGCCGAGGTCGCGCCGCCTGAGGACGATAGCATGGAGACTAACGGAGGCCATAGGATCAAGAGCGGTCAAGCTGGCGGCCGCGTCCGGTCATGACGCCCCCGCGGTCCTGTACGTCGCTGTGTGGAGCGCGCGGACCAGCTCCGACGCATTCCGAAGGCGCGTTGCCTGATCGCTTGCACACTGCACCGCTGCCACGAGGGCGCTGCCAACGATGACGCCGTCTGCAATGCCGGCAAGGGCGCCCACATGCTCGGGGCGTGAGATCCCGAACCCGACGCACACCGGACATTGAGCGACCGCTCTGGCACGCCCAACGAGTTGCGCGGCGTCCGACGACAGATCGGACTGAGCGCCCGTGACACCCATGCGAGAGACGCAATACAGGAAACCGGTCGACACGCGCGCGGCCTGCTGGAGCCGCTCCGGCGTGCTGGTTGGCGTAACCAGGAACACCGTGTCCAGCCCCGATTGCCGAGCCACGCCGATCCAATCGTCCGCTTCTTCGGCTGGCAGGTCCGTCACGATGATGCCGTCAATCCCTGCCTCGCGAGCATCGACCCCGAACCGCCCGAAGCCATACTGAAAGATCGGGTTCGCATAGGTCATAGCGACCAGGCCAACATCGCTGCGCTTCCGGATCTGTCGGGCGCACTCCAGAACATCGCGTACGGAGGTATGGGCAGCTAGCGCGCGCATCGCCGACGCCTGAATGGTCGGGCCGTCTGCAACGGGATCACTGAACGGGATGCCAAGCTCCACGATGTCGGCTCCGGCTTCGGCCACCGTACATGCCAGATCGGTCGTGGCCTCCGCTGATGGATCGCCGGCTTCGAGAAAGCAGATCAGGCCGCAGCGGCCTGTGGCGTTGGCCCGGGAAAGCAAGGACGTAAGGCGGCTCATTCCGACGCCTTGTCCTCGGGGCGGTCGCCTCTGAAATGTGAGCCCAGTGACGGCATACCCGACCGGAGCGCCGACGTCTCAGCCATCCATCGGCTCACGGTCTCCATATCCTTGTCTCCGCGGCCCGATAGGTTGATGAGGATCAGCCCTCCCTCCCCAACCTCTCGCGCAACATTGCACGCATGCGCGACTGCGTGAGCGCTCTCCAGCGCGGCGATCAGACCCTCCATCCGAGCCAGAAGGACCAGCGCGTCCATCGCGTCATCATCCGTCACCGAAACATACTCGGCGCGCCCCGTATCGCGAAGGTATGCGTGCTCTGGACCGACGCCGGGGTAGTCAAGTCCGGCTGAGATCGAGTGGGTAGCCACGATCTGCCCGTCTTTGTCCTGCAGCACGTAGCTGAGACTGCCATGGAGTATGCCGGGCCGACCATGGCCCAGCGAAGCGCAGTGCTCGCCTGTCGCTATGCCGCGTCCGGCCGCCTCGACGCCGACGAGGCGAACCTTGCTGTCCTGAACGAACGGCGCAAAGATGCCCATGGCGTTCGAGCCGCCGCCCACGCACGCGATGACCGCATCCGGCAAACGTCCGAACCGGTCCAGGACCTGAGCTCGCGCTTCCGTGCCAATCACGGACTGAAACTCACGCACGATGGTGGGAAACGGATGCGGACCGACAACCGAACCGATGATATAGTGCGTCGTCGTAACCGAAGCGCTCCAGTCGCGCATGGCCTCGCTAGTCGCGTCTTTGAGCGTCTGCGTGCCCGATGAGACGGGAACCACCTCAGCCCCAAGCAAACGCATGCGGTCCACGTTCAGGGCCTGTCGGCGCATATCCTCCACACCCATGTAGATGGCACATTCCAGGCCGAGGAGGGCACATGCGGTGGCGGTGGCGACGCCGTGCTGCCCTGCGCCGGTCTCGGCGATGACTCTCGCCTTACCCATCTTCCTGGCCAGCAGGGCCTGACCGAGGGCGTTGTTAATCTTATGGGCGCCGGTATGGCAGAGGTCTTCACGCTTCAGGAGAAGCAGGGCGCCGCCATAGGTCTTCGAGAGGCGCTCAGCCGCGTACAGCGGCGTCGGCCTCCCCACAAAATCCCGCAACAGGGCCCGAAACTCATCAACGAAGGCTGGATCCGATCGCAGTTGCGCATACGCTTCCTCCAGCTCCAGAAGCGCCGGCATCAGCGTCTCGGCAGCGTACCGCCCTCCGTAGGGTCCAAAGCGCCCCGGTCTCTGCTGGGCTGTCGCCTCCTTCATGGTGCGGGAGCTCCCTGATCTGCATGAGGAATATGGCCTGTGTCCGGCGGCGGCGTTGCGGAGGCGCTGCGCACAGCTACGGCAATGAGCACCGCGCCCAGCAGGATCGCGGACCAGCTCAGGTACGCGTAGGCGCCTGATCGGGGCCTCGCCAGCCCTTCAGCTCCCTCGATGGAAGCCTGGTCCGGCGCGCCGGGCAGGTACACAACACGCACCTCTTGTCGGGTCTTCAGACGATCCCATCTCGCCTTGTCAAGGATGACCCGGGTTACCTGATGGTTGCGCTGCGTGGCATCGGCAAAAACGAACGTAACGGTGTAGGTGAACGTGCCGTCGTCAGCCGGCTTGCTGTCCTTGAGCAGGACCTCACCGAACGTCCTGATGCCCTTGCGTGCGAGTTCGGAAGGAGGCACGATCGCCTGAGCGGCCAACCCGGCCATGCCAGCCAGCACCAGGGCAATCCCGATCCACATCCGCCGATCACGCCGCCGCGATGGGGCCGGGCGACGTTGCGCGTTGCGCGCGTTGACGACCGTCGGGCTCACCGGTCCAATCCTCCGTCGCAGTCCATAGCAGCATCCGCATCGCGAACCGCACCGAGAAAGGCGCGCACCAGCGTCATGTCTTTCCGCCCGGGAGCGGTCTCGACGCCCGACGAGACATCCACCGCATATGGCCTTAGTGCGCAGATCGCCTGACCGACATTGGCTGGGGTCAGTCCGCCGGCCACGATCACCGGCTTGCCGCCGAGATCCAGCGCACCGGCGTCGCGCCACTCGAACCGCCGACCCGTGCCGCCGAGGCAATGGGGATCGTACGCATCGAGCACGACCGCGTCATCGTCGGCTGCGACCGCATGGACCGTGGCGCCGACGCCGACGCGCAACGCGCGGATGCGCTTCAGCCCCGCAGGGACCTTCGCCTCCCGGGACTCCTCATAGTACTGGACTGCGGAGAACACCCCGGCGGGAAGCTTCTCCGCCTCGCCCAGGCTTCGTACCACCGCCACCAGACAGACGAACGGTCCTGCAGCCCGCCTTATCGCCTCGAGCACCTGAGGCTTGTCGCCTACGTAGCGAGGCGTATCAGGCACGAGGATCACCCCCATGGCATGCACGCCGATCGACGCGATCTCCGCGGCATCGTGGGCCGACGTGACGCCGCACACCTTCACACGGGTCATCGAGGTTCAGTCGTACCCAGTAGCTCGCGCACCTTTGCGCCAACATCGGCAGCCCGCATGAGAGACTCCCCCACCAATGCCCCCCGCACGCCCGCGTCGCGCAGCATGACCATGTCCTCGCGCGAGCGAATGCCGGACTCGCTGATCACCAGACGGTCTGGCGGTACCATGGGCGCCAGCGTCAGCGTAGTCTTCAGGTCGGTCCTGAACACGTGCAGGTCCCGGTTGTTGATGCCGATCAGTCGCGCGCCGGACTCGACCGCCTCCGCGAGCTCATCCTCGTTGTGAACCTCGACGAAGGCAGCCATGTGGAGACCGTGGGCGATCTGCAGCAACGACTTCAGCTCCGTGGGACGCAAAGCTGCCACGATCAATAGCACCGCGTCGGCGCCCGCGACCCGGCTTTCGACGATCTGGTACTCGTCGAACAGGAAGTCCTTGCGCATGATCGGCAGAGGAACCGACCGGGCAACGTTGGTCAGGTGGCTGAGATGGCCAAGAAAGTGGGCCTCCTCGGTCAGCACCGAAACGCAGTGAGCTCCGTTCAATGCGTAGGCGCGAGCCAGCGAGACCGGGTCGTAGTCTTCCCGCAACAGGCCCTTCGAAGGTGAAGCCTGCTTCACCTCGGCGATGAGGGCCGGCGGCGTCGCTCGCTCGATCGCCCCCACGAAGTCGCGCGCAGGAGGCGCGTCGGCAACCTGACGATAGAGTGTGCTCAGGGACGTCGTCCGCTTGGCGCGTTCCAGGTGTGTGCGCTTTTCCGCAAGGATTTCCGAGAGCACGCTCATGGCGTGGCTCCGGCGACCGCAGCGGCTCCTGCATCTGCCCTCGACGCCGCAACCTCCTGAGTGAAGGCGGCGAGTCTGTCCACGAGAGCGATCGCCCGGCGCGAATCGATCATGCTGTGCGCCAGCGCGATGCCATCCTTCCATGAGTCGGCGATACCCGTCAGCAGGAACGCTCCTGCGGCATTGACCGACACCATATCACGCCGTGGCCCGCGGGCCCCCGAAAGGACGTCTCGCAGGATCTCTGCGCTCTCGGACGGCGTCGCGCCGCCCGCCAGCCTGTCGAGGCTCGACGGCACAAGGAAGAACTCCGCCGGGATGCGGGTTTCAGACAGCACACGGCCGTTCTGCAGGATGCTGATTCGCGTCGGTCCGACAACCGATATCTCGTCCACGCCGTCGAGACCGTGCACCACCATCGCCCGTTCACACCCGAGACGACCCAGCACCTCCGCAACCTTGTCGCACAGGGTCTCATCGAACACGCCGACGAGCTGGTGCGTTGCTCCCGCAGGATTGGCAAGCGGTCCGAGAACATTGAAGACCGTTCGGATTCCGATCTCCCGACGCGGCTCCGACACCGCCTTGACGGCAGGGTGATGATACGGGGCAAACATGAAGCCGATGCCGACCTCATCGATGCACGTCGCCACCTCATCTTCAGTCAGATCCAGCCGCACGCCCAGCGCCTCGAGGACATCGGCGGAACCGCATCGGCCCGAGACCGCGCGATTGCCATGTTTCGCGACCGCAAAGCCCGCGGCGGCAACCACGAATGCCGCCGCCGTGGATACGTTGAAGGTGCCAGAGGCGTCGCCGCCTGTCCCGCATGTGTCCACCAATATGCTCCTGCGGGTAACGACACGGCGTGCGCGATCCCTGAGCGCCCTGGCAAAGCCGGTCAGTTCATCCACCGTCTCGCCTTTGGTGCGCAACCCGACCAGGATCGCCCCAACCTGAGCTGGCGTAGCTTCACCGCTCACAATGTAGGCCAGCAGATCGTAGGCTTCTTGCTCGGTGAGACTCTCGTGGCTGACTATCTTCGCTAACGCGTCCCTAACCATAGGTTCAGCTCTTTACTCCAGCACGGGCAAGCGTGACGGCGCCGGATGGTTCAGACTGCGCGAGCCCGTCCCTGTGATCGTGATGATGTTTTCAATGCGCACGCCGAAGCGCCCGCTCAGGTAGATCCCGGGCTCGTCACTGAAGCACATGCCGGGTTGCAGAACCGTGCGGTCGCCCTCCACCAGGTTCGGAGGTTCGTGCGTAGACAGACCGATTCCGTGCCCCGTGCGATGAATGAAGTTGGGGCCATAGCCCGCCTGTGCGATCGTATTCCTTGCGGCGGCGTCCACGCTCTCGCACGTCACGCCGGGACGAGCCGCCTCCATGGCGGCGACATGAGCTTCGTAGACGATGTCGTAGATGTGGGCCGCCTCGTCACTGACCTGTCCGTAGGCAACCGTGCGTGTTATGTCCGACTGATAGCCATCCAGACAGCCGCCAAGATCCAGGATGACCATGCTCCCGGCCACAAGCTGCGTAGCGTCGGTCCGATGATGAGGCAGCGCGGTGTTCGGTCCAAAGCATAC
>JAAYVH010000049.1 GCA_012517255.1 Chthonomonadales bacterium
CACCATCCGGCCGAACATCGCCCGCCTTGATTTCGACACGGCGCTTCGCGCCGGCTCAATCACCGGCGGGCTCGGCGACGCCGATATGGGCCGGAGCACGCTTACGCGTAACAAGGCCGAACCAACCGCGCGCCGCCGGAGGGCACGCACCATGGCGAGCGACGATCGGCCACGTCATCGCGTGATTCGACGGCTATGAACTTCGTGTTGTTGCGGCCGGAGGCCATGTAGCCGCGGGTTCTCCCCGGGGGTCCCAGTGGTGATTCGCCACACGACGTGCCGCGGTGACGCCGGAGAGCGGCCTGAAGGGCCGCCCGTTTTCAGCCCGGTCCGGAGGGCCGGGTTTGGCGCGCCACGTACCATCCTCATCTGCGCCCTGCACTGCCACGTCATCGCGAGCGCAGCGCGGCGATCCCGAACAGTCCACGCCGATCGGACATACGCGTCGTAGAACGTGCGATCCCACGTCATCGCGAGCGAAGCGAAGCGATCCCGAGCAGTCAACGCCGATCCGATCCGACGGCCCATGAACCTTCGGGGTTGCCGCGCCCGAACTCGCAGTGCCGTGGCGGCGCCCCAGCGGCCAGGGTAGGGGCACGGTGCAACGTGCCCCTGCGGCAGGCGTTCACGGTTGTCGCCGCTTGCGCCTCGCGCGACGTGTCTGCTATGATGAAATCCGACTGCACTATCGCCTGACCGTTGTATGACGTCAGGCGGGATTGTTACCGGAGGACTGCCTTGAGAAGCGTCGCAGGCATTGCGCCGAGGCCTGCCGTCGTACCGCCCCTTGACCCGAACTTCTGCGCAGCGTCGCTTGCCAATCGCGCCTTGCGCGAGATGGCACGGAAGGCGGGACCAGCGCCCCTGAGATTCGCGCTGGAACGAAGCGACGGCTCGGTGTCCGTCTATGAGACTATCGCGCTGCCCGACAACCATCCCGATGCCGCCCTGAACCTCCCCTATGCCGAGCGATTGGTTAAGTTCCTGCTGTGGCAGCGCGGCGGTTGCACGCTCTATGTCGGGGGATCGGCTGCCATAGCGGATCATCTGCGCCGGATCTATGCGCCGGACGGCGTGCGGGCTTTCGACTACCACTTCATGAGTTCGGTGTACGAGAGACCATTCACCATTGTGGGTACCGAGGCCGACCGCATCCCGCAAGCCCGCGAGTCGTCGTCGCCGCTGGGAAGGCATCTGGACGGCTGTCGCGTCGGGTTCGATCTCGGAGCTAGCGACCGCAAGGCCAGCGCCGTCATAGACGGCCAGCCGGTGTTCAGCGAAGAGGTTCCCTGGGACCCGCGCAACCAGTCCGACCCGCAGTACCACTATGACGGAGTGATGCACTCGATCCGACGAGCCGCAGAGCATCTGCCCCGGCTGGATGCAGTGGGCGGGAGCGCCGCCGGCGTCTACATCGCCAATCGCGTCCGTGTGGCGTCGCTGTTCCGAGGTGTCCCCAAGGACGTGTTCGAAGAGAAGGTGGCCGGCATGTTCATCCGGATCGGCGAGGAGCTTGGCGTGCCGCTCGAAGTCGTCAACGATGGCGAGGTGACGGCCCTGGCGGGCTCCATGTCGCTGGAGGACAATCCTGTGCTTGGAGTGGCCATGGGCTCCAGTCAGGCAGGAGGCTACGTCACCGAAGAAGGCAACATCACGGGCTGGCTCAATGAGCTGGCCTTTGCCCCGGTGGACTATCGGCCCGATGCACCTGCCGACGAATGGTCGGGCGACATCGGATGCGGCGTGCAGTACTTCTCCCAGCAGGGAGCCATCCGGATCGCCGAAGCTGCGGGCATTCGGTTTGAGGATGGACTCGGACTGCCTCAGAAGCTCGAGGCGCTGCAGGCCATGATGCGCGAGGAGCGGCCGCATGTTCGCCAGGTATACGAGACGATTGGCGCGTGTCTGGGCTACGCCGTCGCTCACTATGCCGACTTCTATGCCCTCAAGCACATTCTGGTGCTGGGGCGAGTGACCACGGGAACCGGCGGCGATATCATCGTCGAGACAGCGCAGAAGGCCCTGCGGCTCGATTTCCCTGATCTGGCCGACCGCATCAACCTGGCGCTGCCCGACGAGAAGGCCCGGCGAGTCGGCCAGTCCATTGCGGCGGCGAGCTTGCCCGCGCTCAGGACCGCTTAACGCGCTTCCTGAGAGGGCATCTCCTGACCGCACCAACTACAGAGGAACATAGGCGATGTTAACGTTTGCGAAATCAACCAGCGAGGTGTACGTGCCGGACGGTGTCGCTGTCGCCGACGCGCTTGCGCGCACGACGCACCTTGCCATCGGCGCCCATCAAGACGATCTCGAGATCATGGCGGCCGAGGGAATCCTCGCGTGCTTCGGACGCTCCGATGCGTGGTTCACCGGCGTCGTAGTGACCAACGGCGCTGGCAGCCCGCGCGAGGGACTGTACGCAAACTACACCGACGAGGACATGCAGAAGGTGCGCCGGAGGGAGCAGAAGAAGGCCGCCGTAGTCGGAGAGTACAGCGCCGTGCTGTTCCTCGACTACAGCAGTTCTGAGACCAAGAGCCCTGCGTGCGATGAGACCGTGAAGGATCTAGCCGCCGTCATAGATGCAGCTCGTCCGGAAGTGATCTATACGCACAATCTGGCCGATAAGCACCCGACGCATGTGGCCGTTGCGCTCCGCACCATTGCCGCGATCCGTTCGCTGCCTCGTGAGGCGCGTCCCAAGCGGTTGCTCGGATGCGAGGTCTGGCGTGACCTTGACTGGCTTAGCGACCGCGACAAGGTCATCTTCAGGCTCGATGAGCACGAGAACATCGCCACGGCGCTGGTCGGTCTGTTCGACTCGCAGGTGGCCGGCGGCAAGCGCTATGACCTGGCCACGATGGGGCGCCGCAGAGCCAATGCGAAGTATCTGGACAGTCATGGCACGGACACGGCCCAGCTCGTTAACTTCGGCATGGACCTGACGCCGCTGCTAGATGACGACGGTCCCTCGCCGGTCGAGCTTGTTGCAGCCCACATCCAGCGCTTCGCCGACGACGTCCAGTCCATGCTGGCGACGCTTGGCTAGGGCTATCGGCGTCGTGCGTCGCAGTTGCCAGTACCGACCGATCTCGCAGTGCAGAAGCGGTGGGGCCTCCCCAGCGCGTCTCTGCCGACGGAGGCCTAACTGATGCCGAAGACCACCGACGCCGCGCTCCAGCGCGCGTCGAACATTGCCGCCTGTTTCCAGATCCCCGAGCCGGTCGAGGCGTGCGACTTTCCCGATAAGGGGAACATGAGCCACGAGATGTACCTCGTCAATGCGGGGCCTCCGGGCGAGCAGAGCCAGTACCTGCTGCAGCGGATGAACAACGATGTATTCACGGATCCGCATCGTGTCGTTGCTGCCATGCAGGCGTGCATCGCAGCTCAGCAGGCCTACATGCAGAACCATCCGCTGCCCGACGGTATGCGATGGGAGACGTTGACGCTCGTGCCGGCCGACCATGGCGGACCGGTCCTCGAGATTGCTGACGCATCCGCCATTCACTTCTGGCGCATGATGGTGCGCATTCGGGATTGCACCACGTTCAAGAGCCTCAACCAGATCAGGGCCAAGGCCAAGCGGTTGAGTCTGGCCAATCAGGCCGGGCGAGGGCTGGCTCTGTTCGGCGATCTCACGTCGCAGATGGATGTGAACGCTCTGAGCAGCCCGCTTCCCGGCTACCGGGACACTCGCGTGTATTATGCTCAGCTCGACTCCGTGCTGGCCGGTTCGCGGACGATAGCGGAAGCTGCGCCGTATCTGCCGGACGATCCCGTCGTGCGTGACACGACGCAGTTTCATTTCCTTGTCCATCTTGATGAGACCGCCTACAGGCAGCGGCTCGAGGACCCTGATATACAGCCCTACATTGACCTCGCGCTCGAAAGCCGCGAGCTGGCCTTTGCCTTGTTGCGCGCCATGGACCGGGGCACGATCCGACGGGTGGCGATCCACGGCGATACGAAGCTCGACAACTTCCTGTTCGACGAGGCGTCGGGCGATGTGCGCGCTCTCGTGGACCTCGACACGATCATGCCGCACACGTGGTTGGCGGATTGGGGCGATATGGCACGGTCTCTGGTCAACGTGGTGGGCGAAAAGGCCGCCGATCTGAGCAAGGTGCGCGTTGATCTGGATGTGTTCGAGGCTCTGGCCCGAGGGTTCCTCTCCACGGCACGGGAAGTGACCGAGGCTGAGATCGAGCTGATGGTGGATGCTGTGCAGATCCTGGCCCTCGAGCTGGGGGTCCGGTTCCTCGCGGACTACATTCGGGGCGACAGCTACTTCCAGCCCGGCGCGTCGGACCCGATTGACATCAACAAGACCCGCGCGATGGTCCAGCTCACGCTGTATCGGGAGCTGACGCGCCATGCATCGCGCATGCGCGGGTGCATCGAAGCCTGTCGAGCCGCGGCATAGCGCCGACCCCATAGCAGAGCGTCCCGTCTGCGAGGTCTGTGCCTCGTGACGGGACGCTTCGTTCGCCTGTTGAGTTCTGTACGCTGTGTTACAGGGTCTTCTGTCCGGGCTTCCAGTTGACCGGGCAGCGCTCGCCGGTCTGCAGGGCCGCGAGTACGCGCAGGGTTTCTTCAACGCTGCGGCCGACGTTCAGGTTGTTGACGACGGCATACTGCAGCACGCCGTCCGGATCAATGATGAACAGCCCGCGAAGCGCGATGCCTTCCTTCTCGATCAGCACACCATAGGCGCGGGACACCTCTTTCGTGATGTCGGATGCGATGGGATAGCGCACGCCGGCGATGCCGTTCTGCTCGCGCGGAGTGTTGATCCATGCTCGATGGGAGTACACCGAGTCCGTCGAGACGCCCAGAATGTCCGCGTTCAGCTTGGCAAACTCGTCGTAGGCGTCCGACATGCCCGTGATCTCCGTGGGACATACAAACGTGAAGTCGAGCGGGTAGAAGAAGAGCACGAGCCACTTGCCGCGGTAGTCGGCCAGCGAAGCGGTGGACGAGAGCTCCTGAAGGTCCGCTGTGGTCTTCATCAGGAAGTCGGGGGCTGGCTGCCCGATGACGGCGCGAGGGCCGGCGTTCTGGCAGCAGGTGCAGGTGCAGTCACATGCCATGGCGATATTCTCCTGTGTTACGGTGGGTTGCGCGTTTTGATCCGCGCGCGACGATATCTGTGTCAGCCGAAGGAACAATACGAGCCCCCGATGGAGGGCGTTCCCCTCGGTTCAGCGGTGTGGGCGCGGCGCTGCGTAACCAAAAACCCCCGATTGACGTATACTGTATAAGCACGGGGGTGATTGGTGTCGACCTGGACGACGCCGACCCTGGTGGCGAGCCGAGGCGCCGCTGGCCTCGTAAAAAGCGGCAAACCAATAAACGCGAACACTTCTCAGTACGCGTACGCGGCCTAAGTAGGCCGCGCGTTCAGCCTCTCCCTGTCGGCCGGAGAGAATCTGAGCGTCACCCATGCCGACTGACCGCCGAGGGCCCGTCCGCCGCCTGACAGCGGGACATCCAAGACGGAACGGCGTTTGCAGATCCCGTCTACGGGAGCCGTGAGCGCGAGATCAAATCGTAGACTACGCTCGTAGAGGCCGGGCTAGGGTCTCCGGGGACCGGGGTTCGAGTCCCCGCACCTCCACCATCGTCGGGGCCGCTCTGCAGAGAGCGGCCCCCCTGTTTTACAGGCCTGCACTCGGCGTTCGTCCTGCTCGTACGCGCCCCATCTGCCTCATCCGCACCTGCGGCCCATCTTTGTTATTCCCGCCTGTCAGTGGCGGGGACGGGCAGGGGCACGTTGCGACGTGCCCCTACGGCACCGCGGCGCGCGATCGTAGGCCCTGCGGGCCGAACAGAACAATCCCGGCCTTTCAGGCTGAACGACCGCCATCGGGACGAACATCGCCCGCCGGTGATTGAGCCAGCGCGAAGCGCCGTGTCGAAATCAAGGCGGGCTGCGTGCGGACCACGCATGGGCGTATCAGCCGGGCCACCGACGACGCGATCACATGATCGGAGGCTGCAACCGGCTGGCACGCCCTTGTCACCGACGCGTCCGAAGGCATCACGGTTGACATGGCGATCATGCCGGACATGGGCGAACCAACCGCGCGCTGACCGGTTCCTCGTGGCAGCGGTTCGATTCGGCGGTTGATTCGCCCCTGCGGGCTTCCGGAGCGCGGGCGCGCCATGGCGAACGACGCACCGCCACGTCATCGCGAGTTCGGACGCGGCGTGGCCGCGGTGGGTGTTTGAAAGCGTAGAGCGCTTTCTTAGGAGCG
>JAAYVH010000050.1 GCA_012517255.1 Chthonomonadales bacterium
GGTGTTCTCTATCACATGTCGCCTGTGAATCTGCTCGCGTGGCTCGAAGAGCACCCGGTACACTCCGGCACGATGAACTATCAGAGCTCTTACGGACGCAACACCTCCTACCGTGACGGGCACGCGAAGTGGATGCCCGGCAACGAGCTGAAGATCTAGCCTCGACCGCCCAGCAACCGTGATGGCAAGCCCTCTTCTCCGGGTCAGCCCGATCTCGGAGAAGAGGGCTCTTGCACGTGCCGCAGTTCAGTTACGGAGGTACGTCCGCACATGATCGCTACCCTCATCGCCGGTTCCATTGCCGTCGTGACATCCATGCCACAGCGTTCAGTGGTCGTCACGCGAGCCGTCATCGTGACGCACCCGCAAGCCACCGCAGTCGAGCGCGTGGCGGCTCGTATGTTGCGCGAGGAGGCGAACAAGCGCGGAGCCAGCTGGAGCCTCGCGACAGCCCCGGCCAGCGCCGCTGTCACCGTGCACCTGGGTTCCACGGCACGGCCGCCTGCCGGGGTGCCATCGTCGGTACTTAAGAGCCCCAGCGGATCGGAAGGATACACGCTCCGAGTCTCCGCGGACGGCAGACGGGTCACGATATACGCCATCGGACGCGACGAGCGAGGCTGCATGTATGCCGCAGGCCGCTTGCTGCGATCCCTGCAATGGGGCAGCGGAAGCGTCATGCTCCCCACCATGTCGGTTTCCACCGCGCCGCATAAGCCTATGCGCGGACACCAGCTCGGGTGGCGAGCCACCGCCAACAGCTACGACCGATGGGGGCTTCGCGAGTTCGAGCAGTACATCCGTGACCTGATCGTGTGGGGGACCAACGCCATCGAGCTGATCCCCTTTGAGGACACCTACGATCGAGAGAAGAATCTGCGCTTCACCTGCGCGCTGGCGGACCTGATCGCTTCCTACGGTCTCGATGTCTGGCTCTGGTACCCCGTTGCAGAGACGGTGCCCGAAGGCGCGACGGGTCCGGGCCTGATCCCGGGCGAACTACCCTGCCCCTCGCAACCGGCGGGCCGAGCGTTCATCCTCGAGCATCGGAGGGAGCTGTTCCGGCGCATGAAGCACCTGGACGGCCTCCTGATACCCGGCGGAGATCCGGCGGGTTGCCGATGCGACCGGTGCACGCCATGGGTCGACACCCTGCTCCCGCTGGCAGCCGAAATCGCATCGGACCTGCGCAAGTACCATCCGAAAGCCGGCGTATGGCTGTCGAATCAGGGATTCCTCCATGAGCACAACGACCGGTTCTATGCCTTCTTACGCCAGAAACAGCCGGCGTGGCTCACGGGCGTCGTGCATGCGCCATGGGTGGAAGAGACCGTGGAGTCCATGCGGGCCAGAACCCCTGCCAGGTATCCCATCCGGCAGTACCCTGATATCTGCCACTGCGTGCGTTGCCAGTATCCCGTCGTAGACTGGGACAATGCGTTCGCCGCGACGCTGGGGCGTGAGCCGGTGATCTATCGCCCCGAGGAACACGCCCATATCGCGCGCCGCTATCAGGGTCAAACGGTTGGTGCGATCACCTACTCCGATGGCGTCACCGATGATCTGAACAAGGTCATGTGGTCGGCGGTTCTGTGGGACCCAAAGCGGGAGGCCGGTGACGTTCTGGCGGAGTACGCTCGCTTTTTCTTTGGCAGTCGTGCAGCCCCCGATGCCGTTCGAGGCATTCGCGGGCTGGAAGCGAACTGGCGAGGCCCTGTCCTCAAGAACCGCGGCATTGAGCGCACCTTTGAGCTCTGGGCGCGTCTCGAGAAGAGCTACCCCAACCTGGCCCGAGGCAACTGGCGCTTCCAGATGGCGCTGTTGCGGGCGTATTACGACCGCTACGTGCAGATCAAACTTCAGCACGAGACGGAAGATGAAGCCGCGGCGCTCAGCGCTCTGAAGGCACGCATGACTTCGCCCATCGAGGCCGCTCGGCAGGCGATCACGATGCTGGACGCCATGGACAGTCGCGAGCATGCCCCATCCACCAGGGTCCGTCTGCTGCGTCTGGGCCAGGAGCTCTTTGACAGCATCGGACTTCAGCTCAGCGTCCCGCGGTGGGGCGCGTCGGGCAGCGAACGTGGCGCAGTGCTCGATTTCCTCGACGCTCCATTGCGCAACCAGGACTGGATCCGGGCTGAGCTGCGGCGGGCAGTCGAGACGTCAGATCCCTCGCAGGTTCGCGCGGCCATCGAGCGCGTAGTCGGCTGGGAGGACCCGGGACCGGGCGGCTTCTATGACGACCTCGGGGATCCGGACCGCCAGCCGCATCTTGTCCGCGGGAAGACATGGAAGGAAGATCCCGGCTACGTGGAGAGCACGCGGACCGACTTCGCGAAGTATGAGCCCGGTTATCGTCAGTCATGGATTCACTATGCTGAATCGCTGTACGGCGCCCCCATCATCATGCGCTACACCGGGCTCGATCCTTCCGCATCCTATGTCGTCCGCGCGACATACTCCGGCCGGTATCGTCCCACCATGACGCTCAAGGCAGATGACCGGTATGACGTCCACGGTCCGGTCGCCACGGAGACCCCTCCCGTGACGCGAGAATGGCCCGTCCCTCGCGAAGCTACATCGGACGGCGTGCTAACGCTCCGCTGGGAGCGCACGGCAGGACGCGGCGCTCAGGTCGCGGAAGTATGGCTCATCCGAAAGTGAAGCGCACATGCCAGATATCCTGACCGGCATCTACACGGCGCTGGTCACGCCATTCGACCACGATGGCCAGCTTGACCTGAGCCTACTGCCGGTCCTGATCGAGTTTCAGCGCAACGCAGGCGTGGACGGCCTGGTCGTCGCCGGAACTAACGGCGAAGGGCCGTCGTTGACGGTGCCAGAACGCATGCGTCTGCTCGAGGCTGTGCTTGATGCCTGTGGCGGTCTGCCCATCATCGCTGGGACCGGCGCTACGTCGGTGCGTGATGCCGTCGAGCTGACGCGGCATGCGTCGCGCATGGGGTGCGCTGGAGCCCTCGTACTGCCGCCCTTCTTTTTCAAGAACGCGAGTCCTGCCGGGTACGCCGCAGCGTACGAGGAGATCGCCAAAGCCTCGGACATCCCGGTCATCCTGTATAGCATCCCTCAGTTCTCGGGTGTCGAGATAGGTCCCGATGTTCTGCGGGCGTTGCGGGACGCTCCCCGGGTAGTAGGTGTCAAGGAGAGCTCCGGGCGCATAGCCGCGTCTCGAGTCCTGCTCGAGGAGTTCCCGCACCTGAAGCTCTTCATCGGCAGCGACGATCTCGCCGCGGAGCTGCTCCGAGCAGGCGCGGCGGGCATCATATCAGGCACCGCCAACGCGTTCCCCGAGCTGCTGGTCGGCGTGTGGCGTGCACATCGTGCGGGAGCGGGCCTCGATGAGGCGCAAGAGCGCCTCAACCGAGCGATCCGCGTCCTGATCCAGTATCCCGTCGTCGCGAATATGAAGGCGGCGCTGGCGTTGCGCGGCGTCGCCGACCTGTCCGTACGTCCCCCGCTACTGCCCCTTGCCCATGCAGAGAAGGAGGCCTTGCGGTGCGGCCTGTCGGACGCCGGCCTGCTTCAGGCCAACGGATCAAGGCCCTGATGCTAATCGCCCCCCTCAGGCGCAAGGTATCGGCAACCGCCTCCGAGCGCCCTTCATCGGCCGTCCGCAGACGGCGCGGCGTGCTGCGCGGCGTCACAGCCGTTGCAGCCACACTGCTGGCGTATGGCGCCGTCGCGATGGCCTCGCAGCAGCGGCTCCGACCGGAGGGCGTCGAAACCTTGCATCGTCTGGATGGTCTGTCCGGCCTATCAACGTTGCGCTTGCGCAGTCAGTTCTACGGCTATCAGAGCGGCATTGACCGCGACACGACGGATGGAGAGGCCGCCTACGACTACAGCGTGCACATCATTCGCGACCGGGCTCGCGGCGTCTACCGGATGTACACCGGCGGACGATGGTTGCGGCGCGGCGTGCCCCGCGCTGACGGCGACCACGTTCTGCAGCACGTCTCGCCCAACGGCGCCGCAGGAACGTGGCGCATGCCCCATGCGCGCCCGGAGTTCTGGATACCGGCCGAAGAGGGTCGCCCAGACGTCTGGTACGCCGACAACTGCCTCGAGCCGGAGGTGCTGAAGGTAAAGGGCCTGTACTACATGTACTGCCAGGTGCAGGGGAACTCCGGCAAGCCGCTCCCTGGCGAAGAAGAGCCGCGAAACGTCGACCGGATCATCCTCTTCACGAGCACGGATGGCGACAACTGGTCGCGGGCGAGCGCCAAGCGCGGCGTGGTAGTGTACCTCGACGAGCCTGAACGGACCCAGCTTCATCATCAGGAAGTGATCTACGTACCGTGGGACCGTGACAAACGTCCCTGGTGGATGTACGTCTTCGCTGAGCGGCCGGGACTGCGCCTTGGTTACTGCCGCATCCGCTCTTCCGATCCGACGACGTTCGACTGGCGACTCCGCGAGATGAACGCCGGGCTTTCACAGCTTGGCAACCAGATGGCCTACGCGCGACAGGCTCCCGGCGGCCCTGTCTTTGTACGGATCACGTTTGGCGAAGACCCCTCAGGTCGGCAAGTCCCGATGCTTCAGCTGTCGCGTGACGGCATGCGGTGGGTCGCCTCCAGCGCACAAGGTCCGCTGTTCCTCGACGGCAGCAAGGACAACGCCGACAACCCGAACTGCTACTTCCTCGGCATATCAACGCTGGACGGCACCGGCGAACTGGAGTACATGGGAAGTGGCCGATTCCGAGCTGTCTACGGCGCTACGACCAGCAAGACACCGGTTGCGCCCGAGATATTCCGATCCGAAGTGGGAATCGGCGTTGTGGAGATGACCTTCGCGCCTTAGCGTCTCCAGGCCCCGAACGCCTCAATCGTTGAGATCCAGCGGTCTCCACACCGCCGCGCCGTCCCCGTTGGTGGTATCAGCTCTTGTGTGTAACTTTGTCAATGTGAGCGCTGTCCGGTCGGTGTTCATTGAGTGTCTTCAGGGCGTGTCGAAGACGTGCAGGTCAATGCTGCGTGACACGCGCGCTGCGGCCTCCGACTGGGGGTAGCGACAGGCGTCCTGTCGGGCGGAGCGTTGAAGAAGGCGAACAGGTAGCGCAAATCTGGCCCCGGGGTTTCGATACGGTCGGCGCTCCTCGCGCCGCCCTGCTCAACCGCCGGAGCGTTCCCCGCGCCGCCCTACTCAACCGCCGGAGCGCTCCCCGCGCCGACCTGCTCAACCGCCGGAGCGCTCCCCGCGCCGACCTAACCGCCGGGGGCGCGGGTCCAGATTACCTCTCACCCGTGCCCCGCCCGCCATGGGCGGGGGTACCGACGCCAAACGCCCCCTCCCCTCGCGGGAGACCAGCGTCACCGAACCGCATTCGAACTGCACCGTGCGACGACGATAGCCGTTCCGATAATCCCGACGCGGCTGTTCCTCCGTGCCGCGAGAAGGATGCACTACCCTCCTCTTCCACATGGCTGGACTAGCGTTTGGCCTTGATGTATAATGCGACCCATTCTTGGAAGACGCTCATTTCCTCGCGCTGCACGCACACTACCGAGTGCACAGCCTTATCATCATGCTTGACAGAGAGATACCTCGAGGATTTGGAAATGACCATGAGAGATCGAAAGGAAGATCTGCAGCAGAGCGGTGTTGCGGTGACGCACGCCGCCGCCCCTGGGACGTTGGCCGCAGTTGTTTGCCGCGAGGCTTCGCATTCCCCTAACCGCTATCACGGCATGCGCCGTTGGGTAAGGCGCTCGGTTCCTGTTGTGCTGGCGCTTGTCGCTCTTGGTGGCGCCCTCCCATACATAGGCCCTGTCGCGCCGGCCGAGGCTCAAGGAAGCGCAAGGAAAGCTGCGAGAAGCAAGAGCGGAAAGAAACCAGCCAGCAAGAAGGAACAAGGCTCTCAGACCAAACCTACAAAGCCGGGCACGCCTGCCACTTCTCCGGGAGCTGCCGGATCTGCTGGTACTGCGCAGCAGAATCCAGACAGACCGAACCCCGCATCCGAGCCAGTCAAAGAAGAGCCATACATTCTGAAAGACCTGGACACTTCCAGGCTGATGGTGCTGTCTGTCCAGGCATTTGACTTTCTCGCCAAACAACTGCTAGGGCATGCAGAAGCCGAGGCCTTGATGCCTCTGGTTCTCGGCATTGATTATTCGAAGTCCTTCAAGTCGCAGTACCCTGCCGTAGCGGCACGCCACAAGCAGTTCAAGAAGGACTGGTACTTTGCAATCAGGGATGGCAAGTGCAAGGCTCCCTTCGTTTTGAGCGATGATGCTATGTCGGCTTGTCTGATCAAAGGAAAGTCTCCTGCCGACATCATTCCCGTTTATGAAGCTGTCTATGATGGACTGGTCGCTCTTGATGCTGAAAGCAGAAAGAAAGGCAACCCGTTACTCAGCCAGGCAGCAGGCAATGGATACTCGGGGACACTCACCGGGGCAGTTGTCTTATCTGGGAAGCCGCTGGATAAGGCGAGTGGAAAAGCTGCGGTTGATGCCTTCAAGAGGTATCTGGATAAGGGGTATTCAGCATATGACGCCGCCGCTGCGCTGGCGTATCTTGAGCTGGCGAGTGGCGCGAGCCTGGATAAGGTCATCGAGGCTGTCACATACTATGTGCAGAAATGCAATCTCAACTACGCCGTTAAGAGCGTTGGACACACCATCGCTGCCGAGATTGCGTCCATGGAGCTGATTGCGGGTCTACCTCGAGACAAAGTGGTAGAGTTCTGGACGAAGATGAAGGGGCTTGAGAAAGACAAGGAACACCGTGAGACGTATGATGTGGTGAAATTCTGGATCAAGTTCGATAGAAATGTTTCGCGGTTCACCATCGCGGTGGCGCTGTCCATACTTCATCAGAACGAACTTCTGAGGGCCGCCCCGCCTGCTGAAGCTCCGAAGCCTCAGAAGCCGGATGAGGGCGGAAAGGCTCCGGGCGATGGCGCTGCTCAAGACAGCGGAGGTCATGCCACGGGAGCAAGACCAGAAGCAGATACAGGCGAGAGTCCGATCGGCCTCGTTCGTTCCCTGTAGTCCGCCCCACAGCCAAGCCGCCCAAAGCCCAGGCGCCGCCACCGGCGGCGTTCACCTGGGATTGCCAACGAATGTGAGGGGCACTGTACCGGCGAGTCCTCGTTCACATTTAGTCTGGAAAGCCCGCAGAGCGCCACAGATTGAAGTTATTGAGCTTACCCCGCTGTATCAACCGAGGTAGGATGCTCTGTAGGGAGTTGGGTATTAACTCGCGAGGAACTTTGAACTCATCAAACATAGAATCCGGCACCTGTCGTACCAGCGCCTGCCCGGCAACTAACGCCGGGGGACACTCGGCATTAAATACTGTAAGAACTGTAAAACTGTTATTAGGATTCGTCTCGTTGTCATTGATGAACCCGGTCATAAGGCCTGTTTTCCAGCCGCCGATTGATCCGCCGTGATGTAAATAGAAGCGTCCATTATTCTTTCCAACCATCCACCCAAGCGCATAGCCACCGTTCTTGTCTGACCGGTTGTTGATGATCAAGTCCGACATGCGGGCTGGGTCGCGGTAGAGGTCCACGAAGCGATCCCCAAAACGGGCAAGAGAGAGGGGGGACATGACACCTGTCCCAAGAGCACAGTTCTCTCCAAAATAGGAAAATCCTAAGTAATTCCCCTCTTCCCTGAATTCCCCACGAGACGGATCGTACTGATAGCTCGGCGGAACTAATACTGAACGCCTGTCGTCGCTATAACTGAACGATAGAAAATCACCTACGTTTAGGCGAGTCAGAGCATTGATCTCATAATCCAAGAACCTCTTGTGTTCATACTTCTCGACAACCCTTGCCAGCAGGAGTAGACCAAACCCACTGTATTCAACTTTGGAACCCGGTACGAACTTAAATCCATGCCGAAGTTGCTCTTGAAGTATATGCTCCTCTGTTACCAAGTCCTTTGGAATGTTGAACATCCTGGCTGTCGCATCCATATTAGGCGGAGTCGCAGGCATGATCTTGTGGTTCAGACAATCCAGTACCGTGGCCTGAGAAGCTTCAGCATCAATAGTAGTATCACCGCTCTTCCAGCCCAGGAGATCGTAGACCCGAGCAGTCAAGGGAATCTTGTAATGTTCGAGGGAAGCCAGTATTGTCATGGCTGCGAGCGGCTTCGACACACTGCCAATCTCGCACAGGGTGTAAGGAGTGAAGGGAATCTTATCCTCGAGATTCGAGTACCCGAAGCCGGCGGCATACACCAATCTCCCCTTGTAGCACAGGACAAAGGCAGCTCCGGGCACATTGGTGAGCGCCATCATGCGGGTATAGAGTTGATCCAGCTCAGGGATGCCGGGACCCAGTCGGGTTACCAGTATGCCGTTGATCTGCTCTTGCTGGAGCACGACGCCATCGGGACCCTGACCGTGAACGCCCAGACGCGTATCTCCCTCTATGCCCGCTTCTAGGCTGAAGGGGCTCTTGCCGCGTGAAGCGACTCTGGCAGCGGGCTCATCCCCTGCCGCCATCGCAGGCTCAGGTCTCCCCCCTTGATGGGAGACCAGCCTCACAGTCGCCCCGGATCCAGGCCCTTCAGCTCTGGCCCTCGATGGGAGGGCTGCCAACGCCATAGCGCTGCCGGCAGCCAACAGGCCCAGTAGGCCCGCAATGCTTCGTGTCGAACGGCGATGACGGCGGCTTGCTTCATGATTCGCACATTCAAGCTGGTTGTTGTCGTGATGGGTCTCTCTGCCTGGCATGACGTCCGCTCCTCCTCCGATAAACAAACCGCCGAA
>JAAYVH010000051.1 GCA_012517255.1 Chthonomonadales bacterium
CGCCGCACGGGGTGGTCATGGCCTGGATGCGCGACTGCCTGGCTAACTGGAAGGAGGCCGGCTGGGGCTGGGCGCTCTGGAACCTGCGCGGATCGTTCGGCGTTCTTGACAGCGAGCGAGCGGACGTCCGGTACGAAGACTGGCGCGGCCACAAGCTCGATCGCGCGATGCTGGAGCTTCTGAAGGCATCGTGAGATCGGATAGATGGGAGACGGCGCTGCGGACCTGAGACGCATGGGGACGCCTCGGCGTTGCGTCCTACGCGGTAATCTATGGCCATGGCACGCCACAACATAGTCGCTCTGTCCGGCCCGGAGCTCGCGAGTCTCCGGCTCGCCGAGCAGGACGGTCGGGCCTTCCCAGCGTGGGCTGTGTGGAAGGCGGAGTCGTTCGCCGCCACCGACGGAATGCCCACGACCCTGCGGCGCGCGCACGCTCTGAACGCCGTGCTCGACAGGTGCGATCTGATCTGGTTCCCTGGCGAGCTCCTGCTCGGCTCCGGTCTCGGAAGGCATGCTGCAGCCGGCGACCCTGACGATCTCGCGCGGGCGCGAGGGATCCTCGATCCGATCGGGGACCGGGGCTTCCTCACCCACGCCGATCACACCGCTCCGGACTATGCGAGACTGCTGGCCGTGGGTCTGCCAGGCCTCATCGCCGATGCCGGGATCTCTATGCAGCGTCATGCGGAGGATCCGCAGCGCGTGGCTTTCCTGCAGTCGGTCATCGTCGCGCTGCAGGGCGTTCAGGCGCATCTGCGGCGATGGTCGGCGTGCGATTCGGTCAGCGACCCGGGCCTGCGACGCATGGCAGGCGAGCTGGCCGATCGTGCTCCCGAGACCTTCCATGAGGCGCTCCAACTGGTCATCATGGTGCACTCGGCGTTCCAGATGGACAACCGCTACGCCATGGCTCTCGGCCGCCTCGATCAATTCCTGTATCCCTTCTACGAGCGTGACATGCGCACGGGCGCTCTGACACGCGATAGGGCGGCGCTGCTCGTGGACCATCTGTTTGCCAAGCTTGCCGACCGGGGCGACATTCAGAACGTGTGCATCGGGGGGCTTACGCGCGACAGCGACGATGCGACGAACGAGCTGAGCTTCCTGTGCGTCGAGGCGGTGAAGCGGATCGCGCGCCCCGGAGGCAATTTGACCGCCCGCATCCATCGCCGGACGACCATGGACTTCGTGCGAGCCTGTGCCGACTGCATGCGGGGCGGGAGCGGCTTTCCGGCGGTCTACAACGATGAGATCGAGGTCCCGGCGCTCATCGAGCAGGGCTATGCCCCCGAAGACGCGCGGGACTACTGCTTCGTGGGATGCATCGAGGCGTTCATACCCGGCAAGCAGGCCCCGTGGGCCGACAGCCGCTTCAACCTGCTGCGTTGCGTGGACCTGGCCATGCGCCGCGGTCGCGACGGCCTCACCGGCGAGCAGATCGGCCCCGAGACGCCGTCGCCGCGAACCTGGCCCGAGTTCTGGGAAGCGTTCGCCGAGCAGGTTCGCGCCGGTGTCGCGGCGCACGCGGCCTGGGTCAACGCCGCCGAGAGCGAAGCCGATGCCCGATGCAACGATCTCACCAGTCCGTTGCTGAGCGCATTGACGAGCGACTGCATCGAGCGTGGCCTCGATGTGAACGCCGGCGGCGCGCGCTACGCGTCCAACCACGGCATCGCGGGCATGGGGATTGGCTCGACGGCAGACGCGCTGGCAGCCGTAAAGACGATGATCTACGACACGGGCCGCTACACGCTCGACGAGATGGTGCGCATGCTCGACGCCGACTTCGACGGCTATGGGCATGACCGAACGGTTCTGCTTCGGGACGCGCCCAAATACGGTAACGATGAGGGCGCGGTAGACGGCCTTGCCGCCGACGCCGCCGAGGTCTTCTGCCGGGCGGTGCTGCGGCATCGGACGCCTTCGGGAGGGCGCTTCTGGGGGCTCATGGCCGCGAACGTTCAGAATGTGTCGGCGGGATACGAGGTCGGAGCGACGCCCGACGGGCGAAAGGCGCGTGAACCGGTCAGCGATGCGGCGTCGCCGTCATTCGGGCGCGACCGCCACGGGCCGACGGCGGTTATCCGATCGGTGGCGAAGCTCGACTACGGGCTCGCCCCGGGCGGCAACGTGGTCAACATGAAGGTCCACCCGACATCGGTCTCCGGCGAGGAAGGACTGAACGCTCTCGCATCACTGATCCGGACTTGCTTCGATCTGGGCGGGGTGCAGCTGCAGTTCAACACGGTGGACCGGGCGATGCTTCTGGATGCCATGGAACATCCCGAGCGCTATGCCGATCTCGTGGTGCGCGTGTCGGGTTTCTCGGCCTACTTCACGCGACTGGACCCTGCCGTTCAGCGAGACGTGCTCGCCAGAACCGAGCACGCTCTGGCATGATGGGCGGAAGGGGCCACCGGTCCCCTCCGTCCCATCGTCACACGCTGTAGGGCGTCCAGTCGGGGTTCTCGGCCCCGATCATCTCGTAGACCTTCGCCCGCACGAGCTTCTCGCACTCGGGCGTGTACATGAGGCTGTTGTAGTACTTGTGGGCGTACTCAACCTCGTAGCCGCCGAGCGCGAAGTCCGCGGCGGTTGGCAGGTAGTTGAGCGCGCCGTTGGTGCATCCGAGCGGGAAGACCGGCTGGTCTATCTGCACGTCGAAGTCGAGGGCGTATTGTACGAAGGTCTCGGCAGGAAGGCCGATGAACTTCGCTCCGCCGATCGTCAGCACTTGAATGGGGAACGGCGCCTTCAATCCGCCGCCCTTCCGGGCCTGTTCGCGCTCGTAGCGGTGGTAGGCCAGCATGCCTTCGGCGTTCAGGATGGCTCCCATGTTGCCGCCGGCCTTCTCCTGCTGGAGCTTCGCCTCCCATTCGGCGATGCTCGCGTCGCACTGCTCCACGCTGGGCGGATCCTGCAGAGGCAGCTCCACCACGCTCTCGGCGTATGCCAGCACCTCGTCGTCGTAGAGGGGCGAAGCGTTGCGCCAGGCGTTGAGCGCTGCCTGCCCGAGCACGCGTCCGTTATGCGCCGCCGAGATGTAGGTGCCCCGGCGGAACGGATTGATATTGCCGCTGCATCCTTGCAGGAACAGAGGAGTCATGCCGCCTTCGGTCTCGCGGCGCACGTGATCGGCAGCATAGCCGCAGAAGTCGGCCGTGATGCGCAGATTGTCGCCGCCGAGGGTCGTGCCGTGGCAGGCATGGCAGAAGAGCAGCGCGAAGGTACCGCCTGAAGGCTCGGCGACGCTCAGCACGTCCACGTAGGGCGCCACGGGTCCGGCATAGTTCTGGCCCAGAACCGTGCGGCCGTTGGTTCCGATGGTCTGGCGGCGGTTGATGCCGATCTGCACCGGAGCGCGTCCGTAGGTCAGCACGGCGGGCTTCATCGTTTCGGCGGCCTGCCGCGTCATGCCCACCAGCTTCCGCACCAGCACATCCACGTAGGCCGGATCGCGGGAGCCCATGGCATTGTAGACGCCGAGGTTGGGTCCGCCATGCGTATGGCTGCAGTTGAGCATCACGGCCTCACGAGGAATGCCGACTTCGCGCGCAATGCCTTCGCGGATCTGCGCCACCAGGTCTTGCGGCAGAGCAATGAGGTCCATGGCGAGGATGGCCACGGCCGCGTGACCGTCGTTGAACACCACGGCGCGCGCATGCAGCTCATCGTGGACGAGGGTGCAGCCCGTTGGCCGGAAGGCATAGCCTGCCATCCAGACGCCCAACGGCGGCGTGATGTTGGTCTCGCTTACGCCAGCATACAGGGGCATGGGTTTCTCCTGACTGACCGGTGCTTCCCGCAGCGCCGCATCCAGATCGCGGCTCTGCGGCAGATTGTACCTCATGCTTGCAGGACTCCCCTGAGCGCTTGCCGACCAGGGGCCGCTAGCCGTGCAGCACGGGCTCCTTCTTCCAGTCCCTGTCCTTCTCGAAGCCCCACTCCTTGACCCGCGGGCGGCGTTCGCGCAGGCGGACCGACTCGATGCCGAGGTAGTAGCCGGTTGACGCCGGGTTCTTGCCCGTGCATTCCAGTCGCAGGGTGTAGCG
>JAAYVH010000052.1 GCA_012517255.1 Chthonomonadales bacterium
AATGGCCGGCCAACGGCGAAGGTACCGAGGTTGTGCCCGCCTTTGCCTATGTCTACAACCCGCTCGCCCGTCCCCTGTGTGTGGAGATCCAGCACTCGGTCAACCCCGATGCCTACCAGCTCATCCTGACCGCCCGGGCTTTCGCAGGCGGCTGCATCCCTTCGACGAACCTCGGCCTGTTCAGCATCTATCACAGGTTCGGGAAGGACGATCTGCTGCCCACGCCGGACAAGCTCGACCCTGCCCAGCGCGAGCTCCTGGCGGCGGTGACGCAGGCTCGTTGCGGCCCGCTCCTGCGGTTCATTAACGGCGGAGAGATGGTCGCATGCGATCCGCCTGACCTGCCCGCCGGAATATGGCGCTATCAGGTCTGGGAAAAGGACCGCATGGTTGAGAAGGAGCTTCTGCATCCGACCGTTCTGGCGCAGGCATGGCGACTGGGGCGGGAGACGGCCTTCGCCTTCGTCAACATCGGCGAGCAAACGGCGGAGTTCGCCTATTCGTGGCGGATCGGCGGCAGGATCGCCTCGGCCCCGTATCGAATCGCGCTGTGGATCGGCGGAAGGCGGGTGCGCGAGATGACGGCATCCGACACCGCCGTCCTTCAGGTGCCGGGGCACAGCGTGGTCACGGCGGTGCTAAGCCGGTGACACCCCAGCCCGTGCGCCTGCGAGGTTTACGACCTATGAGCTACAGCATTCTTATGGCATGCCTCGCCGCGCTCGCCGTCGCGGGGGCACGCCCGCCAAGCGCGGCTCGTGAGCAGCCCCTGCTGCGCGAGATGATGGGCATCAACGGCCACACGGTGCTATTCAAGCCGGAGCTCTACAAGCAGGTGTGCCGCATTGCGCGCGACTACCATCCGCTCGATTGGGACCTCGGGGATGAGACCAACTTCGCCACCCGGTTCCCATTCGCCCGCAATATGGTGAACTGGGAGACGGTCTACGGCTCGTGGGTCAAAGAAGGCTTCACGGTGAATCCGTGCGTGATCTTCGACAACTTCGATGCCGCCAAGTGGAAGGACATCCCGTCAGACGCCTTCGCCTATGGCTTCACCTTCGCCCGCTTCTTCGGACCCTCGGGCACGAATCGTCTGGCGGAGTCCATCGAGATCGGCAACGAGCCCGGACTCTATGACGACGTGACCTATCGCAGCATCTTCGAACATATGGCGCAGGGCGTTCGTCGCGGCGACCCGAAGATGAAGATCGCCACGTGCGCCGTGGTGGACGGCAAGAGCCACCGCTACGCCAAGAGCGTGGATTGCTTCAAGGGTCTCGAAAGCCTCTACGACGTCATCAGCTTCCACTGCTACGCCGAGGTCGAAGGATGGCCCACGTGGCGGCGAAGCTTCCCCGAGGATCCGAAGATCAAGTTCCTCCGCGAGATCAAGGGAATCATGGAGTGGCGCGACCGCAACGCCGCAGGCAAGCCGGTCTGGCTGACCGAGTTCGGCTGGGACGCATGCACCAAGCCGCCGCCGGCCACCGGAGATTTCGCGAAGTGGGAGACCTCGACCGAGACGCAGCAGGCCCAGTGGCTCGTGCGCGCTTTCCTCGTCTTCGCCCGCATCGGCCTCGACCGAGCCTACGTGTTCTTCTACGACGACAAGGACGAGCCGCATGTCCATGGTTCGAGCTGCATCACGCGCGATTTCAAGCCCAAGCCCTCATTCCACGCTCTGGCGCATCTCTACAGGACGTTGGGCGACTATCGGTTCGATAGGGCCATCGCCGAAAGGGAAGGGGAGCTCTACGCCTACGACTTCGTGAAGGGAGACGACCCCAAACGAGGTGTGCGTGTCATCTGGTCGCCGACCGGATCGGGCCGCACCGCCCGCGTGGCCATTCCGGCTCCTCCCGGAACGATCGTGTCAGCCGAGCGCATGCCGCTCAAAGAGGGAAGTCCCGAGACGGCGCCGTTCACCGTGCAGGGAGGCAATATCACGTTGGAGGTGGGAGAGTCGCCCGTCTACGTCACGTTCACGCAGCCGTGACGGCCCCCGTGGGCGATCGGCGCACCCACCATAGCCAGCGATGACCTCACCCATGCCTCAGCCCGGCGCATCGTTGCCGCTCCGCGTTGTGACCCTGAACATCCGCAACGGCAGGGCGCTCGACGGCGCCAACTCGTGGCCCTTCCGACGCCGATGGGTTCCCGGCTACATTCGCGATCTCGATGCTGACGTGATCGGATTGCAGGAACCCTATCACCATCAGGTCATGACCGTGGAGCGCGCCCTGTCGGGTTACGTTCGCGTTGGCGTGGGGCGCGATGACGGCAGGAAGGGCGGCGAGTACTGCCCCCTCTATGTCCGTTCGAATCGCCTTTCCGTCATGGAACATGGCACGTTCTGGTTCTCAGACACGCCGCACATGCCAGGATCCTGCACCTGGGGCAACACGCTGCCGCGCATCTGCACCTGGGCGCTCCTTGCCCGTGTGGAGGCGCCGCAGGTTCCGCTGATCAGGGTATGCAATGTCCATCTCGATCATGCCAGCGCTCCGGCACGGCAGAAGAGCGCCGAACTCCTGCGGCGCATGCTGAGCGGCTGGCGATCGGTCTCGCCCGTGGCGCTCATGGGAGATTTCAACGTCGTCGAGGATGATCCGGTGGTTGCCGTCCTCCTGGCAGAGCCCGACGGACTGCGCGACGCGTTCCGACTCATGCATCCTGAGGCCAGGGCGGTCGGAACATTCCACGGGTGGACGGGCAAGGCGGACGGACCAAGGATAGATTACATCCTCGTGACGCCGGACCTGACGGTTCTGGACGCGGAGATACGGCACGACGTTGTCGGCGGTCGTCTGCCATCCGACCACTGGCCGGTGACCGCCCTGCTGCAGGTTGCCGATCGCGCCGATGGCTCGACGTGAAGGGAGGTATGCTTCTGCCATGGCAATGCGACTGCATGAGACGGGCGCGCCTGCGTGGGCAGCGCTCCTTGCGGCGACGGTCGTCGTGATGGCCGTTGGCCAGACACCGCCCGACGGGAGCGCGGTTATCCCGGATGACGCGCTGCTGACCACTCCCGTCGGCGGGCTGGAGCGAACCGCTGCGCGATCCGAGGTGATCGGCGTGAGCGGCATGCCCTTCTCGAAGGCGCTGCGCGTGACTATCAATCGGGACGCGCCAGACACCAACGCGACGCAGTTGACGATCCTCAACTCCGCCCGGGTGGAGCGAGGCGACGTCATGCTTGCATCGTTCTACATCAGGGGGCGCTCGGCCTCGGGCAGGGATCCGGCTCAGGCCATGTTTCTGTTCGAGCGGGCAACCAGCCCGTGGACCAAGTCTGCCTCTCAGGGCGCATCGGCGCCCACAGAGTCTGGAAAGTGGCGAGCGGTTCACGTTCCGTTCCGCGCCGCAGAGAGCTATGCGCCCGGCGAGGCGATGGCGTCGATGCGGTTCGCCTTCGGACCGCAGACCGTGGACATCGGCGGGCTCGAGGTGCGCAGTTTCGGCAAGTCGCAGTCGCTCGAGGAGGTCGTCGCCATGGCTTCCGCGCGGAGCCCCATCGGGAGCGTCACCGTTACGCTCAAGCCGGAGCAGAAGGCCCAGAAGATGGTCGGGCTGGGCGGCAACTTCTGTCAGCCCCGCTACGGCGCTACCGAGCCGATGGATGCCGTCGGCCGCTGGAACCTGGACCATCTGAAGGTGGCTCATGCCCGCGTCGGCATCCCGCTGAACTGGTGGACGCCCGAGCCGAACGTCTACAAAGATGAGGCGCAGGCCCACGCCAGCTTCCTGCTCATGCAAGAGCTGAGCCGGCGGCGTATCCCCATCGTTGGATCGGTATGGGAAGGCCCCGAGTGGATGCTTGGGGGCAGGCGCGAGCAGATGGGCCGCACGCTGCCCCTCGACAAGTACGACCTCTGCATTGAAGCTATCGCCCGTTACCTTGTTACGGCGCGCGACAAGTACGGCGTGACGGTCGAGCACTTCTCCTTCAACGAGGCCGACATCGGTGTCAACTTCAGGTTCACTCCGGCCCAGATCGCCGAGTTCATCCGCCGAGCCGGCCCGCGCTTCCGGGCTCTCGGCCTCAAGACGAAGTTCCTGGTCGGCGACACGGCCAACGGCATGGCCACGGTCAACTACTGCCGACCGCTCCTGACGGAAGCGACGCTTGCGCCGTATCTCGGACCGATCGCCTTCCATTGCTGGGATGCGCTATCGGCGCCGGATAAGCAGTATGCCGCGATCGCGGCGCTTGGGCGGGAGTTCGGCAAGCCGGTGTGGTGTCTGGAGGCCGGTCATGATGCTCAGCTCTGGCAGCAGCCGAACCCGTGGCAATCCTGGGAGAACGCCCTGCGTACGGCGTTGGCCTATGAGCGGACCATCCGCCTGACGGGCGCGACGATCATGGACTACTGGACCTATCAGGACAACTATCCGCTCGTTAGCCGTGACGGCAAGACGCCGTTCCCGGTGTTCCATGTGATGGCCCAGATGGAGAGGGTCTTCACGCAGGGCTCGACAGTCATAGCTGTGACGACCGACAACGAGGACGTTCGGGCGCTGGCCACGCTGGGCCCGAAAACCGGCCGTTTAGCGGCGCTGATCGTGAACCCGTCGGGACCGGGCAAAGCGAAGGTTAAGGGATTCGCGCAGGCTAAGCCCGTGCGCATCGAGATCAGCTCATCCGACGCTCAGCGGCGCTCATCGACGGTTGCGCCAGGCGCAGACAGAAGGGTGACTGTAGAGTTGCCGGCTCGGTCGGTCGTGACGATGGTGCAATCCGAATGAGCCTGACGGATGTCCGTCGCAGACTGCCGATCGCGCGGATCGTGCTTGTCGGATGTGTCGCCTGCCTGTCGTGCGTCTGGGCGGCAGGCCTGCCAACGCTTGCCCAGCAGCCGAAGCGTGCCGTGCCGACATCCGAGTATGCGATCCGACGCGTGCGCGGGTGGACGGTTCGCATTAACAGACGCCTCCTCAAGGACCAGCGTGATCTGGGCAGTCGCGCGATAGAGCTCCTCGATGCGAAGCTGCTCGATATCGAGCGCGCCGTCCCGGCCCGGGCGGTCGCAGCGCTCCGCAGGGTGCCGATCTGGCTCGGACTGGATGATGGGCACGCGCCCTGCGCCGAGTACCATCCGAGCCGCGAGTGGCTGGAGAAGAACGGCTACAATCCGGACAAGGCACGGTGCGTCGAGATAGGCAATGCGAGTCGGTTCCTCGAGTGGAGCAAGACACAGCCTTCCATGATTCTGCATGAGCTTGCCCACGCCTACCACGATCAGGTTCTCGGCTTCGACAACCAGGCGGTCGCGGCAGCGTATGAGCGGGCGAAACAGTGCGGAGCCTATGAATCCGTGCTACATGCTGACGGCTCGAAGCAGCGACACTACGCCATGACCGACGCCAAGGAGTACTTCGCGGAGCTGACAGAGGCTCTCTTCGGCGTCAACGACTTCTACCCGTTCGTCCGAGCGGAGCTTAAGGAGCATGATGCGGAAGGCTATGCTCTCTTGCGCCGCCTCTGGCAGATGGACCAGTGAAGCGAATCAGCATCCTTTCCGACGTACTGGGTCCCATCATGCGCGGACCGTCGAGTTCGCACACGGCTGCCTCCTACGCCATCGGCTCCTACGCACGGGGAGCGCTGGGCGAACCGGTCTGCCAGGCCGAGATTACATTCCGGCAGGGCAGTTCGTATGCCGTCTGCTTCCGTCGGCAGGGCTCGGATCTGGGGTTCGCGGCCGGTCTGCTCGGATGGGAGATGACCGACTCGCGCTTCCGGCGCGCCCTCGAGCTCGCGCCGGCAGAGGGACTGGACATACGGTTCGAGGTCGGTACTCTGACCGAGGACGACCATCCGAATGCGGTGCATCTGCGCCTGATCGGAGCATCGGGCGGTCGGCTTGAGATGACAGCCCGCTCCATTGGCGGCGGCATGTTCGAGGTCACGGATCTCGATGGCAGACCGGCGAACGTGCGAGGTCCCGAGCCGCTCCCCAAACGAGGCGACGCTCCCTTCTGCTCGGCAGGCGGCATGAGCGCATGGATGGGCCGAAGCCGCATGGGCGCAGGGGAGGCGGGCCTTCTGTACGAGGCCCAGCTTCTGGGCGTCGAGCCGGATGTGGTGCGCGCGGAGATGCAACGACGTTTCGCGGTCATGCGCGAGGCCGTGCACGAGGGCCTGCAGCCAGACGGCGACGCCATGATCTTGCTCGATCGCTCGGCAGCATCCATCTATGAGGCCGAGTCGCGCGGGCGCGTTGCCATCGGGGGCATGCACACGCGCGCTGCCGCTCGCGCAATGGCCGCCATGCACACCAACTGCAGCATGGGCGTCGTCTGCGCGGCTCCGACCGCGGGGTCGGCCGGCGTGGTTCCGGGGGTGATCGTGACGCTCGCAGACGAACTCGGGGCGTCCGACGAGGACTGCGTTCGCTGTCTGCTCGCGGCAGGACTGATCGGCGTGTTCATCGCCGAGCGAGCCACCTTCGCCGCCGAGATAGCGGGCTGTCAGGTGGAGATCGGTGCGGCAACGGCGATGGCGGCGGCGGCGGTCGTCGAGTATGCGCACGGCGCGGCTGCTCAGGCCTGCGACGCCGCGGCTGTCTCGCTTCAGAACACCATGGGCTCCGTGTGCGACCTCGTACAGGGCGTCGTCGAGATCCCCTGCCACACGCGCAACGCTGTCGGCGCGTCATCGGCATTCGTGGTGGCCGATCTCATCCTCGGGGGCTATCGGAATCCGAGACCTCTGGACGAGACCATTGACGCCGTGCTCGCGGTGGGCCAGATGTTGCCCGAAGAGTTGCGGGTCACCTCCCGCGGCGGCATCGCCGTGGCGCCGTCCGCCCTGGCGATGACGATGAGACGATGACAGGGTGGAGACAATGCTGATCCTGTCGGGCAATGAAGTGAGGCAGGCGCTCTCCATGCGCGACGCCATTCAGGCCGTCCGCTCCGCCATGGCCCGATTGTCGGCCGGCGAGTGCATCGTGCCCGAACGGGCGCACATGGACGTGCAGGAGCACAGCGGCGTCGCCCTTGTCATGCCTTCGTGCGTGCCAGCCGACGAGCGCATGTCGGTGAAGGTCATCACGCTGTATGATCGCAATCCCGAGCGCGGGATGCCGCGCATACAGGCCGTCGTGCTCCTGTTCGACGCTGCCACCGGCGCGCCGCTGGCGATGATGGACGGCGGAGTCCTGACCGCCATACGAACGGGCGCGGGCTCCGGCGTGGCCACCGACCTGCTGGCGCGCCTGGATTCGCGTCGGGTGGCGGTTTTCGGAGCCGGACAGCAGGCACGCACGCAACTGGAGGCAGTGTGCTACGTTCGGTCCATCGCCTCGGCGGCAGTGTACGACCCGGACGAAGCTGCCGCCCGCCGGTTCGCGAACGAGATGACCGAGAGCCTGAAGATGCCCGTAGCGGCGGCAGGCAGCGCGAGGGAGGCGATGATCGGCGCCGACATCGTCTGCACGGCGACGGTCTCGCGCACGCCCGTATTCCACGACTCCGATGTTCGGCCTGGTACGCACATCAACGCCATTGGCTCCTACAAGCCCCATGTGCAGGAGTTGCCGGGCTCGACAGTCGCCCGGTCTCGCGTCTTCACGGACTACCGTGCAGGAGCGCTAACAGAGCCGGGGGACCTGCTGATCCCCATATCGGAGGGGCTCTTCGGACCCGAGCATGTTGTCGGCGAGATAGGCGACGTTCTCCTCGGGCGCACGCCCGGACGAGCGTCGGACGACGAGATAACGCTCTACAAATCCGTGGGCGTGGCGGTTCAGGACCTCGCTGCGGCATCGGCAGCGCTTGCCGGAGCCCGTGAGCGGGGCCTCGGCACGGAAGTCGCGCTGTGAGCGGCCCGATCGGCGAGTGTTCCGAGGATCTCTTTGCCCGCAGAAGGCTGAGCTTCGATGCCGATCCGGATCTCTACGCTCGCGCACGGCCCGGCTATCCTGAGGCCATGTTCGACGCAATCTGGGAGTTCGCAGACCTGCACGCAGGCGATCCGGCGCTCGAAATCGGTTGCGGACCGGGACAGGCCACGTTGCCCATGGCAGGTCGGGGACTCCGCGTAACCGCCATCGAGATCGGGAGCAACATGGCCGACTATGTGCGGCGCGCTGCAGCCCATCTGGACGTGGAGGTGCATTGCGCCTCGTTCGAGGACTGTCTCCTGCCCGCAGGGCGCTTCGCGCTGGTCTATGCCGGAAGCTCATTCCACTGGGTCCGTCCTGAGGCGCGCTACGTGCGGTCGGCAGCGGCGCTTCGTGACGGGGGCGCGCTCGCCCTGTTCTGGAACCGCCAGGCACAATCGGAAGGCGATGACCCGTTCTTCGATGAGCTCCAGCAGGTCTATGCGCGCGAGGCGCTAGGTCTCGCCGGGCGCTACGATGCCATCTCAAGGGCCGAACAGATGCGCGCCGAGTACGTCGCTGAGATCGAGCAATCGGGGCTCTTCGGTCCGGTGACCGTTCAGGAGTTTCAGCGCAGCATCAGCTTCACGGCCGAGACCTATGCTGCGCTTCTTTCAACCTATTCGGATCATGCCACGCTCGATCCGGCGCACCTGCGCCGGCTGCTCCATGCCGTGCGCGAACTGATCAACGGGAGCTTTGGCGGTCACATAGCGCGCGAGTGGGCCACGATGCTCTTCATGGCCAGGAAGATCAGCGATCCAACGACAGGAAGCTAGCCGTATGGCAAGAACCCGTCAGGGCGCCAACTGCAGGCACCTGAGCGACCCGTTGTCGCGAACGATGAGCTTGCCGCCGACATAGGCCGGGCTGCACCAGTTGCGCTCGCACACCGTCATCTGGCCCAGCACCTTGCATCCCGCAGCGGTCGGCGCAACAAGAGACAGCCGCCCTCGCTCTGCCAGCACGAGCAGATTCTGGCCCATTACGAGGAACGAGGCGAATCCTGCATCGAGCGTGCCGGAGAAGAAGCTCTCTTCGACCCATACACGCTTGCCGGTCCGCGCCTCGACGCAGAACAGCCGATTGCCCGGCCCCAGACCGTACACGAAGCCGCCTATCGCCACCGGGCTCGAGAAGTTCACGCCCAGCGAGCGATCGCGCCAGACCTCCTCGGCCCGAAAGGCGTCTCCCTGACGCGTGACCCGAATGCCGATCAGCCCGCTCGTGTAGGACCCGACGACTACGGTGTCACCCACGATGACGGGTGTTGCCACATGCCGCCCGAGTTGCGTCTTCACAGGCGCGCGCCACAGGAGCTTTCCGTCGCTCGGGTCCAGTCCGATCACGGCCTCTGCCATGAAGCACACCAGCTGGCGCAATCCGCCGAGGGTGGCCCAGATGGGGCCGGCATGCCCGGGGATGTCATCCTGCGATTTCCAGATCACCGCGCCAGTGAGCTTGTTGAAGCACACGACGCTCGCGTTGGGGCTCCCGCCCACCATTACGTAGAGGCGTCCGCCATCCACGAGCGGCGAAGCCGTGTTGCCGTGGCGCCGCGCGCCGGGGATGTCCCCTGCCTCCTGCAGCTCGGCCGCGCCGAAATCGCGGACGAAGCTGACGCGCCATAGCTGGCCGCCGTCCGCTGTCCGCAGACATCGCAGCTCGCCGCGGCACGATTGCACGTACACCCGGTCGCCGTCCACGGTCGGCGTACCTCGCGGTCCTGCCGGAGATCCGCTATCGGCCCAGAGGTCGTCGAGAGGAACCCGCCAGATCTCGCGGCCATCCGCCAGGCCGAACGCCGCTGCAACCTCCTTGCCGTCGCGATTGTCCAGGACGAACACCTTCTGAGCGCTCACCGCAGGCGAGCCGTTGCCGTAACCGAGGGGAGCGGTCCAGAGCACGCGCGGTTCAGCGGGCAGCGTCTTCGGGACGGGCACGTTGGCAGGCACATGCCCGTTGCCCAGCGGACCCATCCACCGCGGCCAGTCGGCCTGTGGCGCCCCACAGAGCAGGCTCAGCGCCGCCACGACAACACACCAGGGTCGCATCTCGTTGCTCCTCTGTTCCCTACGGCCTCAGCCGTTGGGTGACGCTCAGGCTCCCCGACATGATCCGTTCCCTGATCTCGTCCGAGACGCGAGCGAGATAGGCCTGCGGGATGCCCGTCGCGTCGGAGTTGAACAGGACGCACCGTCCGTCGGGGCTGAACTGCGGGTGCGGGTGGCTCCACTGAGGATGGCCTTCGCTGGAACGGGGATGGCAAAGAGCGCCGAACCGGCCGGTCGGCACGTGCACGAGCTGCAGCCCATCATCGGGCCAGTTGGTGTCAGCGATGATCCAGTCCCCGTCGAGCGAGGAGCCGGAATGCCAGAAGTACGGGCCGGATGCGATCACACGCGGGGTCTCTTCGCCGATGCCGATCCGCTCCAGGGCTCGGTCGGGCGGTAGAGCGCAGCCCTGGACCTCCGGCGTGCGCCCCAGGAAGGTGGAGTGCGCAAAGTCGTGGGAGCGTGTGTAGACGCCGACCACCTGGCAATCGTAGTCGAGCAGGCGGTACTCCTTGCCGCGCTTGGAGGTCGCGATGGCCAGCAGACCGTGGCCTCCCGGCGAAGCCGAATGGAGCGTCCAGGGATCGTCGGCGCTCGGCGTGCGGGTAACGACCTCCGAGCCATCGGTGCGAACGCGATAGACCCTGGGAAGCCGCTCACGTATCAGACCGCTGTTGCCCGGGGTCTGGGACGCCGTGAAGTAGTATCTGCCGTCAGGCGACATGAACCCGTGCCCGCCCGATGCGCCCTCTCCGAGAACCGCTACGCGCTCTTCGCTCAGGTCGCCCATGTCCACGCGCCAGACGGCTCCGTCCCGATGGAAATACGCCGCCTTGCCGTCGGGGGCCAGCGCGAAGCCACCGCAGCCGTCGCTGTCGGTCATTTGCCGCAGGTCGGACCCGTCGGCGTTGACGCTCCACAGATCCCAGGGCGCCGTGCGGCATGCCGAGCGCTGACACGTCAGGATGAGAGTCGCGCTATCGGGCGTGAAGTTGATGGAGGCGTAGAACAGACACATGGCGGGCGTCGGATAGCTCGTCAACTGGATGATTCGAGCGCCCGTACGCGCATCGGTCCACTCGATCCGCTCGTTCGTGCGGTAACCCTTGGCCATGGCTACCGGTTTCCGCCGCGCACCAGGCGCGCCACGTCAACCGGCGAGCAGTCCTTGCGTGCCGACGCCACAGCGGCGTGGTAGATGCAGGTCTTCTCGATGATGACGCTGGGCGGGATCGGCTCGTCGCCGGTCCGGAAGAAAGCCGCCATGGTTTCCAGCAGATGATCGTAGGTCACCTCGAAGTGAACGGGCTCCGCCTCGCCGCCCGCGCCGAACATGCTCATGGTGAACCCGTACCATGTGGCGCCCGGACCGATCATCTGCACGACACCCCGTGCCGGGCCTACCGAGGCGTTCGAGCCGTACTCCACGTAGACCACCACCGGCTCTGCTGCCCTCGTTCTGTCGTCGGTCATGGGTTTCAGGCTCACGGCGCGAACCGTCGAGACGCCAGTTCCAAGGACGCTCACCATGGCGGCGATGGCGTGGGGCAGGTAGAACACGATGTGGTCGGATGGTCCGGTCACTGTGAAGAGCCGGAGCGGCTTGATCTTCTCGAGCCGCTCCGTGGCGGTAGCTGCCGCCCGCGTATGGTAGAGCGCCGACGCAGAGTAGATCCGGGCCCCGTGTTTGGCGGCGAGGCGGACGATGGCATGGGCATCTGCTACGCTGCCCGCGAATGGCCGGTTCAGAAAGACACGCATGCCCCGCTGCAAGAACGGCGTGACGAGTTCGAGATACCGATCCGGCAGGAGTTCCGTGATCATCACGCCGTCCACGCCCTCTCCCGCCTCATTGGCCGAGGGCGCCGCCCTTGCGCCGATCGCCTGAGCCAGAGCGCGGGCTGACTCCGACGATCGATCCCAGACCGCCGCCGGTTTCATGCCGAATCGGGCGCCGGCCTCCGACGCAAGCAGTTCAGCCCAGACCTTGCCGTGCGTGCCCTCCGCGCAACCGACAATGCCGATCTTCAGCGGCTCATCCATGCGCGACCTCCCCGTGTCGCAGCTAAGCGACGGCGGCTAGCGGGCTCCGCAGGCCTGCAGACAGGCCTGCATGTGGCCACGGGACTCGGCGGCTATGACGATGCACTGCTCGAGCGGGTAGTCCTTGGCGCCGATGACCTCCAGATCGAGCGGGCCGGCATAGCCGTTCTCGTGGAGGACGCGGATGTAGCCGACAAGGTCTATGTCGCCTCGCCCGTTGGCCTGCATCTCCGGCTTCCCGGGGTTCTGCTGCCGACCCTTGCAGTCGCGGATGTGCACATGCTTGACGCGGCTGATAACGGCTGCGATGGCCTCGACAGGATTCTCGCCGCCCCTGTAGATATGCGACGGGTCCATGTCGATGCCGAACGCCGGCGATGATATGGCGGCCATAGCCTTGAGCGTGGTTTCCGTGTTCCAGATGGCGGCGCCGACGTGGGCTTTGACGCACAGCGTCACGCCGTAGCGTTGCGCCATGTCGGAGAGCTTGCCGAGGGAGTCGATGGATTGCTGCAGCGAGTCCTCGTCGCCCTGCTTGCCTCCGGGACCGCAGTTCACGATCGGGATGCCGATCTCGACTGCCGCCTGAAATGCCGTCTCCATGATGGCCGGATCCTGCGACGGCTGCTCCATGGCGAGGAGTTCGAGACCGTATTCAGCCGACAGCCGCTTGATCTCCGGCGCCACTTCCTTCCAACGCTCGAGCACGAGATGCTCGCTCATGCCGCCTATGGCGGACAGCTCGATGCCGTCGTAGCCTGACATCGCCGTGTACTTGAAGGCGGTCTCCATGTCGTAGCCGCCGAACAGCACCGAGTTAGCTCCGAGTTTCACGTATGCCTCCGTAAGGTCTTGCGCATTGCTGCGCGGGAATGGACTGAGGTGACGGCATGTAAGTTCGAGGATCGACTCATCCTGTCCTGCGTAGTCGCCAACCGATGTTCGGGGAGCAGGCGTCGTGCCGGGCTTCCAGGGGGGCGATTGCCGGCGTCACGCCTCGTCGGCCCGGTCTATGTGATCGGGCGCCAATCGGCGCACGGCCAGGTATGGACGTCGCGGGGGTCTGCGATCCGCCACGAGACTGTGCGGGCATCGTGCCGCCTCACGCCCGGCACGGCTGCCATGCCGTCGGCGGCGCCCGTCCATGACCATTCGACGCTTATCTCGATGGGCAGGGCAGGCCGCCACGGCTTGAGCTGGTTCAGACGGCCGATGGCCGCCGCCATATCGCGGCGCATGGTCTCCCGGACACGGTAGGGGTCGTAGAGCTCGCACCGATCCCATGCCAGGCCGCGCTTGGTGGGAGTCGTCACGACTCCCGGGAACAGGCTCTGCGCTTCGGTGCAGGCGGCCTCATCTCCGGACACGTACACGAGCGGCACGCCGTGCGCTCCGGCATATAACGCCATCTGGCCGATCTCGCCATGCTCGCAGCCGTTGATGCGGTAGCGGCAGATGACCTTGGCCGACTGCGTGTGGTCAAGGAAAGCGCCGATGGTGCCGGCGCGCGCATGCTGGCCTATGATCGCCAGAGCATCCACCTCATCATCGAGACCCTCCCAACGGAGCGGGTTGCGCTGAGCGATCCACGTCTTCCTGGCGCGCGGGTCGAGGCGGTCCAGCAGAAAGCCGCGGTTCTGGTTGCGCCCGTGGCCGTCGAGGATGCGAACCTCGGTGGCGCCGCCGTCGAAGCATCCGGCGATGGCCGCGTTGGCGTCGGCGGTCAGTTGCTCGCGGCCATAGGTGTAGACGGGCGAGTTGTCGTCAGGGTCATAGCATTGGTCCCACGAGGAGATGCCGGTCAGGCCCTCCATGTCGGTGCAGATCCAGACGATCATGCGGGCTCCTCACTCTCGATCATGGCGTGGATGCGGGTCATGTCCAGCGTTGGTATGGCCCCCGGCTGTGACGCCACGTAGGCGCCAAGGGCATTCGCGAAGGCCAGCGCCCAGTCGGGATCATCGCCGCGCAGCATACGGAAGAGCAGCCCTGCCAGGAATGCGTCGCCAGCGCCCACAGTGTCAGCGACCGAGACGCTGTGACCTGCAACTTCGCTCCATGAGCCGCGGTGCCAGAGCGCAGCGCCTGCGGCCCCACGCGTCAGGCACACAGTCTGCAGTCCGAAGCGCGACGCTGTGCGCTCGCATTGTTGCCGCGAGTCCGCGCCGTCGAGACCATACCAGGCTGCCAGGCGCTCCATCTCCTCATCGTTGAGCTTCACCATGTCGCTGCGATGCAGGAGGTGCTCGACGATGACCCGATCATCGTGCGGCGGGCGCAGGTTGACATCGAACACCTTGACCGCCGAGGTCTCCAGCAATCTGCGGATGGCGCTGCGCGCGGGTTCGCGGCGTTGGGCAAGGCTGCCATAGACAACCGCAGTCGCCGATCGCGTGGCCTCGTGCGCCTGCGTCGTCGCTCGAATGGCATCCCATGCTGCCGGCTCGCATATGACGTAGCGAGGCGTCCCCGAACCCGTTAGCGTGACGAGCACTTCGCCGGTGGGAAGGTGCGGATCCACCTGAACCAGCTCTTCGACGAGGCCGCGCTCCCGAACTTGCTGGAGGATGTCACGTCCTGCCGCATCGTCGCCGATGCGACTGATCATCGCCGCATGCACGCCCAGCGCGCTGAGGTGACATGCCACGTTGAACGGAGCGCCGCCGAGTCTGCGGTCGTCTGGGAACACGTCCCAGAGCACTTCGCCGATGCAGACGACTTCGGGCTGAACGCGGCTATCCATGCAGCCTACCGGCTATCGGCAGGATAGAGCACATCGGGCGACATCATGACAGGGACGCGGTACTTCAGGACTCGTGTCAGGTAGTCGAGGGGCTTTGGGACAAAGACATCGTTCCATAGTTCATCGCTGATCTTCATGGCGCGGTTCAGCAGATCCGTGATCTCTCGCGTCTTGTCGAGCATGCTGCAGTTGAGCGCCATGCAGACGAGCGCATCGGGAGCGTCGGGATCGAGCTGAAGCACACGGCTCAGCAGCGGTTGCGCCTCCTCGGCACGGTTCTGCGCCATAAACAGCGCGGCGGTGACGATCAACGCATCCACGTTGTCGGCGTCGGCCTTGCGAGCGAGCTCCAGCATGACGTCGGCCTCTTCCATCCGTTTCGGGCGATTGCTCGTCAGGAGGTCGTAGGCCTTGCGCACATACACTTCGGGAGCGGCTGGAGCTGCCGCCATGGCGCCGACGATCTGTGCTCGGATGTCGAGCGGCTCACGTGAGACGAACGATTGCAGCATGAGCGCCTCTGCGGCGCCGGGCCGTATCTCCGCCAGCGCAGCGATTTCGTCCGCTGCTCTCTTGCGCTCGCCGAGGATCAGGTCGGTGACGGCGGCGATGAGGAGCGACGGGTAGACTCGACCGTCGGCGCCGGCCTGCACCAGCGCGCGTGCCTCCTTGGGCTTGTGAGCCGTCAGCAGATAGTAGGCCTGAACCGCGCGCGTGACGTCGTCGCCCCTCTTCTC
>JAAYVH010000053.1 GCA_012517255.1 Chthonomonadales bacterium
GGTGGGTGTATGAGAAAGCGTAGAGAGCTTTCTTAGGAGCGCAGCGACGCGATCCCGAGCAGTCCACGCCGATCCGATGCTGCGGCCTATGAACCTTCGGGATTGCGTCGCTGCGCTCGCAATGACGTGTGGATGTGCCGGCCGCCATTGGTAGGGGCACGCTGCAACGTGCCCCTTCGGCGTCGCGGTGCGCGATCGTAGGCCCTGCGGGCCGAACAGAACAATCCCGGCCCTTCAGGCTGAACGACCGCCATCGGGATGAACATCGCCCGCCGGTGATTGAGCCGGCGCGAAGCGCCGTGTCGAAATCAAGGCGGGCTGCGAGCGCACCACGTAGGGGCGTATCAGCCGGACCACCGGCGTGGCAGAGACACGATAAGAGGTCCCAGCCGGCTGGTACACCCTCGCACTAACTTGTGGCGGACGTCACGGATTGTCATCTCGATGGGCCGCCCGCGTTCAACGTAGTCCGCCGCTCGCACCGGCTTGTGGCGGACGTCACGGATTGTCATGGGCGAACCAACAGCGCGTTGCCGCGGTCCTCTTCGCGATGGTTCCGCTCGGCGGCTGATTCGCGCCTACGCACCAGCGACCGCCTGCGCCCCACGTCATGCGGGCGTTGGCATGGAGATGACACGAAACGCCGCTGCATTCAACCGCTACGGCGCAAGCATTCGACCCGAACACCTCCATAAGAGAAAGGACTGTAACCGATGGCAAGAGACAGCGTGGCTATCACGCAACTGGCGCTGAGCTCCGGCGTGGCCGAACCCGCGGGAACCACGATCGCTCCCTCCAACGGCGCGACGATCCCCGCTGGCGGCGACACGCGCAAGCTCATCATCCGCATCACGAACACCTATGGCAGCGAGCGGACCGTCACCGTTCGTGCCGGCTCGGCCCCTCCCGCCTTTCGGCAGGGGCTGGGTGACGCCACGATCACGGTGCCTGCGACGAGCGGCGTGCGCTATGTGACGGTCGAGTCGGCGCGCTTCGTTCAGGCGGACGGCTCGATCCATCTCGATTTCGAGACCGGCATGACGGGCAAGGTCATGGCATTCCGACTGCCCGACGAACTCTGATCACGGGAGGTGCGCCTTGGCGGAGCGGGCGAGACGAGGCGCTCCATCCGGAAAGCGGGAACCCGATCTGGGCGTGAGCGCCGACCGGATCGCAGCCTATCGGGTCTCGCCCGCGGCCTACGCCGAGGAGGTGCTGGGGGTCCGGTGGTGGAGCCGTCAGCGAGAGGTTGCCGAGGCGCTGCTGCAGCATCGCAGGGTCCTGGTGAAGGCATCTCATGCCGTGGGCAAGACCCACGTCGCAGCCGGCCTCATCAACTGGCATTTCGACTGTTTCCGGCCCGGAATCACCATCGCCACGGCGCCCACCCAGCGCCAGGTAGTCGACGTACTCTGGAAGGAGGTCCGGGTCCAGCGCAAGGGGCGTCCGGGCCTCCTGCCCCGGTCGCCGCGAATGGAGACCTCGGCCGATCACTTTGCCGTGGGCTACACGACGCGCGATCAGGCCGCCTTTCAGGGGCGCCATGCCGAGCGTGTGCTCATCGTCTTCGACGAGTGCGTGGGCATTGATGCGGGTCTCTGGGAGGAAGCCGAGGGCATGATGACGGGCGACGGGTGCCTGTGGCTGGCTATCTGCAATCCCACCGATCCGGCCAGTCGCGCCTACGAGGAGGACGTGTCGGGACGCTTCCACGTGATCACCATCAGCGCGCTGGAACATCCCAACATCGCGGCCGAGCTCCGAGGGGAGGCTCCGCCCTACCCGGCAGCGGTTCGGCTGGCGTGGATCGAGGAGCAGATCAGCCGATCCTGCACGCGCCTGCCTGCGGACGATCGGACGGTTCACGACACCGAGTTTCCTCCGGATAGCGGCGTCGTGCTTCGGCCCGGGCCAGTGTTCGAGAGCCGCGTCCTGGGCCGATGGCCGACGCAGGGCTCACAGTCGGTGTGGACCGAGGCGGCGTGGGAGCGATGCCTGAGACCAACGGGCGATCCCGCCGGTGGCCCGACCGTGATCGGGTGCGACGTGGCCCGCTACGGCGATGACTACACGAGCATTGTGGTCCGGCGCGGACGGGTGGCGCTGCATCACGAGACGCATAACGGCTGGGACACCGCGCAGATCGCCGGCAGGCTGAAGCGGCTCTGCCAGGAACAGGCAACGGGCGGCGAGCCGCCCGAGTCCGTGGCTGTGATCGTAGATGACGACGGCGTGGGGGGCGGCGTCGTGGACCAGCGAGGTGCATTCCGCTTCATCGGCTGTGGTGCGGCGACGCGCGCCGTGCGCCCCGATGACTATCCCAATCGGCGCAGCGAGCTCTGGTTCGCTGCCGCCGCGCGGGCTGCCCGGGGCGACATGGATCTGAGCCGACTGCCGGACGAGACGCTACGACTGCTGCGCCGTCAGGCCATGGCCCCGCGGTGGCGGCTCGACAGCGACGGTCGTCGCGTTGTGGAGCCCAAGCACGAGACAAAGCGGCGTCTTGGCCGGTCGCCCGACGACATGGATGCCCTCAATCTGGCCTACAGCGATGCGCGTGCCGCGGAGCCGTGGGTCATGCGGGGCTGGTGGTAGCACGCAACGGAGGAAGCGTATGGCAACACGAGAGACCATGGCCGATCTCATCGCGCGGCTGAGATCGTTGATCGCTGATCCTGCAGGAGACGGCGCAACGTTCACCGACGACGAGCTGGAAGCGATCCTCGATCAACGCCGCACCGAACATCGCTATCGGGAACTGATGCCCATGGCCACGTTCATGCCCGACGGCGGCGTACGGTTCCTGCAGTATGCCGCGCTGGAGCGGCGCGACTGGCGCGAGGGCATTGCCGTCGGCAACGGCATCGGCGACTGGGAGGAGGGCGCCGCTCTGTATGGGCCTGACATGAACCAGATCGAGCCGGCCACAGGCGACTTGCGGCTGGGGCGCTGGACGTTCGCCGAACACCAGCCAGCGCCGGTGACCATCGTCGGCGCCACCTACGACCTCTATGCCGCGGCCGCCGACGCGCTGGAGCGATGGGCTGCGCGGCTGAAGGGTGACTGTGACGTGCGGGCGGGCGACTTCGCCATGGATCGAAGCGACCGGATTCGGCACCTGCTGGACCTGGCGGCGACCATGAGGCGCAGGGCCCGCCCGACCACCGGGCTTCTCACGAGGAGCGACGCATGCTGACGGCAAATGAACTCGATGCCCTGCGCCATGCGGTTCTGGCTGTCATGCCCGACAGCGTGCAGATCCAGCGCTACAACATGATGGCCGACCGATGGGACACCGTCGCAACGACCGTGTGTCGCGTCATGCCCCGCCGATCGGTCACCCGGGACTCCTACGGCACGCTGCGGGGCATCACGCTGTGGAACGTGCTCATGCCGCACGACGCGCCCGTTCTGGCCAACGACCGTCTCGTCGTCGGAACGAGGACCTACACCGTCTCCGACACCGATGCGGGCCGCTCGGAAGCCGTCGCGACGGTCGTTCAGTGCAACCGGATCGCATGAGGACGATATCCTGCGCTCTGGCTCCCCCACCGTGCGGGAACAGGCCTACCGATCGAGCGACAATCCTCGCGGTATGAAGTGCCTCTCGTAGCGCGACACGGCGTAGCGGTCGGTCATGCCCGCGATGTAGTCGCATACGGCCTGGGCCCGCTCGCGCGTGTCTGGTCCGGCGTGGGCGAAGGGGGCGGGCATCTCGTCGGGATGATCCATGTAGAAGGCGAAGAGGTCGCGAACGAGACGCTGGGCCTTAGCAAGATCCGCGTTCTCGTCCCTCTCGCGCAGGTACACCCGATCCCACAGGAAACGCTTCAGCTCGTCCGTGGCGGCCGATACGTCGGGTGACATGGTGACGACCGGCTTGCCTGCGCTATTCTCCACGATATCCACAACCATGGCGGCGATGCGCGCCGAATGGGAGCTGCCGAGCAGTCGGGAGGGAGCCGCCGGTATCTCGTCGCTGCGGATCATGCCCGCCCGAATGGCGTCGTCTATGTCATGGTTGACATAGGCGACGCGGTCGGCGATGCGCACGACCTGCCCTTCGAGAGTGGTGGCGCGCGGCGCGGAAGCGTCGTTCAGATCTGCCATGCCCTTGCTGTGGTGCGCGATCCCGTCCCGAACCTCCCAGGTGAGGTTCAAGCCCGGCCCCTCGCCGTGGACTTCCAGAACCTCGACCACGCGCACGCTCTGCACGTCGTGGCGGAAGCTCGCCTCGGGCACATACGAGCGGTAGGCGGCGTCGAGAGCCTCTTCACCCGCATGACCGAACGGTGAATGGCCGAGATCATGGGCGAGCGCGATGGCCTCGGTGAGATCCTCATTGAGGCGCAGCGCCCGGGCAATGGTCCGCGCTATCTGCGAGACCTCGAGCGTGTGGGTCAGGCGCGTTCGGAAGTGATCTTCCTCGGGGTCCATGAAGACCTGCGTCTTGTGCTTCAGCCTGCGGAACGCCTTGCAATGCACCACGCGGTCGCGATCGCGCTGGAACGTGGTGCGCACCGCATCGAGCGACTCCGGGTTGACGCGACCGCGCGACTGCGCCGCCTTAGACGCCCACGGCGCGAGCGTCTCGATCTCCCATTGTTCCTGTCGCTCTCGAGGGTTCATGAGTCCCGACCTCCCGTTGCTCTCCTGGAAGAGTAGCATAGATGGCCAGCCAAGTACGACGCGGGGGCGGTAACGGAGCAGTGACTTTCGCGCACGTCGCCGTCGGGGACCCACAGGCTGTTGCATGGATCTCCGCCTTCGCGGGAATCGCGGCAAGGAGCGCGCTGGCGGCAATGGTAGGGGCACGTTGCAACGTGCCCCAACGGGGGCGCCGCGGCGCGCCGCATCATCCGGCGGCAGCTCGTGCCGGTGTCGTAGGGGCGTATCAGCCGAACAACCGATGGTGCGATCCCATGACCCGAGACCACAGCCGGCTGGTACGCCCTCGTTCCGATTGGCGGCGGGCGTCACGGCTATCATGGGCGGCGCAAGCCCCCGGAAATACGGCGGCCACCTGCGCGCCTACGTCATCGCGAGTTCGGACGCGGCGTGGCCGCGGTGGGTGTATGAGAAAGCGTAGAGTGCTTTCTTAGGAGCGCAGCGAAGCGATCCCGAGCGCAGCGAAGCGATCCCGAGCGCAGCGAAGCGATCCCGAACAGCTCACGCCGATCGGCATATCGGCATCGCCAGA
>JAAYVH010000054.1 GCA_012517255.1 Chthonomonadales bacterium
GGGAGATCCAGGATGCGTGCCATGGAGCCGCCGCATCGGACGTACCGGCGAACCAGTTCAGCGTCAGTCCGGCGGGCCGCTGCAGCCATCCGACCGTCATGGGGCGCAGAGATGAGCGCCGACGTCACGGGGCGGCCCGTGCGGGCGGCAACTTCGTGTGCCCACTGGCGGCATACGGCAAGCACTGCATCGGCGGCTGGCGCCGAGATGGCCAGAGCCTCAGAGATGATCAGCGAGTCTGGCGTCTCCCTCTCCAGAATCTCGGTCGCCCAGAAGCCGTTCCCCCGCCAAACGTACCCGCCGAGATCGCCGTCAGGATCGAGTACGACTCTGCAGACGTCGCCGTCCGAGGCAGATGGAGACTCGGCGGCGGCCCGAAGCTGCCTCAAGGCGTAGCATGCGGCCGTACGCACCGCAGGCCCAACCGCTCGCGATGTTTCAGCCTCGTAGATGCTGTGGACGGTTGGAAGATCGGCTGTGCGCAGAGGGCGGGAGGTCCAGCCGCTCGGTAGCGCACAATCGGCGGATGAAAGTCGCACGAAGTGCTCGGGCCCGGCCGGCACGTAGCCGAAGCGCCGGTAGAAATCCGGAATGCCATAGAGCATCGTCAGCGCGGCATCTCCGGCGAGCATGCGGCGCATCGCGGCATCCAGGACACGGGACGCATAGCCTTTGTGCCGCTCCGACTCGTCGGTGCCGACGCCGCCGATCCCATCCATGCGCACCACGGCCGCCCCGATCCGAATCCGCTGCGACACGATCCAGCATCGGCTTACGGATCGAGCACAGACGACAAGCTCAACTCGCGTGCTGCGGCCGTCTGGCTCCGGCGTCAAGAGGAGGTTCGCCTCTTCATCACGGATCTCGCGTTGCCGTGCGCGAAGGCTCTCGCTGTTCGTGTCTCTGTCCATGCGCGATACGATACCCGCTTGGCATGAGGCAGCGCTCCGTCTCCCGGAAGGAACCGGAGCCCATAGCGCAGAAAACGTGACCACGCCGGAGGACCGAACAATGCGATCAGTCATGTGCGCCATCACGCTCGCTCTTGTGCTGCATGCAGCGGCCATTGCCGACAACCCTGTCACGAACGGCGGGTTCGAAGTGCTGGATTCCGCGTACTTCCCGCGTGATTGGAGCCCGGTAGGAGCTGGCGTGGAGGTCACGACGGAAGCCCGATCGGGACGCTATGCCCTGCGTATCAACCGCATGGCTAGCAAGCCCATGCCTGCGGAGACGGGTCTGAACAGGGGGTGGGCGCCCGGGGGCGCGCCTGGTGCGATGCTGGAACAGACGAAAGGGACACTCCGCGCCTGGATCAAGGTCCGCTCGGCATCGCCGGATGCGACGATCTCACTGGTGGTCATCCCCATGGGCCGGTCTGGCGTCGAGGACACGGGCGAGATGCGCGCCATGCGGAACGTGCCCAACGAGTACGCCGGTGACGGAACATGGCACGAGCTGCGGCTGGCCTACGATTACTCCGCGAGACAGAGCGTCCGATGGGTGCATGTGGGCATGCGGCTCGTGGGTGGCCCAGTCGACGTCGTTGTGGATGATATGGAGCTGCTGGAGGGCCCGGTTCCCATTCTGGAACTTGAGAAGGTGCATGTCTATCCAGACAAGGCAGATCCTGCCGCGCGGGCGATGCTTACGGCGACGGTGGCGAATGAAGGCACGATGCCTTCCGGACCCGTGTCGGTGGTGGTGCATCTCCCCGACGGCATATCGGCCACCGGTCCGGCCGACCCGATCGAGCTCGTTCCTGGTGACGGCAAGACGCTCCGGTGGCAACTCAGGGGCAAGCTTGCGCCCGGCAGGGTCGTCATACGGGCCACGGCAGCCACAGGGGTCGCAGAGCGCGTTGTTCGGCTCGAGCCTCGCATGGAGATCTACTCCGCCTTGCTTCGCCCGGGGATCGTCGCACCCAGAGCTGCGGCACGGCTAGCGGTGACGCTCTGGAACCGCGGCACGGCGTCGAGCGGCGAAGTGCGGGTGGAACTCAGGACATTCGGTGGGGTCCGGGCGTCCGACAGCGTGCTGGTCTTTGCGCCCATTCCTCCCGGACGTCGAGCGGTCCGAGAGATCGAAGTGCGCGCCCCGACCGTCGCGTCCCTGGCCGGAGGGGTGGAATGCCGAATCCGCGGCGCTGCCGATGGCTTCGAACCCGTGCGGGTCAGCCTCGAGACCACCGACGCCGTGCGCAGCAGGCCGGTCCCGGCGCTCGCCGGAGTGCAACTCCGGACAGGCGCCGACAGGACCATGGCGGATTTCGGCCAGTCGAGCTCGCGTGCGCCGCTCGCTCGGATGCCGCATCTCGGGAGGATCACGGCGCGATTGCCGAACGGTCGGGTTCAGACGCTTACTGCGCGCTACGGCGCGCCGACACGCTCCGGTAATGTACTGACGCTCAGGAGTGTCCAGCGGGACTCCGCCGGTGCAACCTGGTCGTTCACCGCAGCGTTCACGCGACTCAGTTCCAGGGCGACACGCCTGACGATTGCCGTGTCCACGGACCGACAGCGACGCGTGGCCCTGTTTGAGGGGCCGATGCTGCTCGTGGGGGAGGGAGCCTATGGCTCGCTGAAGTCTGAGGCCATCTTTCCCGGCCTTGAGTGGCTCGTGGACGATGAAGTCAGCTCGAGCGATCTGGACATACTCGCCTCTCATCCCGATCGGCCCCGGTATGCCCCTCATCCGAACAAGGTAACCATCCCGGCCATGGCCGTGTCGGGGCGTTTCGGAACGGCTGCCCTGCTGTGGAGCGCCGCCGACAGATGGGACGGGCAACATGACCGGCCACAGCCCGTCTTCGCCAGCCCAGACCGGATCGGGGGCATCGCCGCCCATCGACTCGGGCTGATCGCCCCCAGTCCCGTCGAACTGGATCGCTCCGCCAGGGGCGGCCTCGTGCGCGAGGCACACTACACGCGCGAAGCGGCGGCAGCAGATGCTTTGCGTGACATCATCCTGCGCGCGGGGCAAGAGCTCCGGCTTTCGGCAGTTCTGTATGCAGGGCCGTCCGGATCGTCGGCCCTTGACGGCGTGGAGGAGTGGTTTGCGTGGCATCGGCCCGCCGCTCCCGCTCCGGCGCCACGCGGAAGCGACCGTGAGCAGGTGGCGTGGAGCATGGAGGCGTACTTGCGCACGCTCTGGAGCGGTCCGGATACCGGCTGGTACCCGTATCTGCTGGGGCCGGCAATCTGGCGTCGTCCTGCACTCAACCCGACGTATGCCTACGATCTGCTGCAGGCGGTCCGCCTACTTCCGGAAGACCCTCGGCGACAGGCATGGGAAGACCGTCTCCGATCAGCCGGGTTCATGGCCCCTGCCGATACAGAAACTGCCGAACGGGTCCCGACCGCGGAGGACCTGCAGTTTGCCGAGGGCGATCCCGTTACGTTCCTGATCGCGCACGCGAACGCATCGCTGGAGCTGATCAGCGCCCAAGCTCCCGATGGCTCCTACAGCTTCGATGCCGATCGTCGTGACGCTGGCGTCTTCAAGGGCTATGACTTCCATGAGCTCGGCGAGCCCGGCGCCGTCGAGATCGGGCTGATCGCAGCGAAGGCCTACCAGTTGCTCCAGATCGCTCGAATTGTCGGGGACCGGTCCTTCTACGAGGCTGGCGTGCGGTCCCTCAACAGGATGGAGCGATACCGCGTTCCTCGCGCGGCCCAGGTCTGGGAGGTGCCTGTCCATACGCCGGACATCCTGGCAGCGGCAGACGCCGTGGACGCATATCTCGAGGCCTACTGGTACAGCGGCGAGAGAAAGTGGCTGGAGAGAGCCAGAATCTGGGCGCGCAGAGGCTTGCCGTTCGTCTACTTCTGGAATGCTCCGGGCAAGCTATGGATGCGCTATGGGTCCATACCCGTGTTCGGGGCAAGCCAGATGCGTGGAAGCTGGTTTGGCAATGTGGTTCAATGGAACGGGCTTCGCTATGCGTTCGCCTTGCTGAAGCTATATCGGCACGATCCTGAGGCACGGTATGGCGGGCTGAGCTGGCGCGATATCGCTGTGGGGATCACGCGCTCTGCCATGTACCAGCAGTCCGACAGTCCCGACCTGCTCACGCTATGGCCAGATTCCCTCCACACGATCACGGGCGTACGTGCTGCGTGGGAGTTTGCGCCGCGGCAGATCCTCAAGAACGTCACGTGGTGGCTGGGATGGCCGGAAATGCCGCTGACCGTGCGCGCCAAGACGCCGGATGGTCGGATCATCCGGGTGAGTGGCCTGGGCCACATCGGCGAAGTGAGGGCGTCCGGCAACACGCTCTCGGTGCGGGTTCAGCACCCGTCGCGGGGACGGGGCAGCGTGCTCATCGCGGGTGTGAGTGCGCCCTCCGAGGTGCGAATGGGTGACCAGCAAGTGCCCCGAGTGTCGTCGCGCATCGTGGCCGGCAGACCCGGATGGCGCTATGATCCGCGGTTAAGGGCGGTTGCCGTGCACATCCCGCATGGGGGCGACGCGGTTATCCGCCTGAGCGGGATCCGCGCAGCCGACCCTGATCTCGCGGTTGCTCGCGTGGATCGCCTATCGTTCGAGTTTGATGACGGCTTCGAAGGTTGGTCTGCCCAGAATGACACCGCGGAACTGGAAGTGCGGGACGGGCAGCTCCAAGGGCGTTCCTCTGGCGGTGACCCTTTCCTCGTTAGGCCAAACTGCCACATTATCGGCAGCGATATCCGTGAGGTCGTCGTTCGGATCCGCGCCGACGGTCATGGCGGTGGACAGTTCTACTGGACCACGGCTGCATCGCCGGCGTTCGACGAGCAGAAAGTCTTTCCCTTCACCTTCCCGGCGGACGGCGAATGGCACGAGGTTTCCGTGCCTGTGACGAATCACCCTCATTGGCGTGGGCAGATCGTGACCGGTTTGCGGATTGACCCTGTGAATGCAGCCAACGTGAGCTTCGCGATAGACTGGGTGCGCGCGCGATGATCCGATGCCAATGGGCTGAAGGCGATCCACTGATGGAGCGATACCACGACGAGGAGTGGGGAGTTCCGCTGCACGATGATCGGAAACTCTTCGAGTACCTGGTGCTCGATGGGGCGCAGGCCGGACTGAGCTGGCTGACGATTCTGCGAAGGCGGGAGGGATACCGGCAGGCGTTCGCCGGATTTGATCCCGGCGCTGTTTCTGCGTTTGGCGACGATGACATCCAACGGCTGCTGCGCGATTCGGGCATCGTGCGCAATCGCGCGAAGATCCTTTCGGCGATCAGCAACGCGCGGCGCTTCCTCGAGGTCCAGGCCGAGTTCGGGAGCTTCGATGCCTACATCTGGGGGTTCGTAGGCGGGCGCACGATACGGAATGCGTGGCGAACCATGGGCGAGCTGCCCGCAACGTCACCTCAGTCGGAGGCCATGAGCCGCGACCTGGTGCGCAGGGGGTTCACGTTCGTCGGTCCCACTATCTGCTACGCGTTCATGCAGGCGGCCGGGCTTGTGAACGATCACACCACCGACTGCTACAGGTACAGCCAGCTATGAAGTCCACCACGCCCGCCGTCGTCATGCCTCGCGCGTTGCCCGACAGGACACTGCAGCGCATTCGGCGCGCCTTTCCCGTGCTCAAGCGTGTGACCTACCTGAACTCGGGCACCTATGGACCCATGCCACTTCCGGCTCTGCGCGCGTACCTTAGCGCCATGAGCGAGCTCGAACGAGACGGCGTGGCGTGCGCACGTCCTCTCGCCGCCGAAGCCGAGGAGTTGAGGGCAGCGTTGGCACGCCTGATCGGTGCTCAACCAGCTGAGGTGGCGTTCACAGGCAACTCGACGGATGGCCTGAACATAGTCCTTGCAGGTACGGACTGGTGTGCCGGTGACGAGGTGATCACCACCGATGAGGAGCACGAAGCTCTCCTTCATCCGTTGCTTTACCTGCAGCGAATCCGCAGCATACGGGTGCATCGGGTCTCAGTCACCCATGAGCCCGAGGCCATGATGGCTCGCCTAGATGGCGTTCGGTCAGGACGGACCCGTCTGCTGGCGTTCAGCCATGTCACCTGTGAATCCGGCGCCCGTCTGCCCGCCGCAGAGATGTGCGCCTGGGCCCGTAGATATGGCATCAGGACCTTGGTTGATGTCGCGCAGTCGCTGGGAGCGACCCCGGTGGATGTCACAACGATCGGCTGCGACTGCATGGCCGCCAACGGCCACAAGTGGCTGCATGGGCCGACCGGAACGGGCTTCGTCTATGTACGCGCCGACCGAATCGAGGAGATCCGACCCGCCCACGTGGGCGCCGGATCGCTCGAACGCGCTGATGCTGCGTCGGGACTGGCGGAACCGTGGTCGACCGCGTCGCGGTTCGAGTTCGGCACCAGATCGTGGGCCCGGGCAGCCGGATGGCTTGCCAGCTTGCGGTGGCTGGAGCGCATAGGCCAGAATCGGGTAGTGGCCCACATGCTCGCGATGGGAGATCAAGCCATCGCCATGCTGCGGGACTGTGAAGGAGCGGAGCTTCTAACGCCAACAGCGCCTGGAGGCCGTGCAGGATTGGTTACAGTCTCGTTTCGAGACCACGATGCGGGCGCAATCGGGGAGCGTCTCTCTCGTGACCATGGAATCGTAACCCGTCACGTGCCACACTACAATGCGCTCCGTTTCTCTATGTCACACTTCACGAGCGCAGACGACATCGCCCATCTCGGGGCGGGGCTCAGACATGCGCTTGGCGGCCAAGCCTCAAGAAACTGAGGGAGCTGATTACCATGAGCGAAGACGAGAAGAAGCCGCTTCGATCCTCGAGGGACGAGGATGCCGGACAACAGGACTTAACGGACCGCTGGCTGGCGTGGCAGCAATCGGCCGATGGCGATGCGGAGCCGGCAGTAGACAAGAAGAAGAAGCGGGATGAACAACATCGCGCGGAACGTCGCGCCGAAAGAGAAGCCAAGGCCCTGGCCAAACAGCGAGAGCGGGAGCTAGCGCGTGCTGCGCGTGAAGAGAGAGCTCGACGGAAGCGTGAGGAACGCGAGCTGGCGCGGTTGGCGTCTCAGTCTGAACGGGCGCTCATACGTGAACGGCTCGCGGGCGTTCTTGGCACGATCGCCTCGGCTCTCGCGGTCTATCGCGAAGGTGGTCCCTTTGAAGTCATCCGAGCAGCCTACAGGCGCCGATGGGTGGTAGTGACATCGCTGTGCTTACTCGCGGTGATCTCGGCGGTGGTTGGCGCTCTCATCATGCGGACCCGGCACCGCCGCTATCTCACAGCCACTCTGGTTGCAGTCAACGGCGTACGGATCCTACGTTCGGACCTCAACGACGAACTGTTTCGGCGGTATGGTTCGTCGACCCTGAACTCCATGATACAAAGAGAGATCCGGCGGCAATTCCTGAAGAAGCATGGCGCGATCGCATCGGACCAGCAGGTGGATGAGAGGCTTCGGTTCGAGGCGCGATCTCCGGAGTTCGCTCCCATCCTTGAGAAGGCTGGCAAGTCGGAGCCCGAGTACCGCGAGTCCTTGGCGCGCGTGCTCAGTGAGCTCAACCTGGTTAGCAAAGGCGTCGACGTTACCGAGGCTGAGATGCGAGAGTATTACGACCGCAACGCGAGCCCTAACAATCCGCGGGCTCTGTTCTACTCTCCCGAGGTGGTTACGCTCGCGGTGATTGCTGCGCCGAATCGGGCTACTGCGGAGAAGGCGAAGGCCGCGCTCAACGCCGGACTGGATTGGGCGAGCGCGGCTCGGCAGTATAGCGTGGATGATTCGGCGGAAACCGGCGGGATCATGCAGCCGTTTGCGTTGGGGCGCTCAGTCACTGCCATCAGCAAGGGGCTGGATGCGGTAGGCCGAAAGCTTGAGAAGGGGCAACAGGCAGGTCCTCTGCAGCTCGGCAACCTGTGGTGGCTTGTTCGGTGTCTGGAGCGACGGCCTGCGCAGAAACGTACGTACGAGGAAGTCAAAGAGACCGTGCGCATCCTCGCGCGCGCAGCCAAGGGCGAGCAGGCGAATGGCAGGCGGCTGGCGCAGGAGTACGAGGAGTTCCGGAAGAAGGCCAACATTCAGACGTTCCTAACCCGCTGATCCATCCGACAGGGGCGCCCAGAACTGAACTCTGTGAGTGTGAATCGACTGTGAACGAACGGGTATGCAGACTGCGGGCCGCGAGCCTCGAAGCAGTCCCAAGTATCTCCACGGAGAGGGCGGAGCTGCTGACCGCCTTTGATGCCGCTGCGCCGGAAGCTCCGGTTCCGATCAGGCGCGCACGGGCGTTCTACCATCTGATGGCGAGCAAGACGATCCATATTGGCGAGGACGAGCTGATAGTCGGCGAGCGGGGACCTTACCCGAAGGCCACGCCAACCTATCCCGAACTGTGTTGCCATAGCCTCGAAGACCTCGATCTGTTGCACTCCCGGGCGAAGATACGCTATGACGTATCGCCTGAGGCGCGGCGCGTGTACGAGGAGCGGATCATCCCGCACTGGCGCGGACGGGCTATGCGCGACGTAATCTTCGCCTGCATGTCCGACGAGTGGAAGGCAGCGTATGACGCCGGCGTGTTCACAGAGTTCATGGAGCAACGCGCGCCCGGCCATACGGTGCTGGACGGGAAGATATATCAGCGCGGACTGCTGGACTTCCGGCAAGCCATCGAGAGACATCTGGACCGGCTGGACTTTGTGGGGGACCCAGAGGCCTTCGACAAGCATGTCGAGCTCACGGCCATGGCGATCAGCATTGATGCCGTGCTTCTGTTCGCGTCGCGCCACGCGGCCCTCGCCCGACAGACGGCCGACTCTCCGGGCATCGCTGCCGACAGGGCGCGCGAGCTGCTGCGGATTGCCGATGTGTGCGAGCGAGTGCCTGCAAAGCCGCCGCGCGACTTCCACGAGGCGCTTCAGGCGTACTGGTTCTGCCATCTCGGGGTCATTACCGAGCTGAACACGTGGGACTCGTTTTGCCCCGGTCGTCTGGATCAGCATCTGTGGCCGTTCTATCGAGCCGGTCTGGCCAACGGGACGTTGACCGAAGAGGCTGCGCGCGAACTCCTTCAGTGCTTCTGGGTGAAGTTCAATAACCAGCCGGCGCCGCCGAAGGTGGGTGTGACAGCCGCAGAGAGCGGCACGTACACCGATTTCTGCAACATCAACTCAGGCGGACTGACGCCCGCTGGATCGGACGCAGTCAACGATCTGACGTACCTGATCCTCGATGTGATTGACGAAATGCGGCTGCTTCAGCCGAGCTCCAACATCCAGGTGAGCTGCAAGAATCCGGATCGGTTCATCGAGGCCGCTGCGCGCATCATCCGGAAGGGGTGGGGGCAGCCGTCCGTTTTCAACGCCGACGTGGTGGTTGAGGAGCTTCTTCGACAGGGTAAGGCCATCGAGGACGCTCGTGGAGGCGGGACAAGCGGCTGCGTAGAGGCTGGCGCGTTCGGCAAGGAAGCCTACATTCTCACCGGGTACTTCAATATGCCCAAGGTGCTCGAGATCATGGTCAACCGCGGCGTCGACCCGAGGACCGGCAAACGCCTCGGCCCCGACACGGGCGATCCTCGCGATATGGCGTCGTTCGATGATGTCATGCGCGCGTTTCGGGCGCAGATGGAGCATTTCGTGGGCATCAAGCTCCGAGGCAACCATGTGATCGAGCGGCTCTATGCCACCCGCATGCCCGCGCCGTTCTTGTCGGTGCTGGTGGATGACTGCATCGAGCGGGGGCGCGACTATCACGCAGGCGGCGCTCGCTACAACACCAGCTATATTCAGGGTGTCGGCCTCGGCACCATTACGGACTCGCTCGCCGCCATTCGTCTCAACGTCTATGAGGAGCCCATGCTGGGGCTCGCTCGGCAGAACGCCATGGAGCGACTGCTCGGTGCGCTTGCAGCCGATTTCGCCGGTGACGACGAAGTTCGCGGCACGCTGGTGCACCGGAGCCCGAAGTACGGCAATGACGATGAGCGTGCCGATGAGGTGATGCGCGCGGTCTTCGACATCTACTACGACCTCATTAACGGGAAGCCCAACACGCGGGGCGGCTCCTACCACGTGGACCTCCTGCCCACAACCTGCCACGTGTATTTCGGATCGGTGACGGGCGCTACGCCGGACGGACGGCATGCGGGCGAGCCGCTTTCGGAAGGCATATCGCCGGTTCAGGGAGCCGACCGCAAAGGACCCACTGCCGTGGTTCGTTCGGCGGCAAAGATGGACCATGCTCGAACCGGCGGCACTCTGCTCAATCTGAAGTTTCATCCATCTGCCCTGAGGGGCGACGACGGCATCCGCCGGTTGCGCGATCTCATTCGCACGTACTTCAGGCTCGGAGGCCATCACATTCAGTTCAATGTCGTGAGCGCCGACGTCTTGCGGGATGCCAAACGGCACCCGGAGAAACATCGCGACCTGATTGTGCGAGTAGCCGGCTACAGCGACTACTTCTGCGACTTGAGTGAGGCGCTGCAGAACGAGATCATTGCCAGAACCGAGCATGAGTCGTTCGGGTCCTGATCCGGCGTTCATCCTCGGAGTGGACGCGGGCGGTACCAAGAGCGAGGCGCTGCTCGCCGATACTGCCGGACGGGTGATCGGATACGGGCTGTGCACGTTCACGGATCCGAGCAGCGGAAGGGGTCCCGGCGGAAGCGGCAGGACAGGCGACTCCGTGCGGACGGCCGTGTCGCGCGCGCTCAAAGGTTTTGGTGGAAGCGCGACCGGTGACCTGCTCATCATCGGGAGAGGGCGGTTACCGGAGGGTGCTGTGCCCTCCGGCATGTTCCGCACCGTACGCCACCGTGCCGTCAGCGAGCAAGACGCCGCGCTTGCGCTCGCGGGCTCATCGGTCGGCGTTGTCGTGCTCGCGGGTACCGGAGCATTAGTGTTCGGCCGAACCGAGGACGGACGTGAGTTGCTGCTCGACGCGCTCGGTCCCTTGCTGGGCGATGCCGGCAGCGCCTTCGATATTGGGCTCCGCGCCCTGCGCAAGACGGCACGAGCCTCGTGGCATCCGCGCCACGCAACAAGCCTCGACGGGCCGCTTCAGCGTGCATGCGCGTCGCACGTCGGCGGTCATGCGCGCTTCGATCTCGTCAGCTACATGCTGGCTTACCGGGATCGATCGGAGATCGCTTCGCTTGCTCGGATCGTTGACGAGCATGCGGAAGCGGGAGATGCGGTGGCCTGTTCTGTCCTGCGAGAGGCTGCCGACGAGATCAGCGAGACACTGTACGATGTCGTGGAGCGCCTGGACATTCGCAACGCTGAGCTGCCGCTGGTGGCGGCGGGCAGCGTCGCGCGCAAGTCGCGCCTCTACTGGCAGCGTCTGTGCTCTCGGGCGCGCGAGTTCGCTCCGTTGTTGCGGCCTGTAGTCCCCGAGGTTCCCGACGTGGTGGGCATGGTACTGGCGGGGGCAGACGCCGCAGAGACCGATGCGAGGTTTGCCGAGAATCTGCGAGCTGGGGTTCGCGCCGCGATGGGAGCGGTTGCCGGCGCCATGGAAAGGGGACACCATGCGATTTCATTATCCTGAAGCGGTGAGGAAGGTCGTTGCGCACCTCGAGAACACTCAGGCCGAGGCCATAGAGCGTGCGGCCCAGCTTGTGGTGGGCTCCCTGACAGCGAACGGCGCAGTGTTTTGCTCGGATATCGGCCACGGCATTCAAGGCGACTTCCTGAACCGTGCCGGCGGACTGGCTGCGCTGCAGCCTCTCACCTTCGGTTTGAGCGTGACCGATCCGGTAGCGCGATGCCGGGCGGAGAGACCTCGCCCGGAGCCCGTCAACCGGGAGATAGAGACTGTGCGTGTAGCGCTGCGCACGGGAAACCTGAGGGCAGGCGATGTGGTGGTGGCGGGTAGTGTGTCTGGCAGGAACGTGCGGCCCGTCGAGCTCGCTCTCGTATGTCGGGACCTCGGCATCAGGACCATCGGCCTCACTTCGCTCACGTACACGGCAAGGGTGGAGCCGCTCCATCCCTCAGGGCTGCGTCTGTGCGATGTGGCGGATGTCGTGGTGGACATCGGCGCTCCATATGGCGACGCGGCGGTAGACCTGCCAGGCCTCGATGTGACGGTGATGCCGGTCTCGGGCATAGGCTTCGCGGTTGCGGGCTGGATGATCTGGGAGCGAGTGATGACCATGATGGTCGACGCCGGCAAGCCTCCGACGGTTTTCATGAGCGTGAACCGGGAGGGCGGGCAGCAGTACTACGAGCGCGCGCGCGAACGGTTCAACGAGTTGGGCTACTGAGCCGGCCATAAGGGGGATACACGATGCGATCAGGTATGGCATACGTTGACGCGGTTCGGGACCGACTGGCCGTGCTCCTGGAGTCTCAGGAAGAGGCGGTTGATCGTGCGGCTGAGCTCATGGCGGAAGCCATCGCCGAAGGACGCAGTCTGTTCGCGTTTGGTGCAAGCCACTCCTTCATCATCGCGGAAGAGCTCGTGTACCGCACGGGAGGGCTGATGGTGGTGAACCCCATCTATCCGCATGGCATGAACCTCTCGGTCCGTCCGATGACCATGACCTCCCGGCTCGAGCGCATCGAGGGTCTGGGACGCGAACTGCTGGACGGTTCGCCCGCCAGCCCCGGGGATGTGCTGCTGATCGCCTCGACATCGGGCAGGAATGCCGTCGCCATTGACATGGCCATTCGGGCGCGCGAGAAGGGCATTCGCACCATAGGGATCACCTCGCTCGCATATACTGCTGGTGTTGTCAGCCGGCATTCCTCGGGAAAGAAGGTCGCGGATCTGTGCGACATTGTTCTGGACAACGGCGCGCCGCTGGGGGATGCCGCTGTGAGCGTAGCGGGCTTCGGGCAGCCCGTGGGGCCTCTCTCTACGGTTTTGGGGTGCGCGATCGTCAATGCACTGGTCGCTGAGGTCACCGCCCGTCTGGTTCAGCGCGGCATTGAGCCGCCCGTGTTCATGAGCGCGAACCTAGACGGCGGCGACGCATACAATGCGCGACTGCTGGAGTCGAACCGAGCGCGCATACACTATATGTAAGGACGGGATGACTGAATCGCTGGCCCGATGCCCTGACCGCTGCTATTTGGCATCAAAGCAGCAAATAGATTGTCACAAAGCATTGGGTTCGATCCTCTTGTATCATAGAGGAGTTGTGGGCTTATGGAGGGACCCCGCCTCCCAATAGAGTTTCGCCGACATCGCGTCATCCGCTCAGTTGGCCGCGCGTACGGGCAGACGGCTCGCTGGTGTGTGACGCGCAATGGCATGCGTCGGCATTGCTCGCCGCCTTACGATCCTCCCGTTACGCTCCGCCTGCCCCTAACCCTTGATGACTTGCAGCCATTCACATCTGTGGTGCGTTGCGGTCGGCGAATGCGCTTTCGCTCGAACATGGCGCGTGCAAGACCCCCCGCGGTGATGACGTACGGGAGCGCAACATGCTGACGCAACCCTGGCGCATCTATCTGCTCGGCACCTTCAGGGTCGTGAGCGGCGATCAGGTCATCACGCGGTGCTCGACACGCAAGACCGAGGAGCTTCTGGCCCTGCTAGCCTACCGGCTGGGCCAGCAATGCTCGCGGTCTGAGCTCACGGACATGTTCTGGCCGGACTCGGAGATCGAGGCGGGCTACACCAATCTCCGAGGCAGCCTCCTGTCTCTGCGCCGACAGCTCGAGCCGCCTGGAGTTCCGGCTGGCAGCGTGCTCGTGTCTCACGGTCGCCATGCCATCTCGCTGAATCCGGAAGCGGCGACGTGCGATGTGGTGGACTTTCGCAGACTCATCAAGCAGCGACCGACGCACACTCCCGAGCAACGGATGCAACGGCTGCTCGCCGCGATCGAGCTCTACAAGGGCGAGCTGATGCCGGGACACGATGAGGTATGGATCGAGGACATCCGCCGCTCACTCGCCGAGCAGTTTTTCGAAGCGCTGCGTGAAGTGAGCAACATGATGGCGGCCACCGGAGAGATCGAACGCGCCATCGAGCACGCGCATCGCGCCGTGATCCAGGACCCGCTCCGCGAGGAGTCGCATTGCGAACTCATGCGTCTCTACGCGCTAGCAGGCCGTCCGGAGGACGCCGTGCGCGCCTACGAGAACATGGCGCGCCTCTTCGAGCGAGAGGAAATGGATCCGCCGTCGCGCGAGGCCTGGAGTCTTCTTGAGCAGGCCCGCAACTCGTCGCGTGCGTCCGCCAGGGGCACGGCGCCGGCACGGTCAGCGCCATGGCGTTCAGCGCCTGAACCCCTGGCGGCAGAGGACGATGACGAGGAGCCCCCGCCATTTCGGCCTGGCCCGGCCCCGGTAGCCGACACGGCTTCTGCCGCCAAACCGCCTCCGGCGATCCCGTCGAGGCGACCCGCATCCGGCCCCGAAGCCGGGGCGCTGCAACCAAGCGACGAAGATGACGTGCCCTTCGTCCACCAGCATACGGTGGATTCCGTGCGCCGCAGCGACACGGGCATTCCGCTTCAGTTCACGCGGTTCTTCGGTCGAGAGAAGGAACTGCAGCGGATCGATTCACTGGTGCGTTCAGGTCTCGAACGACTCATCACGATTATCGGTCCGTGCGGGATTGGCAAGACGCGCCTTTCGGTCGAGTACGCCGCCTTGGCAGCCAGGAGCCTGGATCGCCGCGTCCTGTTCGTGCCGATGGATGACCTCCACTCGGCTCCCGCTGCGATGGCGAGGATCGCCGACGGACTCGGGATCACGCTGCGTCCCGGTCAGTCCGATCCGATGAAGCAACTTGCAGACGAGCTGAGCCTTCGTCCGACCCTGCTGATCCTCGACAATCTCGAACAGCTCGTGGACGAGCTTGCGCCTCTGGTCCATCGGCTGGTGGTCTCGGTTGCATCACTGATCGTGGTTGCGACGACGCGTCACGCGCTGGAGCTGTCGGGGGAGCAGCTCGTGCCCCTGGAACCTCTGCCGGTGCCGGAGATCACGGCGCTAACGCCCGAAGCGCTGATGGCGGTCCCAAGCGTGCAGCTCTTCGTGGACCGGGCGGCGCGTGTCGTGCCCGATTTCGCCGTCACGGCACGGAACGCGCCCGACATTGCGGCTGTCTGTCGGGGTCTCGAGGGGCTTCCGTTATCCATCGAGTTGGCAGCCGCCCTGGCGCAGGACCGCACGCCGAAGCAGATGGTGCGCGATCTCAGCCGCAAGTTCGATTTCCTGGTGAGCCGCAAGCGCGATGTGCCAGACCGCCACGCAACCCTCCGGGCGTGCCTGGAGTGGAGCTACCGATTGCTGCCGGAGCATCTCACGGAAACGTTCGCGGCGCTGGCCGTGTTTGAGGGCGGCTTTACGATGGAGGCGGCGGAGGCGGTATGCCAGCTCGAGAGGCCGTTCGCTACGCTTCAAGAATTGCGTTCCCGATCTCTGATCACGGCTCAGCGCCTGGAAGAGGAGGTCAGCTATGGGATGCTGGACGCTCTGCATGCGTTCGCCGCCGAGAAACTCCCCGACGACCGTCGGGAGGAGCTCGCACGCAGACATGCGGCGTACTTCGCGGAACTCTGTGCTGAGTCGGAGCCCCACCTGTGGCGCTCGGGACAGTCCGAGTGGCTCGTGAGGCTCACGGCGGAGGCGCCCAACATACGGGCTGCGCTCACGTGGTCTCTTGAGCGCGATCCGACGACGGCTATCCGAATAGGGCGCGATCTGGGCCGCTTCTGGATCGTCAAGGGCTACGGGTCTGACGGTCGCCACTGGCTTCAGCGTTGTGCGGAGGCGGCCAGGGACACGGGGGATCAGGTGAGCGAAGGCGCGTTGCTCAGCCTGTGCGGCGCCCTGAGCGCCATGGAGGGCGAGTGGGACGAGGGCCTGAGGCAAGCGGACACGGGCGTAGGGCTCGTCCGAGCGCATGATGATCCCGTCGCGCTTGCGCGGGCTCTCATCAACCTCGGCATCGTACGCCAGCACCGCGGTGAGCTCCGCGACGCACGCGTGGCGTTCGATGAGGCGCTTGCGCACGCCGAATCGCGAGGCGTTCGGCACGTTGCCGCAGTGGCGATCGGCAACTCCGCCAGCGCTTGCTTGGCGGCAGGTGAGTTCGCCGACGCACAGGCGCTGGCAGAGCGCGCACTCGGATTGGCCCGGGATCTGGGAGACGACTGGTTATGCTCGATGCTGCTCCTGCACCTGGGTGACATCGCCTGCGAGCGCTACGATGCGGCGTCGGCGCGCCGTCACTACACCGAGGCTCTGGAGCTTCTCCTCGCGACAGGCGATGTGGTCCACGCTGCCCGGGCGCTGTGGCAGCTGGCGGCAGTCCTCGCCTACCAGGAGGACCTGAGCGGCGCGGCGTACCTGATCGGGGCCGCAACAGGCATGCAGACAACGCACGGGCTACGCCTGGACACTGACGACGATGCTGCGCATCGGGGAACGGTCGAACTGGTCCAAGACCGTCTGGCCGTTGCGGCCTACGAGTCCAATCTTGCGCTCGGGGCGGATGCCGATCCATCCTCCATCCCGCAATGGCTTGCCGTTAGGGGCAGCTAACCTCCGCATCATCCCTCGCCGGCGCACTGGCATCCAAGAGACCCGGCCGATCCTGCCATAGGATCCCCCGGGACGACTGGCAACGTGCCCGGCGCAGAGCGTTGTGCCCCGTTGCATAGCGTGGAACCTCCTCCGTCGGCACGGGCCCATCCGTTCGGCCGCGTTGTCAACGAAAGGGCGCCATCCCGCCCGATTCCGTACAACGCTTTGGCAACGCTCGGTCTGGATACTTCGCCACAACACTTCACAACCCATCTTGAGGAGGGCCTAGGAAATGTTCCGTCGCATCGCCATCACCCTGATCGTCGTCTGTGTGTCGCTGTTTGTGTTCGCCGCTCTTGCCGATGAGCCAGTCCTCGGTATCGGCGGCAAGGTCAAGCCTGTGTCCATCCCATGCGCGGTGTCCATCCAGCCGGATACCGTGGTAGGCGGCGCCACTGTCGAGTGCACCGTGACGCTGGATCAGGTCGTCGAGGAAGACCAGGTCGTCTCGGTCGAAACCGACCATCCTGAGGTCTATTCCGGCTTCCCCGAATCGGTGGTCGTGTCCGCGGGTAACGACAGCGTAACCTTCGACCTGACCACTGTCACGGTCTCCGGATCGGTTGCCACGACGGTGTATGCCTCGTGCAACGGCGGTCAGGCGAGCGATACCCTTACCGTCACGCCCTAGAAACTCGGCATACCATCATGGGTCTATATCCCCATTCGCGCGGCCACAGCCGCGCGGGGTACGGCTTCGCCACGCCAGGAACAGCGGACTTTCGTCTCGATAGCGTGGTCGCGGCGCCGGCGCCATACGAGGAGCGACGCATCACGCGATGGGACAGGGACGACGCACGCCAGTCCTTGCGCGATCAGGTGCTGACGCATCTGGCCTCGCCCTACGCCGTACTTGTGCTGGACGAGAGCGCGTTTGTCAAAGCCAATGGCAGGTTCGTTGGCGCCCATCGCGGCACCGACGGCGGCGGGGTATCGCATCACCTGCAGACCGGGGTGTTCCTCGCCTATGCCGGGCCGAAGGGTAACGGCTATCTCGATCGCGAACTCTTCTTGCCGCGGCCATGGATAGAGCGCTCGGATCTGCGCCTCTCGTCCGGCGTGCCAGATGGGATCGCCTATTCCACGAGGCCCCAGATGGCGCGGCGCATGCTCGAGCGAGCTTTCGAACATCAGATACCGCATCGGTTTGTGGCAGGAAGCATCACGTTCGGCGCAGACAGGGACCTGCGCGCCTGGCTCGAAGAGCGCCGCGAGGCATACGTGCTTGCGGTGCCTGCGGACATGGCGTTGCTGGTGGACGGGGCCTACCGCTCAGCCGAGGAACTGGCGGCGTCGCTTTCACACCACACCCGGGCCTCAGAGGGGCCCGAAGGATGGATGGGAATGCGGCTTCCGTCCGGCGGCGGATCGCGAACAGGCATGCAGGCCGGGGGGCGTGGGGACTGGCAGCGGTGGATCGTGGCCGAGTGCAAGCCGCGAGGTGCCGAGCCGTCCGACCGGTTTCTCGCGTTTGTGCGGCCCGGAACGTTGCTGGACGACGTGGTAGATGCCATCAAGGCGTCTCGCCGGATAAGGGATGGCATGTCCGAGGCGCGCCGAACCGTTGGCCTGGACAGGTTTACCGGCAAGTCGTGGGAAGCATGGTACCGACATATGACGGTCACGCTCATGGCCCATACCGTTCTGGGACTGGCGCGTGAACAGCTGGCCGCCGGATCCGACCCACTGAGATCGAGGTTCGATGGCGACGGCTACGACTGAACCACCAGCCGTGAGTGCACGCTGGAACAGTGACTAGGTCCGTTCGGTCGCTCAGCACACGCGCGTCCGAATGCGTGCCGTTGCGCTCCGCCTGCGGAGGTGGAGCGCAACGGCATGCCGCGACAAGCCGGCAGCAGGCGAGCCCCCCATACCGTGCGCAGACAACAATAGGAGCGGGTAGAGGCGCCTACGCGGGAGGACGAAACAGGGGACGGAGGAGGATGGTCAGCGGAACAACCAGCACCATGTTGTAGACGGCTCGGCCCAACGCTCCCGCAAGATAGGCAACCGCATCGGGCTGTGGAGAGAATGCGAAGAATGTGAGCTCCGCTACGGCGAGCGCGCCGAATCCTGCCGCCGATGCCACCAACAGGCTGTCGCGGAACAGCCTGCGTTCGACCATGCCGGTACACCACGCTGCCAACGCCCTGCTGACAGCCAGGCTGCCGAGACCGACGGAGCCAAACGCTCCCAGCAGGCTGCCAGCGAGCAACCCCAGCCATGCCGCGGAGCCGTCGCCGATCCAGAGCGCCACCGGAACCAGTGCGGCCATGGTCAGATCGGGCCGAGCGCCGGCGATGGCGATGCGCGGTCCCAGCGCCATGTCCACGATGAACGCTGCAACGATCACGACGACACCGCGGCCGAGCGCGGTTCCGGGTCTCATCGAAGCACCGCAACCTCTTCAAGGCGATGAACGGAGGCCGCCTGCCGCACGATGGCGACTTTCGACGAGGTCGCTGCATCGTCGGTGACCCGGGTGACGCTGCCGATCACGAGCCCTTTCGGGTAGATCCCGCCCGATCCTCCGAGCCCCGATGTAACGATGACATCGCCGGTGCTGATCTCGGCGTCTCGGCTGAGGTAGCTCATCCGGAGCATGCCGCGTCCGAGTCCGCGACAGATGCCAATGGCTCGGGACTCGCTCCGTTGCACCATGGCTCCCAGGGCGCATCGTGGGTCGGATGCAATCAGCACGACTGATGTGGAGTACGCCACGTCCACGGCGTGTCCGAGAACGCCTTCCGGAGCAAGCACGATGGAGCCGTTCCGCAGCCCGTCGCGCTTTCCGCGATCAATCACGACGGTTGCCACGTGCGGCGCGGGCGTCATGGCGACAACGCGAGCGGGGAGACGCCGGGGGGTTGGCTCCGTCAGGAAGCCAATCTCCTGCTCGAGCCTCCGCGCAGTGATCGCGGCTTCACGCAGTTCCTGCGCCTCGGCCCTGAGTCGAGCAAGCTCGCGGCGAAGCCGTACGTTCTCACGCGCCAGGCTTCGGCTGTTGACGAGCCACCGTCCTGTGCCGGAAAACCAGTCGGCAACGCCCCCCACGGCACGTATCGCCGGGGATAGGATCGTGCGCGCGGCATTGGTGAACGGGCTCGACGCCCCGCGCGACACGGCGGCGTTGTGCCAGACACCCAGGGTGGCGCCGACGACGATCGTCAGAATGAAGGGGAGGTACTTCCTGCGCAGTGCGCTACGCTCGTCATCGAGCATGACATCGTGGCCCGTTTTGATCCTGAGGGCGGGTCTTCATTGCATGCGGGTTCAACAATGACGCCGCCCGGCCTGTCAGGCGCTGCGCAGCACTTTGCGCAGGAGCGGATTAGTCTGGATCTCCTCGAGAACCCGCCCGGTGCCGATCACCACGCACGACAGTGGATCGTCGGCGATGTGCACGGGCATCGAGGTCTCGCGCGAGATCAGCCGATCGAGACCGTCAAGGAGCGCTCCGCCGCCCGCGAGGACGATGCCGCGCTCCATGATATCAGCCGACAGCTCGGGCGGGCACGTCTCGAGCGTCACTTTCACCGCCTCAACGATAGCGTTGAGCGGCTCCTGGATCGCTTCGCGAATCTCGTCGGACGAGATGATGGCGCTGCGCGGCAGACCGGTGAGCAGATCGCGCCCGCGCACCTCCATCGTGCGGGCGGTCTCGCCTGGATATGCGGAACCAACCGAGAACTTAGCATCTTCCGCCGTGCGGTCGCCGATGAACAGGTTGTACGTGCGACGGACATAGGCAGTGATGGCTTCATCAATCTCGTCGCCGGCCACGCGAATGGATCGGCTTGTCACGATGCCGGAGAGAGAGATCACTGCCACCTCCGTCGTCCCGCCGCCGATGTCGACGATCATCGAGCCCGTGGGATCAACAATAGGCAGGCCGGCGCCGATGGCTGCGGCCATCGGTTCTTCGATGAGGTAGGCCTCCTTGGCGCCAGCCTTCTTGGTTGCATCTATGACGGCGCGGCGTTCGACTTCTGTAACGCCCGAAGGAATGCCCACGACAACTCTGGGCGCCGAAAGCGCCCCTCGCCGATTCACCTTCGTGATGAAGTAGCGCAGCATGCGCTCTGTTTGCTCGAAGTCGGCAATCACGCCGTCCTTCAGCGGACGCGTTGCGACGATGCTGCCCGGAGTCCTGCCGAGCATCCGCTTGGCTTCTTCGCCAACAGCCAGAACCCGCTTCGTATCCCGGTCTATGGCCACCACGGACGGTTCGCGCAACAGGATGCCGCGCCCGCGCACATGCACGAGCGTATTGGCAGTGCCGAGGTCAATGCCCATGTCGCGCGAGAAGCGCCCAAGCAGGCGACGTATGAACTGCATCGGATAGACTGCGCTCCAGCAAGGGGAAGAATAGTGAGAGCACCCAGCGAACTGACGGCACAGGGTGCAGACGGACCATTATAGCACGTACTCTTAGCCGTACCGGGGAGGGGAGCGATCCCCGTCGCAGGAGTCTGCGCGGAGAACGGCGAAATCCAAATGTCATGCAGATAACGTGTCCGTCAGCCAGCCTAACGGCCCAGGAGCTCACGCTGGGCGACCAGATCGCCATTCAGCACGTCACCCTTGACTGCACGAATCTGACCATCAGCGTTCCTCTTGGATCGGGCGTCGCTACGGGCGAAGTCGCTGCCCGCATTGTCATCAACGAGCGTGAGCTGAATCGCCTGATCGGCGCCGCCGATGATAGCGGAATCCGCGATCTCTCGGTCGCCCTGATGACCGGCAAACTGCGGATCACGGGCCGCTATGAGGTGATGAAGCTGCTTGCGGTTCCGTTTGCTCTGGTGGCCGTTCCGGAGATCGTCGGGGATTCCCACATTCGGTTGGACGTGCAGGACCTGAGCGTTGTGGGCGCGACGCTGCCGGGCTTCAGCTCCCAGATCATCGGGGAGCGGCTCAATGCGAAGCTGTCCGAGCATCTGAATGTGGAACGGCTCGGCATACCGTTGCGGCTGGTTGGCATCAGCGTTGAGCCCGGTCGCCTGCTCGTTCGAGGCGAGGCAACGCTAGCGTTGTACCAACGGGCAGATCCCGACAAGGCGCTGGTACGGACCCTGCAACGGCCTTCAGCCGATCCAGGCTAGCGCCGCGATCTATAGAGGCGCCAGAGCCAGAAGATCAGCACCGGTGCCGCTGCCGTGGCAACAACCTGACCGTCCGTCAGGCCCCAGAGCACGATCCGCGAGGTGGCCCCGGCCCGGAAGAAGTCGTTGATGAAACGATAGACGGCGTACAGGAGCAAGTACGTTACTACGATGGAGCCGTCGGGATGCGGCCGCCTGCGCATCCGATGGAGCGCCCAGAATATCCCCAGGCTCATGATGGCAGCATATATCTGCGTGGGATGACTGGGGACAGTCAGGGCATCGGATGCCCCGTCGGCGTGAAAGCGCACGGCCCACGGAAGGTCACAGGCAGAGCCGTGACAGCACCCGTTCAGGAAGCACCCGATCCTGCCGAACGTGTAGCCAAGCGCGAACCCTGGAGCCCCGATGTCTGCAACGACAGAGAACGGTAGGCGGTGGCGACGGCAGTAGAGCCACGCGTACCCGAATCCGAACAGGGGGGCGCCGATGAACGAGAGCCCTCCCGTCCATATCTTCAGAATCTCCACCGGATTGTCGGCGAACAGGTCCCAGTGGAGAGCGACGTAGACCAGGCGGGTTCCGACGAGACCGGCGAACAGCCCGAAGATGGCCATATCGAAGACATGGTCGGGCTTCACGGTCGCCCGTTCGTCTGCCTGCGAAAGCCGACGCGCTTCCGCCATCGCGTAGCGCAGAGCGAGGAAGAAGCCGATCAGGATGAGGGCGCCGTAGGCGCGTATGGGGATGGGACCGATGTGGAAGAGAATGGGGTGCACGTCGGTTCAGTTGCTCAGGTCAGCAACGCCCGGGTTGCCGTCCGAGGTCTCGCCCGAGTCGTCGCATGCGCGTGGCTTTGCGGGCCGGACCGCACGGTAGGCCAGCAACAGTATCGCGACGGTAATGGCGGAGTCGGCGACGTTGAAGATCGGCCAGAGCGTCTGCCCCGACACCGTGTGGAGATGGAAGAAGTCGCGCACATAGCCAAACTGCGCTCGATCCATGAGGTTGCCGACGGCGCCGCCCAGCGCCAGCGCAAGGGATGCCGACATGAGGCTATCACGCGAACGCAGCGTGTGGTACGCGTAGACGAGAGCGCCGATCGCCAGGACGGCGATCGTGATGAACACGCCGTTATGCGCTTGAAGCAGGCTGAATGCCCCACCAGGGTTGTGAGTCGGCGTAAGCGAGAAGAAGGGCTCAACGATCGTTGCGCCGGTCTCAGGTATGTGGCGCGTGACCAGCGTCTTGGATATCTGGTCACACGCCACCACGACGATCACGGTGAGGTAGAACAGCCGCGGGCGCATCAGTCCTCGTAGCGGCTCTGGCAGGAGATGCACATGGTTGCGTAAGGCAGCGCCCGCAGGCGAGCGTCGGATATCCTGCCGCCGCAGGCGTCGCAGATCCCGTATGTATCGGATGCTATCTTGGCGAGCGCGCCGTTCACCTGGTCAAGCAGGCTATTGACGTTCTCCACGAGCGCCAGATCCTTCTCTCTGTCAAAGAGCTCCGTACCGGCGTCGGCAGGGTGATTCAGATCGTAGTCGGCGAGCTCGAGACCTGCTCCCTGCCCGGAACCGCTTCGATCGGTCAGGCGAGCCCTCTCGGCCTCAAGACGCCGCTTCTCAGCCATCAGACGCTCATACAGCTTGGACAGGTCCTTCTTACCCATCACGGTCACCTCGCTTCTACCTCGTTGTTCGAGGCACGGAGCGCCCCCAGTACGCGGGGCTATCGGATCGGTCCATTGGGAGCCTGCCGCATGGCCTGGCGGGCTCCGTGTATCTGAAATCGCGCATTTCTGCGAGAGTGTGTCTTAGTGTGTGCGTGGGGCCTCATGGCCATCATCTCACGTGGGTACGCAGCGTGCCGCGACGGCCTCCGTCGCGGAATACCAGGCTTCAGGCGGCTCCTGATGCGCTCATGGACACCACCACCGCTGCGCAACGCCCGCAGATGTCAGGATGCGCGGGATGGGCGCCGACATCCTGTCGGACCAGCCAGCAGCGGGCGCATTTCCGACCGACGGCCAGGCTGACCTCCACGGACGGCTCGGCCTTTTCCTCGCCGCCTACTACCTCCACCGACGATACTTTGAACACGGTGGCGAGGTCCGATGCGAACGGCGCCAGGGCCATCGCCGTCGCCACGCTAGTTCCGATACGTACATGCGCCTCCAAAGGGTTGCCGATCTGCTTGGACTGCCGCGCGTTTTCGATGGCCTGGTTGACGTGCTCACGCATGGCCAGCACCGGCTCCCACCGCTCGATGACTTCGTCGGAGCCCTGCAGAGAGACCGTCGGCCAGTCGGCAAGCTGAGCGCTCGGCGCTGCGGTCTCTTTCAGGATGCTCCAGACTTCGTCCGCCGTGTGGCTTAGAATGGGGGACGTTACAATCGCAAGGCTGCGCGCTATCGCGTGCAACGCAGTCTGCGCCGAGAGCCGCGGGCGAGATCCCGCCGCCTCACAGTAGAGCCGGTCCTTGATCACGTCCAGGTAGAACGCGCTGAGGTCCACGGCACAGAAGTTGTGGACCGCGTGGAACACCCGATGAAACTCGAATGCCTCATACCCGTTCCGACATACATCGAGGACGCGATCCAGTCTCGCCAGGATCCAGCGATCCAGGTCGGCCATATCCTCGGCGGCAACGGCGTCGCGCTCCGGGTCGAACCGTTGGAACCCGCGCGTGCTGTCGGCGAGGTTGTTCACCAGAAAGCGAAACGTGTTGCGAATCCGCCGGTAGGCCTCGGCCACCTGCTTGATCTGATCGTCCGAGCAGCGCACGTCCTCGAAGTAGTCGGTTGAAGCCACCCACAGGCGGAGGATGTCGGCGCCATAGCGATCCACGATGTCCAGGGGCGAGACAACGTTGCCCAGCGACTTGTGCATGGCCTTGCCGGAGTCATCGAGCGTCCAGCCGTTGGTGATGACGGTCCTGTACGGCGCCGTTCCGCGGACGCCCACGGAGACCATAAGCGACGAGTTGAACCAACCGCGGTGCTGATCCGATCCCTCGAGGTACAGGTCCGCGGGCCACCGAAGTTCGGGCCATCGCTCATTGTCGAGTACCGCCAGATGGGTGGAGCCGGAGTCGAACCAGACATCCAGAATGTCCGTTTCCTTCTCGAACTCTGTGCTGCCGCAACCCGAGCAGGCGAACCCTTCGGGGAGGATCTCCTCGGCAGATCGCGAGTACCAGGCATCCGAATGCTCTCGAAGGACCAGCTCGTGCACCGCATCAATGGCGCGCTTGTCGAGGGTCTCCTTGCCGCAGCGGCGACAGTAGAACGCGGGTATCCCGACGCCCCATGCACGCTGCCTGCTAAGGCACCAATCGGGGCGGCTGGATACCATCGAGCGGATCCGGTTGATGCTCACCGGCGGGACCCAGCGTGTCGCCTCAATGGCGTCAAGGGATCGCTCGCGATGTCCCTGGTGGTCTATGTCCATGAACCACTGAACCGTGGCGCGGAACAGCAGGGGTTGATGGCAGCGCCAGCAGTGGGGATAGCTGTGCGAGTAGCTGCGACTCGAAAGGAGATGACCGGCCTCGCAGAGAGCGTCCATCACCTTGCGGTCGGCCTCGCCTCCCAGTATCCGGGCGCCCGCGAATCGTTCACCGGCCTGCGCCGTGAATGCGCCGGAGGCATCTACCGGGCACAGAATGTCGAGCCCGAACTGCCGTCCGGTCTCAAAGTCCTCTTTGCCGTGGCCGGGCGCCGTGTGCACGACGCCGGTTCCGTCCTCCATCGTGACGTAGGGCGCGAAAACGACGGGGGAGTCGCGGTCCACAAGCGGGTGCCTGCAGACAAGCCCGGCGAGTTCTGAACCGCGCAGTCGGGCAAGCACCGAGCCCTCAGGCAACGCAGCAATGGCGCTCGGGCCGTCGCCGGGCGATCGTTCGGCGCTACCGATGTCATGGAGTACCTTGGCCGCAAGCGGTTCGGCGACAAGGTAACGATCGCCGTTCAGAGCCACGATGACGTAGTCGGCGTCCTCATGCAGCGCCAGAGCGAGATTGGCAGGGATCGTCCACGGAGTGGTCGTCCAGATCAACACGTAGGCGCCTTCCGGGTTCACGGCGTTCGAACCGAAGACCTGGTTCGGATCGAGGCGGACCGGAAACCGCACATAGATGCTGGTCGAAGTGTGCTCGCCATACTCGACCTCAGCATCGGCCAGAGCAGTCTCGCACCGCGCACACCACAGGACGGGCTTCATGCCGCGGTAGATATAGCCCTGGTCGGCCAGTTTCCCGAAGACCTCGATGATCTTGGCCTCGAAGTCGGTGCTCATCGTGAGGTAGGGGTTGTCCCAGTCGCCGCGCACGCCCAGGCGACGGAACTGCTCGCGCTGGCGCTCGACCCACGATGCCGCATACTCGCGGCATCGTCGCCGCAACGTCACGCGATCGGGCTGCTCGCCTCGCTCACGGAACTCGCGCGCAACCTCGTTCTCGATGGGCATGCCGTGGTTGTCCCAGCCCGGCACATAGGGCGCGCGGTAACCGCAGAGCGTCTTGTACTTCACGATGATGTCCTTGGCGATCTTGTTCAGTGCGTGGCCAAGGTGGATATTGCCGTTGGAGTAGGGCGGGCCATCATGCAGAATGAAGGTGCCGAGCGGAGCCGGCTTCTCCAGAGAGAGCCGGTATAACCCCATGTGCTCCCACGCCTGCTGGATTCCGGGCTCGCGCGTCGGCAGGTTGCCGCGCTGCTGCATGGCGCCCGGGTCTCGGTCGTTCAGCGTGATGTTTAGCGTCGCCTTGTAATCCATCGGATCTACCTGTCGTGCGTACCTTGCCCGGCTTGCGGCCATGGGGCGTACAGATACGCGAACGACCCCGTTGGGCGGGGTCGCTCTGCGGGACCTGATTATAACGCATCACGCGCGGGAAGTAAACACCCGATCTGACTCGGCCGGTCCAGCGCGCCGGCGCAACCGTGATGTTCGAAGGGATTCGTGCTTCGGGGCCTCTCCGGGCATGAGAGCTCGCCAGCGTCCCGTGCACGATGAACGCATCGGGCGCTCCGTGCTGGCAGGAACCGGGTCGTCACGCGTCCAACTCCTACAGCATCATACGCGCGAGGTAGCCTGCGATGCTGATATCTATTCCGCCACCGCCCCCTGCCGTGGGCACAGAGATGAACGTCGCTCAGTGGGCCATTCCGCTGCCTCAAGGCGACGGGCTCCGATGGACCGATCCGAGGGAGATTCACCGTGTGGTCGTGCGCTTTCGGGGCGATGCGCCGTCTGGCGTTCGATTGCAATACTGGTCAAGCCGCTGGCCGCAGCAGCGCCTTCCTCGGGATCGCGAACCGGGCGGCGGCGATGTCGGCTGGTGGGAGCTGGGCAACTGGCATACCGGCGAGTGGCGCGACGCAGATACCGATGTCGCCGTCAGCGGCGCCGAGGCGACGATCACGTTTCGTCCGGTGAACCGGAAGGAGCACCCGGCGCTGCGAGGGTTCGGAGCGACCTGGCGATTCACGCACCAGATAAGGGTCATCGCTCCAGATGCCTCGCCGCCGATCGAGAGCATCGCGGCGTTCACCGCGTCGGTGTGGGCACGGGAGACCGTTCGCATCGTTTGGGCGCGCAAGCCTTCGGCCTCGCCCCGTCTGGAGGCCTTCAGCGGCTATGTCGTCGAGGCGGTGAGCGCGCCGGATGGGCGGTCCTGCACGGTGCAGCTCATGGCGGCGTCCAGCAGTGATCCGAACTCGTTTGATCGGACGCTGGTAACCGTGCGTTGGGGCAAGCGCCGATTCACGTTCGACGTACGTGACGTGCGCTCGGGCCCCCTGTATGTGCCAGAGCTTGGCGCGGCGGTGACGACTGCGGGGGATGCGCGGACATACGCCGAGATCGCCCGGTTCCACGAAGCGGCCGGCTCAAGCACACTGTACCGCCGCGTCGCCGTTATGCCCGAGCAGACGTGGAACGGCGCGTGGTCGGCCATGCCCCCGAAGAAATCCGACATTGTCTTCCCCATGGGCCTCGACGGCGGACGGCAGCGGTTCTGTCTCCATCCGAGCGGCGCCGTCGAGTACCGGATAAACAATGGGTTTATCGCCGTCCGCCCGGGCCGAGATACCGACGCGTTGGCGCGCGACGGCGATAGGGTGGTGGTCGGGTTCGGCATGCCGGAACGGCCGTCATTCCGCACGATAGACGAGGGCTGCCTGCCCATCTGCGTAACGCAGTGGGCTCGTGATGGCGTGCTCTACGAGCAGACCGCGTTCGTCACGGCGTTGGATGGGACCCGGGCGGATCGCTCAGCGCCTGACGGGGACGCCACCGCGGTATGCATGGTTCGTATGACGGCGCGCAATGGCGGCGCCGAGCCGGTGCAAGCGCGGCTGCCCGTGATTGTCGAGGGCGCGACGGTTGCTCTGGACCTGAGCGGTATGCTCACCGTCGATGGGAGGCTCCGTGGCCACCTCATTACTGACACGTTGCCGAATCTCTCCGAGACGGGGCCTGTGTGGACATGGGATCTCCGCCCGGGCGAGTCGCGCACCCTTGAGCTGAAACTGCCGTTCGTCACAGCGCTGACCGAACCGGAAGTGCAGCGCCTCATGCGCCTGGACTTCGACACCGAACGCACGGCGGTCGCGGCCTTCTGGCGCTCACGAATGGACGCAGGCATGCGGCTCACCACGCCGGAACCCATGCTCACCGACTTCCACCGCGCTCACCTTGGGCACCTCCTCATCAACTGCGAGAAGGAACCAGGCGCACAGAGGCGATTCGCGCGCGTGGGTTCGTTTCGCTACGCAGCCTTCGGCAACGAATCGTGCATGATGGTGACCGATCTCGATCGCCGCGGATTGCACAGAGAGGCGGAGGAGTGCCTGGAAGCCTGGCTCCACTATCAGGGGACTGTCGGATTGCCCGGCGACTTCTCAACCAGGGAGGGCGTCCTCTACGGCGCCGGAGGCTATGAGCATGGCGGCTACAACCAGCACCATGGATGGATCCTCTGGTGTCTTGTGGAGCACTACCGCTTCACGCGCGATGACCGGTGGCTGAGTCATGCGCTGCCGGGCATCCTCAAGGCAGCCGATTGGATCATCGGGCAACGCGCGCGGACACTCAGCCGCACAGATGTCGCGCGTGGCCTGCTGCCCGCGGGCAGCCTTGAGGACATTGGCGATTGGTGGCCGTGGCTGTCTACCAACTGCTACACCTGGCGCGGGCTCGATGCGGCGGCGTGGGCTCTCGAGCGGGCGAGACACCCGGAAGCGCGCCGCGTGCGCAAAGATGCCGACGCCTACCTCGCGGCCATTCGGCGCGCATTCACGGAGGCGTCTGAACTGGCGCCGGTTGTCCGGCTGCGGGATGGCCGGGCCGTGCGCAAGTTCCCCAGCCATCCGTATCTGCGTGGGCGGGCGTTCGGCTGGATATGCGAGACGCTCGAGGGCGCCATTCACCTGCTGATCACGCGCGTGCTCGACCCGCGGTCGGATGCTGCGCGGGCGATCATGGAGGACTACGAGGACAACCTGTTCCTCTCCAACCAGTACGGCTACACCGTGCCAGACTTCGAGAGGCAGTGGTTCAGTCTGGGGGGTATGTCCATGCAATCGTGCCTTCTCCTCGACGCCGAACCCTATCTGTACCGCGACGACGTGAAGCACGCGCTAAGAGCCATCTTCAACGCCATCGCCGTTGGCTACTTTCCGGACGTGCGCATGATCACCGAGCACGTGCTGCCCGACTACGGGAGCTGGCGCGGCGACCACTACAAGACCTCCGACGAAGCCAACGCGGCAGGATGGGTTCGGTACCTGTTCGTGCGCGAGGAAGGCGACGAACTGCTCATCGGCCAGGCCATCCCGAGGGAGTGGCTGTCGCCGGGCAAGGAGTGCGGCGTCGAACGTGCCGCCACGCACTTCGGACCGGTGAGCGTCCACTACAAGGCCACCGCGGACAGCGTGACCACGACCATCGAGGGAGCGAAGCGCAATCCGCCAAAGCGCATCAGGGTTCGGTTTCGCCTGCCGGAAGGGGCGAGCGCCGGCAAGGTGACCGTGAACGGCGCACCCGCTCGGATGGACGCCGGTGGGTGGATCGAGCTCCGGGGCGATATCGGTATGGCCGTCATAGAGGTCAGGCTGCGGTAGCCATCGCTTCACGCGACGCTGATTTCCGTGGCCTATCGCAACCCCAGCACGTACTTGCGGGCGAAGCGAAGTCAAGACGGATCCGTAACGGACAAGCCCGGAGGCTTGCTGCCACCGCATTGCACGATGCGAACATGCTGACCGGCCGGAACTGTTCGGGATCGCTTCGCTTCGCTCCTAAGAAAGCTCTCGACGCTTTCTCATGCACCCACCGCGGCCACGCCGCACCCGAACTCGCGATGACGTGGGGGGCAGGCTGTGCATGGGGTTGGCGCTGGGCTCGCCATTCCCGGCCCTCCGGACCGGGCTGAGCAAGGCCGCCCCTTCAGGGCGGACGACGATCCGCGGCTATATGCCGGCCACCGATCGATCCGTCTCGATCACGACGGTTGCCGTTCGGCCTGAAGGGCCGATCTTGCTCAGTCCGGGGCGTCAACCCCGGTAGTGCCCGCCGCCTCCTCTTACCCAACCCTGTACGCCCAGCTCAGCCCGTGACGCCGCTGTTCTTGGGCCACGGGCGTACCAGCCGGTTGTGACCTCGCATCATCTGATCGCACCATCGGTCGTCCGGCTGATACGCCCCTACGACAGTCGCGCGTGCCGCGACAGGACGACGGAGCCGTTGCCGCTGCTAATCTGATCGGCCATGACTGCTCGGGATCGCGTCGCTTCGCTCGCGATGACGTGGGCGGATCGTCGCTCGACACGGACCGCGCGCCCCTACGGCACTGCGGCGCGCAACGCAACGAGCCCTCTCACCGACTCTGACCAGTCGCCTTGCGCCCCCTTTTCACAGCGCCGCGCGGCATACACTGGTACCATGGAGGCGACTCGATGGAGGTGGCTGCATGCTGAGCGTCATCCGGATGATCTTCCCACTCGCCGTCGCCGGGGGCGCGCTGCTCCCTGTACGCATGATCGCAGCGGAGGAGCAACGCAATCCCCTTCGTCTGCCGGACGGCCAGCCGCTGACCTGCATCTATTTCTTCCCTCACTGGTGGGAGCCGTGGAAGAGCGATGACGAGGCGATCCGGGCCGACCTGAAGCGCCTGCGCGGAATGGGGTACAACACGCTCCTGCTCGACCACGAGTGGAGCCAGGCCATTGACGGCGACTGGAAGTGGCTCGATCGGTCCCATCGGCTCGCGAAGGAGGCCGGCCTGGCCATCGTGCCCTGGCTGAGCCCGAAGACATGGTCAGACGTCCTGCCTGGCCGTCGCCACGAGCTCGCGAAGCAGTGGTTCGGAGTGGATTTTCCGTTCGGACGTCAGCAGGATGGTTCGCCCGCAGCGCCCATCATCTGGGATCGCGCGGTGCATGTTGCCGGCGTAAGGTATGCGCGCATGTACCTGGACCGTTACGCCGACCAGGCGCTGCTACGGGTGCGCTGGGGCGGCAAAGACCGACCCGTGGTGAGCCTGAGTGTCGAGTCGGCATGGGACGGCGGCTTCGATGACGGGTCCATCGAGCGCTTTCGCGCATGGTGCCGAAGGAAGTATGGTTCCATCAAGGCCCTGAATGAGCGATGGGGCACGGCGATTGCCGATTGGTCTGCCATTCAGCCGCGCGATCGTGCGATGTTTGACTACGCAGGACATGCCGAGGGCAAGGCCGCCCGTCCGCAGCCTGTGGAGGATCACGTCCTGTTCAGGTCGGAGACCATCCGCGACGTGCTGGCCGGCATTGGCCGCGAGGTCCGCAGGACGCATCCCGATGTGCTGCTGATGGCCGAGTACCCTTACCAGTACGACGCGGAGCATCCCCACGCACGGGCATACCGCGTCCAATACGGTGCCGATCCGATCTCCTGTGACTGGGCCGACATCGTCCTCATCCGCGCAACGGGGCCCCTCTCCGCCTCCGAGCTCGCGGCTCTGGAGCGCCACCGCCGCCGGACCGGTCAGCGGTTCATCCTGACCTATCGCACGTACTCAGACTGGGATGTCTTCCCGGCCTCCGACGCATTCTCGCGCTCAGTCGAGACCTACGCCGGCCAGGCCGCCCGGTACGGCGACGGGTTCGGCTTCTATAGCTGGAATGAGATGGTGGACACGCACGTGGCCTTCTCACCCACGATGCCCGCATCCGAGCAGCATGGATGGACTGCGGAAAGAGCCGAACGAGCCATCAGACTGGTTGGGGCAATGGCGACACGATACCGATCACTTGTGCCGTAGCGATAGGCGCGCACACCGCTTTCGGGCAAGCCGATGCACACCGACTGTCCGTGCGGCGGCCCGTGCGTTCTCGGCAAGGCAGGATAACAGGATGATCCCGGCGAAACACATCCTGTCGGGGACCATGGCTCCGACGGGAGGTAGGATATGCGTCTCTTCTCAATCGCCGGTGCAGTAGCTCTCTGCCTTTCTGCGCTCGTCGCATGCGGTCCACGCCGGGGCGCCGAGTCCAGAGAGGGCGAGTTGAACGTAGCGCTCTTCAAGGGCGGCTACGGCATTGACTTCTTCGAGAAAGCCGCCAAGGAGTACGAGGCGGCACATCCCGGCAAGCGGATCAAGGTCTGGGGCAATCCGCGCATCTGGGAGCAGCTCCGGCCGCTCTTTGTGGCGGGCACTCCGCCGGATCTGACCTGGCCCGGATGGGGCATGGACTACTGGCCTCTGGTGTACGAGAAGAAGGTGATCGCCCTCGATCAGTACCTCGACGGACCTCCCTATGAAGGTCAGGGCACCTGGCGCGAGACGTTCGAGCCATCCTTGCTGGCGCTCGGTCAGTACGAAGGCAAGCAATACATGCTGCCCTACTTCTTCAGCATCAGCGGCTGGTGGTACGACAAGGCGCTCTTCGCGAAGCACGGTTGGCAACCGCCCAGGACCTGGAGCGAACTGCTGACGCTATGCGCGAAGATCAAGGCAGCCGGGATAGCTCCGATCACGTATCAGGGCAAGTATCCCTACTACGCTATCGGCGGATTCCTCGTGCCGTGGGCGATCAGTCACGGCGGCATGCATGTGTTCGACGACTGCCAGAATCTCGTGCCCGGCGCGTGGAAATCCCCCTCGATGCTCGAGGCCGCTCGGCGCATCAAGCGGCTCATGGACCTCGGCTACTTCCAGAAGGGCGCGAACGGCATGAGCCATACCGAAGCGCAGATGGAGTTCATCACGGGGCGAGCGGCCATGATCCCCTGCGGTACATGGCTCCATTCCGAGATGCGCGAACAGCTTCCGGCAAGCGGGTTCGAGATGGAGTTCTTCCTGCCGCCGGTGCTGGGTGATGGCAAGGGCGATCCCACCGCCGTGTCCATCGGCATAGAGCCGTGGGTCATCCCGACTGACGGCAAGAACCGCGATCTGGCAGTGTCGTTCTACAAGTACCTGACGACACCCGCCAAGGCGCGCCAGTTCGTCGAACAGAAGGGCACGCTCATGGCGGTCAAGGGCAGTGACGAGGCGAAGATGCCGTCCTACCTCAAGGCGCCCGCCGCGGCGTTCCGATCTGCCAGGGTCACGTACTCCTCGGAATACGCCCAGTGGTACCCGGCGCTCGGCAAGGCCAGTCAGGATGCCATGTCTGCGCTCATGACGGGAGAGGCGACGCCGGAGCAGTTCGTCCAGAGACTGGAGGACGCCGCCGAAGCCGCACGGCGCGACGCGAACCTGCCCAAGCACAAGGTGGTGAGATGACCTCCAACGGCCAAGCCGGTACCGGGGAACACCGCGCGCCACCACGCCCTTGCGAGCGCAGCGCGCCACCACGTCATTGCGAGCGCAGCGAAGCAATCCCGGACACGCACGGGCCACCCCACGATGATCGGGATTGCTTCGCTGCGCTCGCAATGACGTGGTCGGCGGTAGCCTACCATGACATCGGTGGGGCGGATGTAAGAAGGCCCATCTCCCTGACGACCTCGCGCAGTAGCGGAAGCCTATGCCGCCGTCCGTAGCGCCGGCATCTCGCCGGCAACAGAACGCAGGACGCGTCCGCTCGGCGTTCATCGCTGCGTTCCTGGCTCCGGCTGTCGCGCTCTACGCCGTGTTCGTCATCTGGCCGGTCGCCCAGGCGTTCGCGTTCTCGCTGTACCGCTGGCGAGGGGTCTCGGAGCACCGCACGTTCGTCGGCCTCGAGAACTTCGCGCGGCTCGCGGCCGACCCTGTCTTCCGCCAGGCGCTGAGCCACAACCTGTTCTTCCTTCTTGTCGGCGGCGCGGCCATCATGACGCTCGGGCTAGCGATCGCGCATGCGGTGCACGGCGAAGGCCGCTTTGTTCGGGCGTTGCGCGGCGTCTATCTATTCCCTCAGATCATCTCCGGCGTCGTCGTGGCCATCCTGTGGATGTTCATCTACAATCCGTCGTTCGGCGTGCTGAACGGCACGCTGAAACGGATAGGGCTGGGTGCGCTTGCGTTCGACTGGCTGGGAACGCCGCGCACGGCGCTGCCGGCGGTCACGGTCACCTTCGTCTGGCACGCAGTCGGCTTCTACATCATGCTCTTCTCGGCCGGTCTGCGCACGATACCGGCCGAGGTTCATGAAGCCGCATTGCTCGATGGCGTCGAGGGGCTCAGGCGGTTTCGGACCATCACGCTGCCCATGCTCTGGGGCGTCATGCGCGTCGCCATGGTGTACGTCGTCATCAATGCGCTCAACGTGTTCGCGCTGGTGTTCCTGATGACGGTCGGCGGCCCGGACCGGCGTACCGAGACCATGCTCACCTATCTGTATGAGCAGGCGTTCAAGAACAGCGAGTTCGGCTACGGGACGGCGCTGGCCGTAGCCAACTTTGCTATCGTCATGCTCCTCTCGGGCGCGGTGATGGCGTTGTTTCGTCACAACCCGCAGGAGGCGAAGGCATGATCCGTCGAGCTCTCGTCGTGGTCGGCCTTGCCGCGTTCGCCGCATCCGTTGTGCTGCCGCTCATCTGGGTGCTTGTCACGTCGTTCAAGACCAGCCCCGAGATCTTCGCTTCGCCATGGAGTTTGCCGGGCAGTCTCCGATGGGAGAACTATGCGAAGGCATGGGCCGAGGCCGGCATCGCCCGCGCGTTCGGCAACAGCTTGATCGTAACCCTGGCAACGCTGGCGATTCTCCTGCCTGTGGGCTCGATGGCCGCCTATGTGTTGGCGCGCTATCCGTTCCGATGGTCGCGATGGGTACTGACAGCGTTCCTCGGCGGCATGATGTTCCCGATCTTCCTCGCCATCGTGCCCCTCTTCCTGCTCCTGCGCGACCTCGGGCTCCTCAACTCGCTGGAAGGTTTGATCCTGGTCTACGTGGCCTACTCCCTGCCGTTCACGATCTTCGTCATGACCGGCTTCTTCCATACGCTGCCGCACGAGCTTCTGGAAGCGGCGATGATAGACGGTTGCGGGCATGTGGGGGCCTTCTGGAGAGTCATGCTTCCCCTTGCGCGGCCCGGCCTGATCGTCGTGGGCATCTTCAATGCGATCGGGCTCTGGAACGAGTATCCGCTGGCGCTCGTCATCGCCGTTAGCGAAGAGATCCGGACGTTGCCGCTGGGCATCGCCAATCTGATGATGATGGAGCACTACCAGAGCGACTGGGGCGCCCTCTTCGCAGGTCTCGTCATCGTCATGGGGCCGGTGCTTATCGTCTACTGGGCCTTCCGCGACCGCATCCACGAGACCATGATCGCAGGGGCGCTCAAGGGCTAGCAGCCGGCGTCACGCCTCCTTGATCGGGAACTCCTTGCTCTCTGTGCGCGCCGTCTTGAGGAATGCCTCCATGCGCGCGACCACCTCGGGATGGCGAGCGGCGACATTCCTGGTCTCCGCGCGATCGTTGCGCAGATCGTACAGCTCGAGCGGCTTCGTCAGACCGTGGCGGACGCCCTTCCAGTCGCCCATGCGAACCGCCTGATGGAACCCGCCTTCGTGGAACTCCCAGTAGAACGGCGGATGCGGAGCAGCCTTCCGGCCCTGCCATAGCGGCAGGACGGACACGCCGTCGGTGCCTTTCGGGACCGGCTTTCCGACGATGTCGGCGAGCGTGGCCATCATATCATAGTGCACCCATGGCTCGTCGCAGACGGTTCCGGCCGGCGCACGACCGGGCCACCGCAGCACGGTCGGCACGCAGATGCCGCCCTCGTAGAGGTCGCGCTTGATGCCGCGCAGGGACCCGCTGCTCTTGAAGAAGGTTGGGTCATGCGGCGGCACGGCTTGGGGACCGTTGTCGCTGGTGAACAGGATGATGGTGTTGCGGGTCAGTCCGAGCTTGTTCAGGCGCTGCATCATGATTCCGAGGTGACGATCCATGCGCGTGACGACCGAGGCGAACCGTTTCTCGATGTCCGGCCACGATTGGTCACGATAGATGGGCTCGATCTCCGGTACCTCGATCTGCCTCTGCGCGGGGAACGCATGGGGGATGGTATGCCACCACAGCAGGAAGAACGGGCGCCTTCTGTTCCGCTCGACGAACGCGAGGGATTCCTGAAGGAACAGGTCATTGGAGTACGCGCCCTGCTTGCCGTCCCGGTTGGCGTCGAGCGTGACAATCTGTTCATTGCGCCACAGCTCGGTCGGGAAGCTATTGTGGGCGTGGACCTGGTTCAGATAGCCGAAGAACTCATCGAAGCCCTGCCGCGTCGGGATTCCGGTGGTACCCGGCTCACCAAGGCCCCACTTGCCGATGATGGCGGTGCGGTAGCCGGCATCCTGCATCATGCGGCCGATGGACGGGTCTTCCGGCCTCAGAGGCACGTAGTCGTTGCCGCGAACTCGCGTGTGGCCCGAATGCTGCCCTGTCACCGTGCAGCTGCGCGAGGGCGCGCATACCGTGCTCGCCGCATAGCACTGGGTGAACCGGATGCCTTGCTGCGCCAGCCGATCCACCCACGGCGTCTTGATGATCCTCTGGCCGAAGCAGCCGACGTCTCCGTAGCCGAGATCGTCTGCTAGCATCACGATGATGTTCGGGCGTTCTCTGGGGGCTTCGGCCGCCAGGACCGAACCGGCCGCGGCAGCGGCGGCAGCCGATTGACCACACTGCGAGAGGAACCGTCTACGCGAGATAGCCGTCATGTCGTTCTCCTGTCAGGATACCGCTCGGCGCTGGCTGCCGTGAGATCACGACGGCAGCCAGCGAGCATGTGTAGGTCGGGGTCAGTTCTCCCAGTACCAGGCAGCCGCGTTGGGGCTTACCGCCTTCTGGAAAGCGACTCCGCCGTGGCTGATCGTCGGCGTCGCGTCGCCTATGCCGCCCGCGCCCTGAACGAAGTTCGGATCGGGAGCTCGGAACCACTTGGCGTGGCCGTCACCAAGAGCGTAGGACGCTCCTCCGCTGTGCCGATCGCGTCCGTAGACGATGTAGAGATTGCAGACGCGGAATGTGTTGTGCTGACCCGAGAGGATGGCAGGATCGTCAACACCCTGACCCCAGACGCATCCGCCTGCCGCTTCGGCCAGCATGACCACCTGGGCAGGGGCCTGCATGGCGGCGAGGGGCTTGGGCGCCTCCCAGTACTCGGCCGGCAGATTGCGATCGTAGCCGCCAAAGATCATCCGGTTCGCCACATAGCTGCGGGTGGGCGAGTTAATGGTGGCTGACCATGCCGATCGCTCATATTCCGGGCACACGAAGATGCTGAGCTTACGGTTGCCTACCTGAGCCATGGAGCTGGGCACCGAGGCCTTGATGTAGGGGTCAACCATGTAGTACCAGCCCGTGTTGCCGGAGGCCGGAGCGGCAGAGTAGTTGGACGGGGGCAGGGTCTCGTCGTTGTCCTGCGCGTACATTAGAATCGCCAGGCCAAGCTGCTTCTGGTTGGAGAGGCAGGTCGTCTGTCTCGCCTTGGCCCGTGCCTGAGCAAAGACGGGGAACAGGATGGCGGCCAGGATCGCGATGATCGCGATCACGACCAGGAGCTCGATGAGTGTGAAGCCTTCTCTCTTCACGGTGTTCCTCCTTTGGAGTGGTTGGTCCCGGTAAGCGCACGCTGCGCGGACGGCGCATGGGTCTGGTGGGAATGACGAAGGGTCGAACGTCGAACGACGAATGTCGCAGGGAGAGACAAGTGCTCCACCGGAGCCTCCGGCTCGCAGAGGCGGCGTCGGATCAGGCGCCAAGCATGCTCACACATGGGACCGAGCGGCAGCGAGATCGTGCTGAGGGGCGGCTCACAGAACTCGCCTTCCTCGGTGTTGTCGCAACCTGCGACCGTGATGTCTTCGGGCACGCGCCGACCGCTGTCCACTATGCCGCGCATAGCGCCGAGCGCGAGATGATCGGTATGGCAGAACAGGCCATCCATGTCCGGATATTGCTCAAGGGCCTCGATGATCCGATCCCGCGCGAGATTCCTGCGCTCAGCGTCAATGAGGAGCGGAAGCGGCTCCATACCGCGCTCTCCGAGCACCTTCTGGTAGCCATGCCACCGCGGGTACTCAGGTCTGATCGTGGGCGGCACCGTCAGATAGCCGATGCGGCGACATCCTTGTTCCACCATGTGGCCAATCGCGTCTGCCACGGCGGAATCCATATCGAAGACGACCGAGTCCATGGTGGAATGGGTCTGGCCGCTCAGCCCGACGACGGCCCCCCGTTTCTGCATCGCCGCGATGATCGGCTCGCCGACGCCGTACAGCTCGCACAGGATGCATCCATCGGCGGGCAATGCCGCCAGCCTCCTGAGGTCGCTCCCCGGGCGCACGCACGTTATCAGCAGCTCGTAGCCGTCGGCACGCGCCAGCCGCTCTATGTGGCCTATGATGGCGGAGTAGTAGGGCCGATCGAGAACGGGCAAGAGCACCGCAATCATGTTGGTCCGGCCGGTGGCGAGGGCGGCCGCCAAGCGATTGGGCGTGTAGCCCGCCTCTGCTGCCGCCTGACGAATGCGAGCAACCGTCTCAGGTGAGACGGGCACGCCCGTCTTGCCGCTCAGGACGCGTGACGCAGTAGCTTTGGAGACTCCGGCTTTCGCCGCTATGTCCGCTAGGGTCGCCATGGAGACGCTTCAAATGGAATGCAATCGGTTAGGGCAACCGGTTTCATGCCATTGAGCCCATGATACAGCCTTCTCTGGACCCTGTCAAGGGGCTGTCGAGAGATTTCGTCCCGTCAGAGCAGAAGCTCCGGGTTGTCGGCAGGGCATCTATGACTGGGCCATCCGCGGTCGCCGGCAGCCTGCCTGTCGGACGATTCGAATAGCGACGCTGTTGGCGTTGAGCATGATGGCGCAAGCTCAATCCTACGGGGCTCGCTCCAAGTCAGGTGGATCATGGGCGCGGAGCCAATCGCCCACGAAGCCTCGAGCGACGGCATCCGCCATACCATCGGCGTGCCAGACTCCGACCGATCTACGGTAGCCGCAGGCGGCATGTCCCGTGACGAACAAAGCCCCCCGATCGGGCGGGGGGCTTTTGCATCCTGCGGTGCGGCTTGGGATTATGCTGCGCCGCGCTTGCCGAGGCGGTGATCAAGGACGATCACGTGCTCGCCGGCCATCTTGAGGAGCTCGAGGATGTCCGAGGCATTCTTCTCTTCCTCGACCTGCTCGGTGATGAACCACTGCAGCATGATCTGCGTGGCGTAGTCGTTCTCCTTGACTGCCTGCGCATACAGGTCGTTGATGGCGGCAGTGATCTTCTGCTCGTGCTCGAGAACGCCCTTGAAGATGTCTACCGGCGAGCCAAACTCGGCAGGCGGCTGTTCGATGGCCTGCAGAGTCACCGTGCCGCCACGGTCATTGACGAACTCGTAGATCTTCATGCCGTGGCCCCATTCCTCCTGTGCCTGCACCTTGAGCCACGTCGCCATCCCGGGCAAGTTCTTCGTCTCGCAGTATGCCGCCATGGCGAGATAGAGATACGACGATGCAAACTCCTTCTGGATCTGCCCATTCAGGGCTTTCTGCATGGACTTGCTCAGCATATTCTCCTCCATTTCGTTCAGGCTCACCGCCTGAGGCAGGTCTCTGGACGTGCCTACGGTACCGACTTGACAATGAGATCGTCAACACCCATGAGGTACCCGCGTGAGTTCTCGTTCTTATCTACGGCCTTGAGCCTCAGAATGTGCCTGCCCGCCGCAAGGTTCACCTGTCCCAGCGCAACAGTGTCGCCGAGCACGACCTCGGGCGAATATGTGTCAACGCGCGGTCCTATGTCCTTGCCGTCGAGCTCTGCCTGAATGACCGCGTAGTCCCACGATTTCGTGTAGCGAATGGCGATGGCGTACTGGCCCGCGGATGGGATGTACACCTCAATGTCGGCTTGGGCGCCGGGTGAGCTGGGCTGTATCCAGAGATGATGTCCCGCAGAGAAGGCGGGTCCCAGCATCTGCGCTTCATAGCTGCAGCCACGGACGCCGGCGACGCCCGCCCACACGCCCGGAGCGGAATCGGCGCTGATGATCTGCGGTTCCCACCGGAAATAGTCGAGACCGACGTGGAAGCCGCTGGCAGCCGCGTTCTTGCCGACGATGCGGATCTCAACGTCGCGGACGCCTGCCGGCACCAGACCAAGGGGCCACACGCTGGGATTCGGGCCCTTCTCCGGCGCGTAGATGTCGAACCGGGGCCCGATGGGCTGCCCCGCCACGAACGCCTGTATGATTCCGCCGTTGGGGCCACGCATGGCGCGCACACCCAGCACGCGGGGAACGTCGGGCGCGTCGGCCAGTCGGATGGTCATGGACTGTCCCGGCTCCGATGCATGCCACTCCAGGATGCGCCCGCCGCTCACGCCTGCCATTGCCGGACTGGGGTGCGGCGCCTCCGCTCCCGTCGAGACGGAGGCGACCGCCATCTCTTCCGCCTCCATCGCACGAGGCGCACGGGGCACGGGTTCAAGCCTGAGCCCGTCAACGATGGCTCGTCCCGCCGTGGCGGCGACGAACTTGGCGGGAACCTCTTTCTTGTCCAGAACGACCGGCTTGAGCCGAATCGTCGCCGGATCGGGCCGGCCGGCGATCTCGACCCACTCGCCGCCGATCTCGAGCGAGATGTCTGAGGCGCCCTCCACTGGCGCGATCAGAATCTCCGGCGTATAGACCTGGGGCTCGGCAACGGGAATCACGAAGCCCGCCAGGACGCCTCCCGGCTGAGCCGCGCCGAAATCCACTCCCCGCTCGCGGCTGAGTTCGTAGGGGGCGCCGGCATCGGTGATGATCTGGCCGACACCGTTCCTGACCATATTCCGCAGGAGATCCTCGGCCTCAAGGACGTAGGGGACTCCGCGGCCATAGGTGCGCAGAACCGAGGCGTCCAGATTGCGAAACAGCGTCGCGCCGTACTCGAGCGTCTCAGGCTTTTTCAGCGGGTCGGTGCCGCCAGTGAACTTGCCTCCGCGGAGCTGCGCGAACGGCGGAGTTACCTCGGCCTGATACCAGAACGCGGTGGATGTGTACTCGTAATGGCCGCGCGGCCCGACGCCGTTCGGCCCGTAGTTCTCGATGGTCATCCGCATTCGCTTTTCGAACGGGATGAGATCCATGAAATGCCATCGGTAGTTGCAGGTCCGATGTGCGGTTTGCAGGCTGCAGCCCCAGCTTGGGCCGTTCAGGTAGCGGATGCCCCAGGCGTCGCCGAAGTAGTCCTCCGAGCCCGTGCCGATGAACCTGGGCCAATCATCGTCATCCACCCACACTTTCTCGTCGCCATCGCCCCACCATCCCGGGAGCGGGTGGTCAATGGGCATCGCTACGCCGACGAAGTGACCCCGACCGGCGGTCTCGAGAAACGGGTAGTCGAACACGGTCGTGTCCGGTTCCGATCGCCATCGAGCGTAGAAATAGGTCATGTCTGCCGGCAGGTTCGGAGCAGGCGCCCACTCGACTTCCGCGACGATGCGCGCCATGCGTTCGAGGTGATTGGTGATCTCAAGCTTGCCCCGGCGCTTGAACGGCATGGGCCAGTAAGCGTAGGCAGTCTGATCTCGGCATCCCACGGGCACGGCAGCGTACTCCGCCGTGCTCCAGTCGAAACCGAAGAACGGTCCGATTGGCGAGAGTATCTGGGGCCACGGCGCGTTGTCCCAGGTGCCCTTGAGAACCAGCTTGCGCCATACGTAGCGCTGCTCGGAGGCAGCGAACAGGCGAATCGCGCGGATCATGGCGGGGCCGGCAATGTCGGCAATCGTCACCGTCTGTCCGGGCCCGATCTCTATGGTCTTGCGTTCGGTCGTCTGTCCGGCCATCCTGGGCTTCGGATCGTTACCGGGCTTCGCCCAGATGATCGCGGCGTCGGTCAGGCGCCCCAGCTCCAGCCCGGTCAGCGGTATGCGGAAGCTCTCGACGGGCTGGTCCTTCGGGAACAGCAGGTAGTTGAACTGGTAGTACTGCCCGTGCTTCTTGTCCGCCGTGATCTTGATGTGTTTGGCGAACGGTATGGGCAGATAGCAGTCAGAGGCTCGCCCGTTCTCGCGCTGCCAGACGAACGGTTTGATGAAAGGCGGGATGTTCCCCTGAAAGAGCTGGTTGAAGTCCCATTCGTAGGTAGGCTTCTCGGCCCCATCGAGGTAGATCCGAATGAGCCCCTGAGGGTTGGCCGACCAGAACCGATAGATGCAGCCGGGGCCATCCACATCCATCATGACGGCCTCTCCGTCTGGCTCGACGCGCAAGTACTGGCCGGCATCGCCATTGGCGCCCCAGACGTTGGTTCCGTTACGGTCCCAACTGGACGCGAGGCCAGCCTGAACGCCCGGATGCAGACGGGTCAGGCGGTCAAGGTCCGTTAGCTGCTTGATGAAGTCCACGTAGGTGAGCGGAGGCTTGGAGAGTGTCGCCTCCTGCGCCGCCCCTGGTGCGCCGCTAGCCAACAGCCCGAGGACGCTCGCAATCAATGACGCGCGCAACATCGTTCCGTCCTTTCTGTGCGATCGCGACAACGACGCCGTTGTCGGTTATCCGTGTTCGGCCATCAATCGCTCGACCGTCCACTGGGGGGTCCAGCCGAGCATGGTTTCGGCTTTACGAAGATCGAACAGCGATCCCCGTGGGTTGTTCGCGTAGTAGCTGCGGTCGACAGGCACGTCGTCGCCCCAGTTGCGGCGCACCATCTCGACCGTGTCGAGCGTACCGTAGTGCTCGCGCGCGGTCAAGTAGAATGTCTCGCTCTGGCCTTGCTGCATCGGCATCTGCAGGGCGCACGCAATGGCCGCAGCAACGTCTTCGACATCGATCCACGCATAGGAGGTACCCAGGGCCTCGCGTGGTTCGCCGCTCCGCAGTTGAGCGAGGAACGCCGGGTACAGCGACTCGAATGTGACGAAGGTGTAGCGCAGACAGATCGTTTGGAGGTCGTGTTCGCGGCTGGCGGCCTGACATAGCTGGTCGCCGAAGGCTTTGGTGAAACTGTAGACCTCCGATGGGAGCGACCGATGCTTCTCGTCGATGGGCACGTAGTCCGGACGGTACCATTTGCCGTGGATGCCCCATCCGCTGGCAGACTCGCTGCTGCCGAAAATGACGCGGGGTATGCCTCGCTCCACAGCGAACTGCAGCACATGGAACGTGCTGAGCATGTTGACGCGCAGGACCTCATCCCAGGTTGCCACATAGGGGTTCGGTATGGCAGCGAGATGGACAATCGCGTCGAAGCTCTCCGTGAGATGCGATAGAGATTCGCGATCGGTCAGGTCCAGCGCCTCGGTTCGGCCTCGCCATGCATCGCCAGGACTGGCGCGGTCCACATTCAGTACGTCGTAGGTCTCACTCAGACGCGCAAGGACTCTTCGGCCAATGTTGCCGGAGCCTCCCGTAACCATGATCATAGCTTGCGTCGCTCCTTTCTGCGTTCCCGATCAGTCGGATCGCGTGGCGCTGCCGGCGCTTGCGAATAGTAGACCAGCATGCTGCCCGGGGCCTTCGGAAGGCGCAAGACCAGGCCCTCCGCCATTTCCTTGCCCGTCATGATTGTCTTGATCGGCTTGCCGTCGCCTCTGAACTCAACGTGATACCGCGCCGATGGGCGAATGCCTCGTGGCGCAACCACGATCCCTGATAGTTTGCTCTCGGGGCGACGAAACGCACATAGGACGCCAGCGCCCAGGTCCGGCCTGTCCAACTGCCATGCGGCAACGTCGTCCGCGTCGGTACCGATGCCGCTCAAGACATGCAAGTCGCCGTACCAGTAGGAGCGAAGGATCTTGAGCTCGCCGACGGCATCAGCCCATGCCGAAGAGGAGAAGCCCGGATCGAGATACGGAGCCTCCAGAGAGACGCCGGCGGCTGCGGCGCTGCGGCGCTCGTAGGGATCCGAGGACCAGAGCCCAACCGCGAACAGCGGCAGATACTGGGCCAGCGCCATGGCCTGCATCTGGTTCCACTCGGGATGTCCCGGGGAGCATCCTGTGTCGCTTCGCCACAGCGGCACCGAACGCATGATCATCTCGAGGTCCAGCCGCCGCCCCCCGCTCGCACAGTTGTCTATGAGCAGATCGGGATGGGCGGCCCGCAACGAGTCCCAGAGCGCGTATAGCCCCTCGACATAGCGAATCTCGGTCATGCCCTGGCGGTCGGGGGCATCTTCGGCCCGCCAGTACTGCAGCGGGTCTATGTTGAAGTCATTGCGGTAGACATCCACGCCGTACTCGCCGATGCGCCGATTGAGGAGATCGGTGAGCCATCGGCGCGCCTCCGGATCATGAAGCCGGAACAGCCCTCCGTTCGCTCCTCCAGAGACCCATTCCGGGTGCTCGCGCGCAATGTCAGATCCAGGCGCTACGCGCTCCGGCTCGAACCACAGGACGAATCGCATCCTGTGCGCATGCACAGTCTCGGAAACGGGCTTCAGGCCGCGCGGGAACCGCGTCTCATCCGTGCGCCATGACCCGACGCCGTTCGGGAATCCTCCCGGGAACCACGCGGCGTCCAACCAGACCGTGTCGAAGCCCAGATCTGCTGCCGTGCGTACATAGACGAGCTGTCCCGACTCCGTGGCCCACTCGGGCCTGGCGTTGTAGCGGTCGAATGTCTGGAGAGCCACGGGCAGAAGCGGCAGCTTGCCGCCGACGCGCGGGGCGAAGTGATCGAACATGAGCCGGCGAAACCTGATCTGTGCATCGGCGCGCGATCCTTTCCACGGCATGATCAGAATGCGCGGCGTGCGGATCGCCTCTCCTGCATGCAGCACCGTCCGGAGCTGTTCCAGCCCTATGCCGACCGTCCCAGGCCCCGCGGGACTTCGGTCAAACGCAGCCTGCCACTGACCGGTCCAGCCTACCGCCGTGATGACCCCGGAGTCGCGGTACTGCAGGTTCCAGAACGGGAAGGCGGTCATGGAGGATGGCCGTCCGCCCGTAGGGGTGAGCATGAACGGCTTGCCCGGTACGATCGGAGTGTCGAGGGGCTGGAAGGCAGTCGCAGAGCACGTGTCACCGGTGAGATGGTGCAGGATCAGCGGCTCTCGCACATAGCCGGACTGAACCCGCACATTCAGCGCGCGAACCTGTTCGAGGACCGGCGAGGTCGTTGGCGACCGATTCTCGAAGCGCGCCACCCACTCGACGGCAGGATACCGATCGAAGATGCGCGCCTCGACGGTCAGGACCATGCCCGGACCCGGTTGCTCCCATCGGGTGATGAGCAGCTTGCCGCCGGCGGTTGGCTTCGTCTCTGTGGTGCGTTTCCATGCCGGGAGGAGTTCCTCCGACGGCACGCCTCCGAGCACGAACGACAACGGCGGACCGGCTACCGCCAGGAAGAGATCGGGCTGGTCAGCATCGAGGTATCTGCGGCTGCCGTCCGCCATGACGAACGCGGCATCCGCCCAGTCGGCCTGATCGAAGGCTGCGCCGTCTCCACCGTCGGTCACCTTCAGGCGCAGCGACCGCATATCCGGCGCTATGCGTACCATGATCGGAACAGGAGCCGCGCCGCCCCGCAGCACCGGGCTTCGCACCACCTCCTCGCCGTTGGCTTCCACAACGAACTCAACGGAGCCCCGCGAGCCACCGGTATCGGGGTTGTTGTCGATCCCGATGGCCGCCTCTAAACGCTGGGCTCCGGGAGGAACGTCCACCTCTATGTCGCTGTTCGCGTGCGTGCCCAGGCCATGAGCGTAGCTCTGTGCGCCGATCCTGAGCGGCGTCTCGATGCACGAGCGGCCAAATCTCAGGCAACTGTGATCCTGACGCCAGACCCTTAGCCGCACCTGACCCTGCGGCGCGGCCTCGCCCGTGAAGACCTCGCGCGCCCAAGCGTGCACCTGCCGCACGTAGGCGGGGGGCGCCATGATGCTGTCGTTGGGGAACCGCGCCTCCATGTGGGGTACTGCCATGCTGACCTCCTGCCGATCGGGGCTCGCTGTGATAGCAGCCGCCTTTTGCTTCGCGAGCATGCTTGCTGAGTCCTGCGCAGGTAGAGCCGCGGGTTGCGGCGAAATCCTCTGGCATGAACCATGGGATCTCCAGACGGGAGGCGCTCCAGGCTGCAGTCATCTCTCCATTTGTCGGCTTCTCCTCTCCAGAGTACGCTCCGCCGCTGGTCGGCGGGCTGGCCGACGAACCGATCTACCCGGATGATGCGTTCTCGCGACCGCTCGTAGACCGCCGCCACGCCTTTGCCACGCTCGATGGCGTTGGGCCGTTCCTGATGGTGGACGACCGAGCGCGTCACTTCGCAGATCAGGACTTTCGCCTCCACTCCGAGGATGGAGCCACGGTGGCGCGATGGCGGTTCACGTCTCGCGGGCTCGATCACAACGTCCTGATGATCCACGAGCGCATTCGCCGCGCGCCGCGAGCCATCTCGTTTCGCCTGCGAAACAGATCGGACGCGCCGGTCGAGGTGCAGCTCGATGTTCATGAGCTCGGGTGGCTACCCGTGCCCGAGCAGACGGCGGCTGCGTGGACGCTCGGACGACGCACGGTTGCGCCCGGCGAACATCGGGTCCTGACCTTCCAGTTCGCAGACGCCCGTACCGAGGGCCGCAGCGCCATCCGTTACCCTCTGGGAGCCGTTCAGATCCGGCTGCCGGGGATCAAGCCGGGCAAACCGTATGAGTTTCACCTGTCTGAGCTCACCGTGCACTATGAACCGGCGCCCGGCATCGTGGTGAACGCGATCGAGGTTGGGCTCGAAGGCCGGGAGCTCCAGTGTGGGATCGGGGTCACCGCGGCTCGCGAAGCCCCGATGCCCCTGGACATTGAGCTCCGACGCCGCGAACGGGTCCTGTGGCGCATCCGCCTCTCCCCGGACGAGGCTGCTGCGGCGGCGACTGTAACTGTGCGTCTGCGGCGGCTTGTGCCGTGGTGGCTGCCTCCGGGAACTGCAGTTGCAGGGCTCGTTGCCGGAGGCTATCGCGTGTCGGGCCCTGAGGCCATGGTGAGCATTCCTCGCCACGAGAACAACCGATCCGTACTGCCGCGCGTCGAGCGACGCCGTCACAAAGGCCGGCCGACGGTTTTCGTGAACGGCAAGCCGTTCGACTGGAGGGGATACTCGAGCTACGACTATGTCCCGGGAAGCGTGGGTGAGTTCGGCCGATCGAGCGTGAACGTCTTCTGTGTGCCGACATGTGCAGGTCGGCACATGTATCAGATTGCCGAGCCCACGTTGCCGGAGCCTGGGCGTGCGGATTATGGTGAGCTTGATGAGCGCGTCTGCCTGTCGCTTCAGGCCAATCCCGACGCGATGATCTCTCTGCGCGTGGCGCTGGCCATGCCTCCGTGGTGGCTCCAACTGCATGAAGATGAGCTGGCACGCGTCGAGACCGATCAGGGCCGATTGATATGGGAGGAGTTCGCGCACGCGCGAGTCGCCTCGTTGGCATCGGAGACGTGGTTTCGCGATCAGGCTCGTGCATTGCGCGACCTGATCCGGCACTGCAAGGCACAGCCCTGGGCGTCGCGACTGATCGCCATATGGCTGATGGGCGAGACCACCGAGGAGTGGTTCGCCTGGGGCTCCAATGACGGATACTATGCGGACTATTCCGCGCCGATGATCGATGCCTTTCGACGCTCGACATCCGAGGAGTCCGTTCCCACACCCGAGGAACGCAAGGCGCCAGGCTGGGACATCTATCCGGACACCGACGCCGGCAGACGCGCCGCCGCATATCACGGCTTCGTTTCGGACCTGACGGCGCGCGTTGTCGGGCGCTTCGCGCGCATCGTCAAGCGCGAAACGGAAGGCCGCACGCTCGTGTGCTGCTTCCTCGGGTATGTGATCCAGCTCGCCGGCGAGAAGCGTCAGGCGTTGAGCGGGCACTTTGCCGTGCGTCGCGTGCTCGATGATCCCAGCCTTGATGTGCTGGCGGGTGTGCCGCTCCACGACTTCCGCAATCTGTCGCAGGGCTACAATCCCTACTGCTCGGCCACGGAGAGCATTCTGACCTCCGGTAAGCTCGTCTGCAACGAGAACGATCTGTTTTCGTGGCTCCACAACTCCCTCTGGCATCAGCCCTATGATCCCGCCGATCCGCGAGGCGCGTGCATCTCCATGCACGAGCGTGAGTGCGCCAATGATGCGGTTCATGGCACGCTTCAGCAGAAGTTCTCGCTCGCCGCAAGCTGGCATCACGACGCAGAGCTGCATCGGGCATTCGCCCGTCAGGCTGATGTGTACCGCGAGGCCATGGAGCGTGATCGAACGTCGGCCGATGAGATCGCATTTCTGGTGGACGATAGCAGCTTCGCCTGGACTCCGCCGGAGACGACAGTGCCTGCCATCACCAACAAGCACATGCTGCGCGACTTCGGACGGACGGGGGCGCCCGTCGGAGTCTGGCTTCTCAGTGACATCGAGAGACTGCCGGCGCGGATCCGATTCGTGGTAGTGGCGACATCCTACGCGGCTGCCCGGCGTGACGTCGCCAAACTCGAGCGCGTGGTTGCCAGAGGCGGACGCACGTTCTACGTGGTGGGCGCGCCGGGATTGGTGGATGTCGAGCGCGGACGCTGGGATGTGGAGCGGCCGGCGCACGTCCTCGGTCTGCCGATCCGCATCGGCATGGCGGGCGGCACCGGCGCCGTGGCGTTGACCGACGAACAGCGCGGCGTTCCGAGCGTCGCATCTGTTCGGCCCAGACCGGAAGCCGACGGCGACGGGTGGCTAAGCTATGCAGACGGCCCGTGTGCCGGCATGGAGCGCGCGTTGCCCCGAGGGGGCCGCCTGATCTGGTCTGGCGTGCCGGTCGCCGACAGCGCGCTGTTCCGGCGATGGATCGAACGTGCGGGTGTCCACTGCTACGCGCCGGTGGGCTACTTCGTTCATGCCTCGCGCGAGCTTGTAGCCGTCACAGCCCCTTCGGCAGGAACGGCCACCCTGGGGTGGCCAGGTGATGCAGCGGTGCGCGACATGTTCGAAGGCTGGACGGGTCGTGGGAGAGCAACGCCCTGTCCGTTCCGCGCCGGGCAGACACGCCTGTTCCGGCTTGACCGGCTATGAGACGCAGGAGCCGCGATGCCTTCTAACGAAACCACACCCAGGAGGAGCGCCATGGTTCATCAGCCACGCGCAGGACTGTTCGCTATAGGCCTCGACACATACTGGAATCAGTTCGCCGGCCTCTACGACCGGCTGGACGGCTATCGCGCCACCATATCCGCGAGACTGGCGCGCGCAGGAGCTGCGGTCGTTGATGCCGGCATGGTGGATAGCGTCGAGAAGGCCCGCGAAGCGGCAGCGCTGTTCAAGCGAGAGGACGTGGAGATCATCTTTCTTCATGTGTCGACGTATGCGCTCA
>JAAYVH010000055.1 GCA_012517255.1 Chthonomonadales bacterium
CGAGCAGATGGGAGCCGGGTACGCACTCCTCTTTTCCGACATTGGACGCCGGTACTACGAGCGGATGGGGTTTGCCGCCGCTCCTGCGCTGGATTGGGCGGCCGGCGTCTCTGACGTACCGCATCGGCATGAGCTGTCCTTACGGCAGGCAGCGCCAGCCGACATCGCGCAGATGATACAGGTCTTCAACAAGCGGGCCGAGCGATCGGTCCTGAGCCCCGTCCGTACGACTTCGTGGTGGCGCCACTATCGGTGGTGGCGCCGTGCCGCACCGGATCTCGTGCTCTGTGACAGTGGCGGCGACGTGGGATACGCGACGGTGCGGCCAGACGGCGAGACGCTGCGGGTGTTCGAGTGGGTTGCGCCCGGCGTAGAACCGGATCGCGTGTGGGCAACGTTGCGGGCCGAGGCGATTCGCCGGGGTTGCGAGCGTCTCGGCGGCTGGCTGCAGCCTGATCGAAGACAGCCGTGGATGTCGGTCGTCGAGCGCGCCGAAGGTATTCCCATGGTGGCGCGAACCGACGGCCGCGCCGTGCAGATCCCCGACGGCGCCGTGTTCGAGGAGCTCGATCACTTCTGAGAGGCCGAGCGGCCCTCGGAGGTATTGGTCCGGAGGTGGGCAGGAGGACATTGCTAATGCTTCGATGCACAGGAGGTGTGCTCGTGTTATTCGCAGCATCGCTGGCGAGCGCGGCGGGCGACCGCGCGGAGCCTCGGTCTGAGCCGTCCGGCTCCGTCGGCGTCGGCATCCAGCGCACGATGACTCTGCTCGCGACGAGCACGGCTCAGCGCCGCAACAGGGTGCGCGTTCTGTTCTATGGCCAGTCCATCACGGAGCAGGATTGGTGGAAGGCAGTGGCCGACGACCTCCGCAAGCGATATCCCCACGCCGACCTTGACATCCAGAACCGAGCCATCGGCGGCTTCGCCTCGCAGATGTTAATCATGCCGGCTGAACACGATCTATACCCGTGGTACCCGGACCTGGTGATCTTCCACGTCTACGGCGCGCACGATGACTACGAGCGGATCATTCGGTCCATTCGCACGCGAACCACCGCCGAGGTGCTCATGCAGACCGATCACGTCACGCGGTGGCCGGATCCAGGCGCAGACGAGAAGACCGACAAGGCGCTCTGGTGGGACCACATGATGAACGACGTCTATCTGCCCGATATAGCGCGGCGCTACGGCTGCAGGCTGGCGGACATACGCGGCGGATGGCTCGCGCACCTCCGAGCTCGCGGCCTTGAGCCTGCCGCGCTTCTGAAGGATGGCGTGCATCTCAACGACGATGGCTGCAAGCTCATGGCGTCGCTTGTGTCGCGCGAACTGGTGCATCGTCCTGATCTGCCCGCGGACCCATGGAAGGGCATGGTGCGCACATTCACGGTCGGCAAGGAGGTCCGGTGGGAGCGAGGCGTCCTTCGGATGTCGTTCGAGGGAAATCGGGTAGACGTGATCTCCGGTCGGCGGGCTAACGATGCGTCATCGAGCTGCACGGTTCTGGTGGACGGTCGCCCGCCATCATCGTTCGCCGACGCATATGCCATCACCAGACCAGAGCCTGGACCGTGGTCGCCTCTCTTCATCGCGCGCGTGGACCACGACAAGCCGCTCCTGATCGAAGACTGGACGCTGAAGGTCACGGAGGTCAGCGACGACGGCAAGCGCTGGCGGTTCACCGTCACGGGTTCCATCACCGGACCCGACGGCGCGGGAGACAATCTCACCGAGTTCGTGTCCAAATCAGGCCGCGTGAGGATATCCCCGAAAGCGCACTTCACAGGGTACGGAACCACCAGGCCGCCAGTCGGTTACGAGTGCAGGTGGAAAGTCCTGCCGCTTCATGCGGACACGTTTGACCTGCCGGTCGTGACCGATCCGTCCCGTGAGTATTGCACCACGCTCATTCAGGGAATCGCGAACGGTAAGCACGTGCTCGAGATCCGCACGGCTGACGGCAGACCGGCGCCGATTCAGGCGGTGCGCATCCACAAGCCTCCTTACCGCTAGCGGCGGCCCGTCGGCCCGCTAAGGCTCGGTAACCGGCCGGCCTCTCCGGTATGCCCTGACGGGTCTGGCAAAGTCGCCGCTCATCTGTGGCGGGAGCATCCAGACGGTGTCGCACGCACGATTGGTGAAGTACAGGCGTGACGGCGATTCCTGAAAGGCGTGCCCGTCGGCCCATAGCGCGTAGAAAGACGGGTGTGCGTTCACCGGGCGCCTGACGTAGCTGTGATTGTAGGGGCTCCTCGTAGTCAGGTCGGCCACTTTGCGCCATGTCTGGCCTTCATCGCGGCTCACCCACGCTGCGATCTCGCCGCCCGTACCATGCTCCTGCGGACCCGTTTCCGTGGGACCGATGATCCTCCATACCGCCCCCTCGACATAGAGCGAGCCCATGTCGTAGTTGTGCGTGGATGTGGTCACGTCGTGGAACTCCCACGTTCTGCCGGTCCAGTGAGCGATCGTCCATATCCGCGGCCCGTTGGAAGGGCCGGGTTCATGGCCGCGGCTGACGATGTAGAGGACGATCGGGTTGCCGCGTCGGTCGAAGTTCACATCGTTGATATAGACAAGCCGTCCTTCCTGCGAGTAGGGGCGGATTTGGGCTGGACTGTCCGGCTCAGTCAACGGCAGCTCCAAAGGCCGTCCGTCCATTGCTGTCCAGGTCTCGCCGAAGTCGTCGGTTCGTGCCACATAGAGATCCGTGCGCCGATCCACGCTGCCGCCGGGATGGCGCATGAAGGCGGTCACGATCGTGTGGCCGCGGACGCCCGACACCTGATAATGCCCTTCGATGCCTGCCAGCTTTCGGTCTTCCGTCCATGTCCTCCCGTCGCGGCTAGTCTCCCAGTAGAGCTCGCGCCCTCTCGTGTACTTGGTGAACAGGTGGAAGAACCCGCGACCGGGAATGAACCACGGCTGCGGGTAGGTGAGCTCCTCGGTGGTCACCATCTCAAACGCCTCCGTGCTGTAGGGTTCCCTGCTGCGATACTTGAAACCCGGTCTCGAGCGCCCTCGCCCGCTGACGAAGACCCAGATGTACCCGTCATCATCCAGCGCCATCGCACCGTTGTCGTGAGGATCCGTCACGCCATGCTTGTCGCAGACGACCGTCGGACGCGGCACGAGGCCGGTTCGGTGATCGTAGTACGACGCCATGATCAGAAGATGACGCCGATCCTTGCGGGTTCCGCCATACACGAAGAAAGTCTTATGAACCTGCCGTGCGTAGATGGCGATCGGCACATGGTTGGCGGTATAGGTGCCGAGTCCGCCGGAGTACTTGTCTCCGTATTCGCCGCTATACTGGCCAAGCGTGAACCAGATGCCCCTGTAGCCGTCCTCCCGCACCGAAGATGTCTCCTGTCTGATGCCGGACACGGCGAACGAGCCGGCCACCGTGCAGCACAACAGCGTGGTGAAAGCCCTCGTCAGCATCCGTACCTCCCGGCGCATTCGTCACCGGCCTCTGATTCGGTGCGTACCGCAGAACGACCTGCTCGACGCGGGCTGTGCGATCCTCGGGTATCTGGTAGCCTGTTGGCGTGACCGCGAACCGGGAGGTTGGCATATGCTCAACGCAGTGGTCGGACTTACATTGACGCTGGCCGCGGCCAGTCCGAAGGTGTTCTACGTTCGCGACTTCGGCGCAATCGCGGACGGCCGGACGGACTGCCGCGACGCGGTCCTCGCTGCCATTGCCGCCGCGACCGCTTCCGGCGGTCCTGCGCATGTGGTCTTCGGCGAGGGTGTGTATCGGCTCACGGCGTCAGGACGGCAAGGCTACTGCCTGCCCATTTCACAGGCCTCGAACGTGACCATCCGGGGAGCCGGACGGCGGACGCTCCTGAGCATCGCCAGCCCGGATGCCGGTGCGTTTCTGGTGACCCAGGGGCGCAATGTCACGCTTCGGGACTTCACGGTGGACTACGATCCGGTCCCGTTCACGCAGGGGCTTATCCGCCAGGTCAACGTCGCCGAAGGCTGGTTCGATCTCGAGATCGCCGACGGATACACGACGCCGGACGCAGCCAACTTCCTCAACGCAGCCGAGCCCTACGGCAAGTGGGGCATGATCATAGACCCAGAGGTCCGCCGCATCCGCGCGGGCACTCCTGACCACTACATGACCCCTCGGTGGGAGCGCCGCGAGGGTCGGGTGTGGCGCTTCTACACCGCCGAGGAGCACTATCGCCTCGGTCTCCGGCACATGCGCATCGGTGACCGCTATGTCCATCTGGCAAGAGGCTACGGCGGCGTCTTTCTTGCGCAGGGCTGCGACGGGATCGCCATTGAGAACGTGACGGTCCATTCTTCGCCGGGCCTGGCGGTCGGGCTGGTGGGTAACAAGGGCGTGATTCGGGTCCGGAAGATGGAGGTCCGCTTTGCGCCGGGTACCGATCGGCTGTTGACCACCAATGCCGACGGCGTGCACTGCCAGCAGAACCGCTCGGGTCCCATCATCGAGGGGTGCTACTTCGAGGGCATGGCGGACGACGCCATCAACATCTATGCCCCGCCCAACACGCTGCTGGAGAAGCGGGCCGAGACGGAATGGCTCGTCAGTCCCAACTGCATGATACTTCCCGGCGACCGGCTGATCGTGCTCGATCCGAAGACGGGCGTCGTTCGGGGCACAGTGCGGGCCGCGGCGGTAGCTCCGGAGGGGCGAGCGTTCAGGCTCACGCTGGACAGCGGCGTGGCGGGCGCCGTTGCAGGACCGGACCATCGTTCGGCTGACACCCTCTACAACCTGGATGCCTGCGGCGCAGGCTTCCGCATTCTGCGCAATACGATGAACGGCAACCGCCGCTACGGCTGCCTCATTCGGGCCGGAGATGGGCTCATTGAGGGCAACGTGTTCACCGATACCACCGGCGCAGGCGTGACGCTCATCAATGAGCCGGACTGGCCTGAAGGACCGATTCCGTGGAGCGTCACGGTACGCAACAACCGCTTTGTCCGAGGCGGCGCCTGTCTCGGATATGCCGACGGCGGCCACGGCGCCCTCTACGCAAGGGCCGCCAGGCTTGGGCATGGTCTGGCAGATGAGCCGGCGCTACGAAACATCACCATCGAGGGCAACAGCTTCGAGGACTGCCTGGGGCCGGCGGTGTATGTGAGCGCCGCGGTGGGACTTACGCTCCGGAACAACCGCTTCGTCGGCCTGGACGCCCCTCTGGCGCGTACCTCTCCCGTGATGATCGTCGAGCGATCGCGCAACGTGCGCGTCGAACGCAACAAGGTTCAGGATCGGCGCCAGGGAGTGATAGCAGGGCTGGTGATTATGCCGGATGTGCCGGCCGGTGAGGACGGCGTAGTGATCCGCGGAAATCGCATGGAGCTGCCGGAAGGCGTTCCTGCGCTGATGGATCGTCGCCCGACCGGTACGGAACAAACCAGCAGGCCAGAGCGGTAATACTGCCGTGCCGTGATGCCCAATCTCAAGCGCTATAGCCGGGTTGCCGCGCTGATCGCGGTCTTCGTCCTATCGCTCGCCGCCTCTCCCATCGTCTGGGTCTGCGGGGACGGTAAGCCGTGCGACTACGACTGCCATCACGGTCTGGTCACTTCCGCTCCTCGACCGAAGACCTCAGACCCGACGCCTCATCATACGTGCTGTCCGTTAGCGGATGCGGCGGATCGTGACGGCCCGTCAGTCGCTTCGGGCATGTCGTGTAGAGCCAGCGCTGTCGCGCGTGTCAGCGTTGTGCCGTCGGCTGGTGAGGTCATTGTCTCAGCCGCGGCGCTGCACTCAAGCGTCAGCGAGTTCGCGCTGCCCGCACCATCGTTCCCCATCGTTCCTTGCGACGATGCCGGACCGCCGGGGCGTGATCCTGACGGCCCTTCCTCTCCTCGCGCCCCTCCCATCTCCCTGTAGTCACGCGTCTTTAGCGACCGGGTAACGCCCCCAGCGCCGTCTGCCCGCCTGCGGCTACGGCCTGGGAACCGCTCGTTGCCCAACTTGGACTACAGGAGGGAATATGCAACGCATTGTCTGGGTGTTAGCATTTGCCTGCGCCGGAGCGACGTACGCAGATAGCGTCGCGCCTGCTGATCTCACTCTATCCGCGGCAGTCGAGCGCGCGCTGCGCGCCAGTCCGCGCTTGGCGGCGGCAAGGCAGCGCGCGCGATCGGCGCAGGCTGAAGTGGCCATGGCGCAGGCTATGCTTCGGCCGCATCTGTCCGCCGGCGCGGTCTCGGGCGTATCCGACCGTGAAGTCATGCTCGATGCCGTCGGCTCCGCCGGACCGACGCCCGGCGCCATGCTGGGCCGACAGGCAACGGCCCAGGTGGTCGCAGCCGCCATGATGCCTGTGTACACAGGCGGCGGGCTTGAGGCGCAACTGCGCCGTGCGCAATCCATGGCGGCGGCCGTCGAGGCCGAGCTCCAGGCGGAGATCACCGCTGTCGTCGCCGATGTGAAGGAGGCCTTCTATAGGGCGCAGTACGCCGCAGCCATGCTGCGTGCGGCCGAAGCCGATCGCGCTGCCGCTCACGCGATGGTCGAGAACGCTCGTGCCGAGTGGGAGGCAGGACGCGGGATCGAGGCATCGTTCCTGCGTGCCGTCGCTCGTGAGCGCGCGTCGGAACGCTCCATTGCTGCCGCACGGTCCGCCCGCGCCGCCGCCATCATTGCGCTAACCCGTGCCATGGGCGAGCAAGCTGATGCGCCCATCGAGCTGGCAGAGGAGCCGCCTGCATCGGCTCCCTTCGGCGATGTCGAAAGCGCCGTGCGCGCCGCCCTTGGCAGCTCGCCGAGGCTCAGGGCTGCGCAGCGAAGAGAGGCGGCGGCGCGCCATGCTGCCGATGCTGCCCATGCCGCGCGTCGTCCGCAGGTCTATGGTTCGGTCATGGGCGGGGTGTCCAGTCGCGGTGGCATGGACGGCACGGCAACGGCGACGATCGGACTGAGCGCCGTCTGGCCCCTGTACGACGGTGACATGCGCGCCAACGCCGTGCACAAAGCAGAGGCAGACCGCCTGGCGTCCCGGGCCGAGGCCGACTCCGAGCGTCTCGCTGTGGTAGCCGAAGTCCGCACGGCGTGGAGCGAGCTGGAGGCTGCCGACGCGTCGCTCGCAGCTTCTGAAGCGGCCGTGAACGCCGCGAAGGCGGCGTACGGCGTCATCGAGCTCCGAGCCCAGAACCAGAAAGCGATCCTTGTAGAGCAGTTGGACGCGCTAGCGGCCGTGCGCGAGGCCGAGGAGGCGGTGGCGCGGGCCCGCTTTGAGAGGCAGTTGGCGATCGTAAGGATTGAGCGCGCGGCGGGGAGACTGCCATGAGCGAAAGGAGACGGACGGTGTTCATCAGGTTCGTGTTCGCAGTTATGTGGCTCGCGGCGTGCGTGCCGGGGTTGTCCGAGCCGGTCCGCGGGAGCGGCGATGGTCTGACCGCGGTCCTAACCACCGACCCGCCGGTGATCGCGCTCGGCAGAGCGAAGGTCACTCTAGAGCTGCGCGACGGCGGTCAGCCTCTCGACGATGCCGAGGTCCGTGTGCTGGTGCGAATGCCCTCCATGGACATGGGAGAGCGTGAGGAGATCGCAAGGCCTGTGGCCGGCGCTCCCGGGCGTTATGCGGCTCCTGCAGTGTTCTCGATGGCGGGCCAGTATGTGGCCGACGTGACGGTGAAGAAGGGCGGTGCGCAGCGCAAACTGCAACTGAAGCTGTCCACCGGCATGGATACGCGGGAAACCGGCGGTTCAGGCCGGATCCTCCCGATCGCCGTCTTCGCGGCTCTGGTGGCGCTTGTCGGCTACACGCTGATACGGATGCGTCAGACAGGCCAGAGGGTCGAGCTGCGCGGACTGGCGAAGCCCCAGGCCATTATGGGCATCGTGCTGCTGGCGGTTGCGCTCGCAGTCGCCATGTACGCGGTGCGCAACTGGCGTCGGCCCGGCGCCATGACGCCCATCGAGGCGCAGGCCATGGAGATGGCCACGCCTCCTCCTCCCGGTGTCGCTCCGGTAGTGGTCGCTCCGGTGGATCGAGGTCCCGTAGACCAGTCGGTGACCTATATCGGACAGGTTGCGGGCTGGGTGGATCAGGACATCTATCCGCGGGTTCAAGGATGGATAGTCGCCATGCCGGTCTACGTAGGCACGCGCGTTCGAGCCGGTGACCTCCTGGCGCGGCTGGATACCAGCGAGATTCGCCCCGTGCTGGATGAGCGTAGGGCCGCTGTTCGGTCGGCACAGGAGGCCGAGCGCATGGCGGCGGCTGAGGAGTCGCGAGCGAGCGCCGATCTCACGCGAGCACATGCCGCCGTGAGAGCAGAGGAAGCCTCCGTGGAGGTCTCCCGAGCCGAGCTCGCGGCAGCAGAGGCGGACCTCACCGACGCCCGTGAGAACCTCAACGTCGCGCAACTGATGGTAGGCGAGGCATCGGCAGCCCTGACCTCTGCTGAGGAAGAGCATGTCTATCGTCAGGCCGAGCTCAAGCGCGCGCTGTCGTTGCGCGATCGGGGCGCCGTCTCGGTGCAGGAGATGGAGCGAGCGCGCGCCGATGCGTCGGCAGCCTCCGCGTCACGTGATCAGGCCCGACTCCGGGTCAGCCAGGCGGAAGCCAGGGTTCGCTCTGCGGCCGCAAGGGTGCGGTCGGCTGAGGCCGCCGTCGCCGCAGCGCGGCAGCGCTCGACCGCTGCACAGGAGCGATTGGCCGCTATGCGCGCGGAGCTGGCGGCTGGTCGAGCCATGGTGACGGCCGCGATGAGTCGCCGGCGTATGTCGGGGGCCGAGGTCGCACAGGCTGGCGCCATGCTCAGGGCCGCCAGCACTTCGGAGCGTTACGCCGAAATCCGAGCAACCGCCGACGGCGTCATTACCGAGAGACTGATGGCGCCAGGCGTTCTCGCGATTCCCGGTCGAGCGATCCTGCGCATGTCCCAGACCAGGCCCGTGCGGCTGCAAGCATCAGTCTCAGAGTCCGATCTCGCGCGGATCCGAGTTGGCGCGCCCGTGGAGGTCTGGCGCCTTGACGCGCCCGATCGTCGCATCAAGACATACGTGTCAAGCGTCGCGCCGCTCGTGAACTCGGGCACGCGAACCGGCCTGGTGGAGGCCATCTGGCGAGATCAGGAGCCCGCGTTCGCGGTCGGCGAAGCCGTCACCATGCGCGTTGCCGTGGCCAGTCGCGCCAGCGCATTGCGCGTGCCGACGGCGGCGGTCCGGGAGCAGGTGGGCGGCGGAGCATCGGTCGAGGGCCGGACCGTCACTCACTATGTGTGGGTGGCGCGAGCGAACGGTCCGATAACGGTGGCCCGGCGCGTGGCCTTCGA
>JAAYVH010000056.1 GCA_012517255.1 Chthonomonadales bacterium
CGCGACATCAGGCAGATCGTTGCGCGTGCCGCCATCGAGCAACAACTGACTCCTGCGGAACTGCTCGACGTCGGTCACACTGTCTCCGCCGCCCGTCGCCTGCGGACATACCTCTATCGTCATGCGGAGCAGTGCCCGCTGCTGGCCGAGATGGCCGGCAACATGCCGATCCCGAACGGGCTGGAAACGCGCATCGAGGAATGCATCGCCGACAATGGCGAGGTGCGCGACACTGCGTCGCCGGAGCTTCAGCGCACAAGGGCCGACAAGAAGGTCGCACATGCTCGTCTGCTCGACAAGCTGAACAGCATTCTGGCCAGTGAGCGCTATCGCTCGCTCGTCCAGGAGCCGATCATCACCCTGCGCGAGGGGCGCTACTGCGTGCCCGTGAAGTCGGAGAACCGCTCGCAGTTCGGCGGCATCATCCACGATGCCAGCACGAGCGGAGCCACCGTCTTTGTTGAGCCGGGTCCTTGCATCGAGCTGGGCAACAAGCTTAAAGAGCTGTCGGTCAAGGAGGAACAAGAGGTCAGCCGGATCCTCACGCGCCTGACCGGCCTCATCGGGCGCAACGCCGCCGATCTTGACGCCATGCTCGGTCTGCTGTCCAACCTCGACCTGGCCAACGCCAGGGCGGCGCTGGCCGATGAGATGGCGGCGTGCGAGCCGATCGAGGGAAAGCCCGGCGCCGTTCGGCTGATCGGCGCGCGACACCCGCTGCTGAGCGGCGAGGTGGTGCCCATTGACATCGAGGTGGGCACACGCTTTGACGTGCTTCTCCTGACCGGTCCCAACACCGGCGGCAAGACCGTGGCGCTGAAGACCGTCGGTCTGCTTGCGCTCATGCGCCAGTGCGGCATGCAGATTCCTGCATCGGCCCAGAGCGAACTGCCCCTCTTCGAGCATGTCTTCGCCGACATCGGCGACGAGCAGGACATCCAGCAGTCCCTCTCGACGTTCTCGGCGCACCTGCGCAACATCGTGCGGATCGTTCGCGCGCTCGAATCCGACGAAACGCATGGTTCGTCCCTCGTGCTGCTGGACGAGGTTGGCGCCGGCACCGATCCTGCCGAGGGCGCCGCGCTGGCGAAGGCCATCCTCTCGGCGCTGCAGCGCCTCGGCGCCCGCGTGATCGCCACTACGCACTACGGCGAGCTCAAGGAGTTCGCATATTCGACACCGGGTGTCGAGAACGCTGCTGTGGAGTTCGACCGAGAGTCCCTGCGCCCGACGTATCGCGTTCTCGTCGGCGTGCCGGGCAGCTCCCATGCGTTCTACATCGCGCGCAGGCTCGGACTGCCGGATGCGGTCGTTGACGAGGCAGAGTCCAATCTCGGATCGCATGCCCGCAACACAAGCGAGCTGCTCCAGCAGATTGAGGCCAGCCGCGCTCTGGCCTACGCTCATGAGCGCGATGCAGCCGCAGCGCTCAAGGCCGCCGAGGCGGCCCGAGCTGAATATGAACGCAGGGCTCGCCAGGTCGCCGACGTTCAGCGCACCATCCGCAAGCAGGTCGAAGACGAAGCACGATCCGTGCTACGCAAGGCATCGGAGAAAGCAGAGGGGATCATCGCTGAGCTGCGCAAGATGCAGAAGGGCTCGCGCAAAGGCCCGACGGCCCGACGCCGCCTCGCCGAGCTGCGTCAGGAAGTGAGTGAGGCGCTGAGCTCGCCCGAACCGGAGAATGAGGAGCCTGCGCCGCCGGAAGGCTACGTCTTCCGAGCGGGCGATCCTGTGCGGGTTACGTCTCTGGGAGCTGATGGCGTGCTCATCGCGGATCCTTCGGATGGATCCGCGCAGGTTCAGATCGGAGCCATGCGCGCCACGCTGCCCCTGGATGTCCTGCGACCGCGGAAACCCGAGCCGGAACGCTCGATCAGACAGGACAGGTCCGGGGCGGCCGAGATCAGCATGCGCAAGGCGGTGCACATCTCGCCGGAGATCATGATTCGCGCCATGCGTGTCGAGGAAGCGGCGCCGTTGCTGGACAAGTACATGGATGATGCCTACGCCGCCGGCCTGCATGAGGCCAGAATCATCCACGGCAAGGGAACCGGCGTTCTGCGCAAGTTCGTGCAGGAGTACCTGCGCGGCCACCCGCTGGTGGAGTCACAGCGCCCGGGAGATGAGCCCGAGGGTGGCGGCGGGGTGACGATCGCCGTGTTCAAGCCGTGAGGGACGCGCGGCCATGAACCAACGAGAAGAGCATGCATTGATAGCGCTCGCCGCCGCCGCGCGCCGGAATGCGCACGCGCCATACAGCGGCTTCCCGGTCGGCGCCGCTGTCGTAGCCGACGACGATCGGGCGTTCTTTGGCTGCAATGTCGAGAACGCTTCGCTGGGTTTGACCCTGTGCGCCGAGCGCGCAGCCATCGCTGCTGCAGTGGCGTCAGGGGCGCGCCGCATAGGAGCCGTCGTCGTGGTCACAGGCTCCGACAAGCCGCCATGGCCATGCGGTGCATGCCTCCAATGGCTGGCGGAGTTCGGCGATGCGAGGACTCTTGTGATCGCGGCTAGCGTGTCTGGCATGGTCCGGCGAGCCGAGCTGCGCGATCTGATCAAGGAACCGTTCGAGCTTATGTCCACCCCGTGCGCGGGGCAAGGTTGACGAGGGGGAGAGTGCACATGTCCGGCCAATCCAGCGCTGCCACAGCCGTTCAGTTCGGCGCCGGCAACATCGGGCGAGGCTTCATTGCCCAGCTCTTTCACGAGAGCGGTCTCTCCGTGACGTTTGTGGATGTCGTTGATCAGGTCGTCCAGGCGCTCCGGCGCGACGGAGC
>JAAYVH010000057.1 GCA_012517255.1 Chthonomonadales bacterium
AATACGCCCAGCATCACTATGGACAGCGAGGGTTACCTGCACGTTCTCGTCGGCACGCACGGGAGACCGTTCCAGTACGTCAGGTCACTGGTCGCCAACGAGGCCGGTGGAGGCTGGACGGACCCGGTTCTCGCCGGCGAAGGCCTCGGCCAGACGTACATCGGCTTCGTCTGTGACGGCGGCGGCACCTTGCACACGGTGTTCCGGCTCTGGCGCAGTGGGGAGCCCTACCCCAACAGCAGCCACGCCACCCTGGCCTATCAGAGGAAGCGTCCCGGGCAGCCGTGGGAGGAGCCGCGAATCCTCATCGTGGCCCCGTTCTCGGAGTACAGCGTGTTCTACCACCGCCTGACCATCGACCGGCGCGGAAGGCTGTTTCTGTCGTACGACTACTGGTCCACCCACTGGTTCTACCGCAACGACCACTACGGCTCGCGCCGAACCCTGATGATGTCGCCGGACGGCGGGGAGTCATGGAAGCCGGCGCGGACGGACGAGCTGTAGGGGAGTCGGCGAGTCGCGAGTCTGCGAGTCGCGGGTCAACGGCAGACGGCGTCAACGGCGAACGACCGACGGCTGGGCCGGATGGTCGAGCAGACGGCGCTCGCCCATTCGGCCTCTATGAAATGGCGAGTCAAGAGCCACGAAGCCCGCCGTTGCCGTAGAGCGTGAGTGATCCGATCTTGCCTCCGTGTCGGCGGTGCAGTATGGTAGCCCTGCCCGGCGGGAGGGTAGGGCAACGCTGGAGAGCGACCTGAGCGCCCGCTGTGGCCCCTTCACGCCAGGGGAGGAGGGCGTCGCCACATCAGTGGTGTCCTCCTCCCGGCGCCATCCTGGCGGGAGGGCCCAATGCGCTAAACTCAGAGGCTGCAACCGATGCCAGGCGGAGGGCGAGAACGCACCAGAGCGACCGATCTGAATGTGTCAGTCCGTGAGCTGCACGCGTATGGATAGGTACGGGGGCCTCCGATTTGAGGGAGGTAACCAGGCCTCTATAGGTAGCCCATGTCACTTGGTGCTTCGGAGGGAAGTGACATCACCACAGGATACAGTACGAACCTTGCCGCCTCCTATACCCCTCCAGACGTCGAGAGCCCGTAGCCGAATGAAGAGGAGCGCGGCAGACTGAGGAGTCCCCGTTGGTATGAGTCTGCGTGAGTGGTGGACGTGCTCATCAGAGCAGTTGCTTTGGATTGTTCAAGGTGCGCTTAGCGTGTTGCTGGCCTAGGGTCAGCGGCGGGTCTTGGGCGTGTGGTTAGGTGGGCACAGACCCCAGGACTTGGGCCGCATCGGTTCGTCTCCAGATGTAGTAGACGTCGGTGATGATCTCTCTGGCTGCTGCGATGCTTGCGGTGGTAGGATCGTGGTTCTGCTTGACCCGGTAGTAGGCGTCGCGTGCGCGGCTGGGCTTGCGGCAACGAGCGGCGGACTGTGCGGCCTGAACCACTAGGCAGCGCAGGCGCTTGTTGCAGCGGTTGGACAGGTGGCGCGGGCCATGGTACTCGTCGCTGTCGTTGCTCATCGGGGCCAGGCCCGCGAAGCAGATGAGCGCTTTGGGATTGCGGAACCGACTGATGTCGCCGATCTCGGCCGCGATGCCAAAGGCGATCATCCTACCTATTCCGTGCACTCCCTGTAGCGCCTTGACCACGGGGTCTCGCTTCGCTTGTTTGCTCATCTCGGCATCGAGGGTCCCAATGGACTGCTCCACCTGGCCCAGCAGGTCGAAGAAGATCCTGGCCACGAGGGCCGTCCTGGGAGGCAACTGGGCGACCCAACTGTCCCATTGCTCGCGGGCTCTCTTGCCGCACAGGTCGGTCACGCCGGTCTCGACGTCGTTGAGGTGCAGGATAATGCGCAGCACGTTCCGCAGCATCGTGGAGATCTTCCGCAGCACGTTCCTGCCCCGGCTCAGAGACCGATTCTGCGTGACGTCTCCAGGAGCCAAGTACACTTCCAGATTCAGCAGGCCATCGGCCAAGGTCAGCAGGGCCATCAGCCGCGCGTCGTGCTTGTCGGTCTTGGACTGCATCACCCGCGCGATCGGCTTGATCTTCGCGGGGTCCAGCAGGTGCACTTCAGCCCCTAGCGACTGCGCCCATCGAGCGAACCTCGGGCCTTCGCGGCAGGCCTCAACATACACGATCACCGGCTCAGTGTACCGCCCCAGCAGCTCGCGCAGCGCCTCGAACGTGGTGGGGATCGTCTCCTTCTCCAGCTCGCCAGTCAAAGGGTTCAGGTGCCCGGATGTCGAAGTCCTCTTGTGCGTGTCAAAAGCCAGCTTGGCCATCTTTGGTCCGCCTTTCCGTTGTTAGCGTGTTCGCACACCACTAACTTCGGCATCGGCGGACCATTTCATTATAACCCCTCCGAACGGCCCCGCGGCGCGAACC
>JAAYVH010000011.1 GCA_012517255.1 Chthonomonadales bacterium
ACGAAGAGGGCAAGGATTTCGAGCCCGTCGCCGATCGCCTCCTGGGTAGAAGCGGCGGAGCCGGCGTCTACACCGCCTACCATGATCCGCCCGAAGGCATTCGTCTGACCGCCGACAGCCGGATTCCGGCGGATGCCCGCCTCCGCGTGTCCTACTACCACTGTCCCGTCGTCTTCAACGGGCGGGTGGCGACCTGCATGACCGACCCGGAAGTGCACGATTGGTGGCGGAGCGAGATCCGGCGCGTCAAGCGCCTGCTGAGTCCTCGCGCCTTCTTGATGAGCCATGACGAGATACGCGTCGTCGGGTGGTGTGCGGCCTGTCAGGAGCGCAAGCTCACGCCCGGCGAACTGCTGGCCGCCGACGTGAGGAAGTGCTACGACATGATCCGCGAGGAGAGTCCCGACGCCGAGGTCGTCGCTTGGTCCGACATGTTCGATCCCAACCACAACGCCCGGGCGAACTACTACCTCGCCAACGGCACCCTCGCAGGCTCGTGGGAGGGGCTTCCCCGCGACGTGATCGTCGCCAACTGGAACTACCAGAAGCGCGCCGAAAGCCTCCGGTGGTTCTCCGAGCGGGGCCATCGGCAGGTGATCGCCGGATATTACGACCGGCCCGTGTCCGATATCGCCCTCTGGCAGTCCGCCGCCAGGGGAGTCACCGGCATCGAGGGGATGATGTTCACCACCTGGCAGCGCCGTTACGACGACCTCGAGGCCTTCGCCCAGCGCGCCTGGGCGCCCTGATTCGACGGCGGCACCGGTCGCAATCACAGCGTGTGGGTGGGGGTAGGCCTCCGTCTCCACCGGGCCTGCGGCCCGGCCTGAATACGGCCGGCCCTTCAGGCCGAACGGCAGAGACCAGACCATACACGCAGCCGTCCGCCCTGAAGGGGCGGCATTGTTGAGCCCGGTCCGAAGGGCCGGGTGCGCGAACCGCCCGACACCATTCCGCCGTCCGCCCTGAAGGGGCGGCATTGTTCAGGCCGGTCCGAAGGGCCGGGTCCGCGAACCGCCCGACACCATCCTGCCGTCCGCCCTGAAGGGCGGCATTGTCGGGCCCCGACCGGCCGAGGCCGTCGTCGGGCCCATGTCGTCGGCGCTGCCTGCCTCCATCAACTCGAACGCAGGATGTCGCCGCGGTATGCGCGAACGTTCAGCCATGACTGCGCCGATGACTCGGGGGAGGTGGGCTGCGATGATGGCCAAACGATCGGTGATTCTGCTTGCGGTTGCGGCGATAGGGTGCGCGCCCATAGGGGCGCGCGCCCAGAATCTGCTCCCGCATCCGCCTTCTCGTGGCGGACTGGGGTATCAGCAACCCGCGGCCCCGGGCTCCCGCCTTAGTAGATCGTCAGCGTTCCCTCTCCGTATCCTGCATCAAGCCACGCATCCCCGGCGAACTCGCAGCGCATGGTGTGCGCGCCGGGAGCTTCCACGGAGTTGTACTGGTAACGGGCGATGCCGGCGTCGGCGCCGGTCCCCGTGACGACATCGGCAATCCAGGTGCCGTCTACCCGCCAGGTGACCGTCTTGCCCTCTTGCTTCTGATAGTCGGCCAGACGCCGGAAGTATGCGTACAAGCGCACGACGCCGCCCTGCGGCACGGAACGCGGCATGACCCAGATGTAGGGCGTCGCCTTGTAGACGGTAAGCGTGTTGGCGCAGGACGACGCAAGGTAGCCGCCGTCGCCGGCCCACTCGGCAAGGATCGTTCGAGTTCCTGCGCCTGCTCCGTCAGCGATGGTGTAGCCGATCTGGGCCAGACCCGTCGTCCGCGTGACGTCCGTCCCGATCTGTGTCCCGTCGAGCTTGAATGCGATCGTCTTGTTCCGTACTGGGGAGTTGTCCATCCTCCAGAGCCACGCCTTGAAGATCCGATACGAGGTGATCTTGCCATCGCGGTTGAGTCCGGACATCTTCGTCGCCACGGTGTTGGCCGTCAGCGTCGCCGTGCCGGAGCTGCCGTTGTACGAAGCATCGCCCGCAAACTCGGCCAGGATCGTGCGCGTCGCCGGGCCGTCGGTGATGGTCCACGTCAGGTCGGCACGGCCCGAGGTACCGGTCGCGCCCGTTGTGGCGGAACCTACCAGCGTGCCGTCAATGCTGAAGGCCACCGTCTTACCGTCGAGCCAGGCGTTGTCGCTAATGCGCTTCAGATATCCGCGCAAAACCACGGAGTCGCTGATGGTGCCGGAGCGGTCTATCGTGTAGCAGCTCGTGTCGCCCTTCAAGACGGTGAGCGTGCCCTCTCCTGTTGAGCCGGTGTAGTTGCCATCGCCGGCAAACGCGGCCCTGATGACATGGTCGCCGGGATCGAGCGCGCCCGGGATCTGGTAGGCAAGCGTTGCCACACCACTCGCATCGGTCTGGCTGCTCCCCGCATGCGTGCCTGCGACACTGAAGGCGATGCTTCGGCCCGACAGCGGGTTTGTCCCGTCGGTCAGCAGCGCGGCAAGCTGCACGGTCTGTCCGGCTCGGCCCGACGCGTTGCTGACGACAAGGGACGACGAAGCGCGCCGAGGCAGCGCATAGCCCGAGTACCAGCCAGCAAAGACGTTCTCGATGTCGGTCAGCCCAGACACCGCAACCTTCACGCTGCTGTCGGTTCTCGTCCCATTCCCGAGCTGCCCGTCGGCATTGCGTCCCCATGAACGTACTTGGCCATTGCTTAGGAGGCCATAGGAGTGGTTGTAACCTGCCGCAATTGCCACCGTGGACGTCATCCCGGACACGGCGACGGGCGTGGTGCGGTTGGTGGTCGTGCCGTCCCCGAGCTGCCCATACCCGTTGTAACCCCATGCATACGCCTGCATGCCGCGCAGCGCCAGACTATGGTCGCCGCCAGCGGCTATCTGCGAGACTCCGCTCAGGCCGGAGACAGTCACGGGCGTGGTGCGGTTGGTGGTCGTGCCGTCCCCGAGCTCCCCATTGTAGTTGTAGCCCCAGGCTTTGATCGTACCGTCGGCCAGCAGCGCCAGGCTGTGATGATAGCCAGCGGCCACGGCGACCGCGTTGGAGATGCCGATGGTTTTCACCGGCACAGCCCTGTTGGTGGTTGTGCCATCGCCGAGCTGCCCATAGTAGTTGTAACCCCACGCCCAGACCGTGCCGTCCTCGAGTAGCGCTAGAGAGTGATAGCTGCCGGCAGCGATAGCAACCACGTTGGTGAGGTTGTACACACGCACGGGTACGGTCCGAGTATCCACCGACGCGTCGCCGAGCTGCCCATACACGTTGTAACCCCACGCCCAGACCGTGCCGTCCTCGAGTAGCGCTAGAGAGTGAAACAGGCCGGCAGCCACCGCAACGGCCCGCCTACCCATGAGCGCTGTGACCATGGTGGGTACAGAGCGGTCAGCGTCGAACCCCGGCCCAAGGCCAAGCCTGCCATCCGCGCCCTCGCCCCAAGTCCAGACTGTCCCGTCGCCGCAGAGAGCCACGCAGTGCCTGTAACCGCCGGCTATCTGCACCACGCCACGCAGGCCGCTAGCAGGGGAGGGAACCGGTACGTCGCCGGTTGTTCCGTCTGTCAATCCTAGCTGGGAGGAATTGTTGCGACCCCAGACCCACAGCTCTCCATCTTCCGTCAGGGCAAGGACGTGGTTATACTGCGTGCCGAGCGATGCGAAGGCCGGAGCAGGACCCGGCGTCACCGGGCTCAACCGGTTCGTGAAGGTCCAGTCTCCGACGGCCCCGTAATAGTTGTAGCCCCAGGATCGCCATGTCCCGTCGGCGACTCGAGCGTACGAGGCCGTGCCAGCCTCGACGGCGGTGACTCCGCTTAGCCCCGGCACCTGAACCGGCGTGCTCCTGTTTGTGGTCGTCCCGTCGCCGAGTGCTCCGTTCCCGTTGTAGCCCGCGGCGAACACACGACCGTCCGTCGCCAGAAAAAGCGTGTAGCCACCACCGGCAGCTATGCTGATGATCGACGGCAGGCCGAGCGGTTGTACCGGAGTACTTCGATCTGTCGTGGTACCGTCGCCAAGCTGCCCATAAGTGTTCTCGCCCCACAGGCGGACCGTCCCGTCGGCGAGGACCGCTCCGCTATGTCGGAAGCCGGCGTCCACTGCGACCGCCGTTGTGATACCGACGACCTGAACCGGCGTGCTCCTGTTTGTGAACGTCCCGTCGCCGAGCTGACCGTAGTAGTTGTAACCCCACGCCCAGACCGTGCCGTCCGCCCTCAGAGCCACATTGGAATACTGATTGGTCGCGATCTGCACGATGTTGGTCAGATTCTGAACCTGCACCGGCGCATAGCGATTCGATGTCGTTCCGTCGCCAAGCTGCCCGTAGTTGTTGCGGCCCCACGCCCAGACGGTCCCGTCGGCGAGGAGGGCGAGCGAATGCTCTCGGCCAGCTACGACAGACACCAGGCCGGGCAGGCTCGGACCATCGGCGGGTAGATAGCGGCTGGCCGTGCTCCCATCGCCAAGCTGTCCATAGTCGTTATCGCCCCACGCCAGCATTCTGCCGTCTCGCGTTATGGCGAGAGAGTGCGCCCACCCGGCGGCGACCGATGCAAGCTTAGGCAGACGGTAGGTCTGTGCAGGGGTAAGCCGGTCGGCGGTGTCGCCCGTACCCAACTGCCGGTACGCGTTATCGCCCCAGACATAGGGCATTCTGCCATAGGCGGGCTGGGCGACAGACGGGCTTACTGTGCCAAGTACCGTCAAGGCGGCGAAGGCGAGCACCAAAACACGTATGGTTGTGGTTGTAGCAGCGGATCTGGTTACCTTCATGATTGGTTCTGAACCTTCCTTTCTAGGCTTGGATTGCATATCGTTAGTGATGCCACGTGGCCACACAGGCCCACCTGACGATGAATGTCCAACCTCCTGGCCAGCGCAAGGGATGCCTCGCAGACACACGGGCATTCGCCTGCCGCACAATCGCGAGCGTCAGAAGCCCAAAGCCTGGCAGGTACAACGCATCCCCATCGAACTAAGCCGCCTGCTCATGGTTGCCGAGGGTCATGTCCGGCGGAGCCGCATAGAGAGCTAATGCCCGACCGTCGGCACCGGTCACGGCAGCTCTGACGCCGGCGTCGTGCACGCCGAAGCAAGCCGTCATGCGCACGACTGTATGGTCCAGCACACACCGCACCAGCACGCGAAGGTGTGCTCGTGGCTCTCTGTGGCCTTCGGGCGGCTTGCCAAACGTAGGCCACGCTACAGGGAATCATGAACCGGGACGAGGCGGCGCCCGGGCGATCGCCCGGCGCGGCGACAACCCAGGAAACCGAGCATCTGCGCGGCGCCGCGCACGGCCTACCACGGAGCACACGCAGCGCGCGATCAGCGCCACGTGGTACGTGTTGCTCTCCTTAACCCGCACGTCTCTCTCCCATCCGGTCAGTCGCATCCTCTCCATGCCTCGCGGGGCCAGGCGCCAGATGCTTTACTTGCGGGGTCTCGTTACTCCGCAGAGATGCAGAAATGGTTGCAAGGCGTTTTTGAGTGACTGCGCCGCGGCGTTCTTCTTCTTGGCGAGCGGGTAGATCATCCATCGCGCGTCCTCGTAGATACTGTCAACCGGGTTGCATATCCACGAGCCAGACTTCGTGTTCAGCACGGACACCTGCGACACGCATACGGCACGGATGGAGTCCCGAATCCACAGCGCTCCCAGAATGATCGGAACGACGGTCAGGTCGGCATTAGCGGCACTGGCAACCTTCATGATCTCGTCCTTGTCGACGCATAGCAGCGTGATTTCACCCTCCCAGCCCGCGCCCAACAATGGATGGGAAGGCCGCTCAGCTATCAGCAATGACCCTGCTGACACGGCTAGTTCTGGTGTGGTAGCACGATCCATTTCCACGACCTCGAAGCCAGCCCTTGAGAGCGATTCCCGGATCGCCTTGCCACCTTCTGCGATCTGTCCGTTTATGACCCCCTCATCGTCAGAGTCCGGATCGCGATGTACTACAGGCCAGACCAGCACGCGTTTCCCGCGTGGATCGAGTAGACGCCAGTCTTGACGATCTTTGAGGCGGCGGATCTCGTCGGCTAGTAGCATGCTGGCCTTGGCGCTGCCGAGGAACAAAGCCATGGTTGCCGGGACTTGTCCGAGTTTGTTGGCAACATCAGGACGCAGCCCTGCCTGCATGAGCCGCCGCGCTACCTCCGGACTACCTGACCAGTGAAGAGCCGTGTTGCCGAAACGGTCCAGCACTTGAGTGTCTGAACCCCTCTTCAGAAGCTCGTCGACAACATCCGCTCTGCCATGGAATGCCGCATGCATTAGTGCGGTCAGGCCATCTTTGTCCTGCCGGTTGAGGTCCGGATTGCCCCTGGCCAGCGCCCTGACCGTGGCCCGATTCACGGCATAGAAGAGCGCCGTGCGGCCATAAGCGTCGAGCGACTCGACGATTCCGCGATCCTGTGCGATCGCTTGCGCAATCGCGCGAGTATCCCCAGCCATGGCACGGTTGTGGAGCTCAGGAAGGTTCTCTGGTACGACGGGCCTAGTCTGAGCATGCGTGACCGAAAGGATGAGCACACCCCATACGCACCAATGGACGCGTCTCATCGCATGTAATAAGTAACCCGCTAGCTCCATCCCGTCCCTCCCAATCAATCCGATGTGTGCTCGCCTTTTCACGATAGCTGGCGTGTTCCCGCCCAAGTGATGGCGACCGCGCATCGCAGACCGCCGTCCCCCTGCAACTCCCTTCGTCTAATGGGACCGACCTGACCCTCAATGGCGTGTTCCTTCAGTCAATAGACGCCTGACCGGCCCGAAACTGCTGTTTTTCGACTTATGGGCCGCGTCTTGCGCGGCTTTCGGGGCGAGGGACGTGGGACTGCTGTGGGAGAACATCATCCCGAGTACGCGCGGCCACGACGACCTCGAGGCCTTCGCCCAGCGCGCCTGGGCGCCCTGATCCGACGGCGGCACCCGGCGCGTCGTCCGTCCCGGCAGGCCCGGGCGGCACTGGTCGCAATCACAGCGTGTGGGTGGGGGTAGGCCTCCGTCTCCACCGGGCCTGCGGCCCGGCCTGAACACGGCCGGCCCTTCAGGCCGAACGTCAAAGACCAGACCATACACGCAGCCGTCCGCCCTGAAGGGGCGGCACTGTTGAGCCCGGTCCGAAGGGCCGGGTGCGCGAACCGCCCGACACCAACCCGTCGTCCGCCTGTGGCGGCAATGTCGGGGACGTACGTCAAAGACCAGGCCATACACGCGGTCGTCCGCCCTGAAAGGGCGGCATTGTTCAGCCCGGTCCGAAGGGCCGGGTGCGCGAACCGCCCGACACCATCCCGCCGTCCGCCTGTGGCGGCGCGGGAGCCGACCGGCCGAGGTCGTCGTCGGGGCCATGTCGTCGGCGCTGCATGCCTCCATCAACTCGAACGCAGGATGTCGCCGCGATATGCGCGAACGTTCAGCCATGACTGCGCCGATGACTCTGGGGAGGTGGGCTGCGATGATGGCCAAACGATCGGTGATCCTGCTTGCGGTTGCGGCGATAGGGTGCGCGCCGACATGGGCGCGCGCCCAGAATCTGCACCCGGATCCCGGCTTCGAAGCGACGGGGGGAGTCGGGCAGGCGCGCTCTGGCCAACGTGCCGGACGGCTGAGCGTGACGACCATGAACCACTGGGGAGCCCTCGGGGGCAGGATCGCCGTGCAGCCGTTTGCGCGCTACCGCGTGACGTGCTGGGTCAAGGCCAACGTGCGCAAGGGCACGTTCTACGCCCCGTATTGCTACGAATGGGACAGCTACGAGTGGGCCTTTGTCGCCGCCGTGCCAATCACCGGCACGATCGGCGAATGGACCAGGATGGAAACCACGTTCGTGTCGCCCCATGCCGCCATGTACGTCCACCCGCTGGCCTACATGGATGCCGAGGACTCCGAGGCCTGGGTTGACGACGTGGTCGTCGAGAAGATCGCCGAGCCTGATGCGGTTATGGCCGAGATAGCGGCCAACGCGGGGCGCAACGAGACCGAGACTCGCCTGCTGGCCCGGTGGTTCGCGGGTCGGGGAAGGCACGCAGAGGCGGAGAAACTGCTCAGGGCCTCAGACGGCCTTCTGAGGGCCGATATCGCCACGGTGCTCGCTCTCGCGTCAAAGTCGTCGGCGGACCGCGCGCGCTTTGCCATGGAGGCCGTCGCCTACGGCGGACCCACCTACTTCGAAGGGGTTCAGCGTTTCCAGCAGATGACGGCCGCGATGGCCGACGCGAGGAAGGCCGCGATCATCGCGGCGGCGCTGCGCATGAACCCGGGCTACGACCGCTGCGCCCGTTCGGCGGCGCTCCTCTTCGAGGCGTTGGCGCCCGTCGGCTCGGGACCGGCCACGCTGGCACAGCGCCGCAATCGTCTCGCCGCAATCATGAGCGCCCTGGAGGATGCCATGTCCGAACTTCCCAACGAATCCGCCGCCCGTGCCGCGCTTCAGGAGAGCCGCGAACGGCTCCAGTCTCGTCGAGCCGAGCTTGACGCCGAGGCCGCTCAGCGCGGCAAGTGCACGATCGCAATCGGCGGCAAGAGGGTCTCCCCGAAGACCCACGCGATCGTGCTGCCTGCCCGTCCGTCCGACGTCGAACGCTACGCAGCGCGCGAACTGCAGCATCATCTCGAACTGGTGACGGGCGCGGTCATTCCCATCACTCCGGAACCGCAGCGGACCACCCAGATCGGCCTTTTCGTCGGTAACTGCAAGGCGCACGCCGAGCCCAACATCAAGCTCAAGCCCGAGGAGCTGCGGGTGCGGACCGTCGGGCCGGCTCTCGCGCTCAACGGAAAGGGGCGGGGCGTCCTCTACGCGGTCTACAGCTTCCTCGAGGATCAGATCGGGTGCCGCTGGTTCACGCCGGACTGCCGCACGTGGCCCAGGCAAGGCAACATCAGGATCGGCAAGCTCGACCATCGGTATGCTCCTCCCCTCGAATACCGCGGCGGCGACTATCCCATCGCCCGACCGGGAGATTTCGCGGCCCGGGTGAGGCTCAACGGCGCCAACCATGCCATCGCGCCGGAGCAGGGAGGCAACGTGGGCGTCCACTCCCTCGCCCATACCTTCGCGGCGCTCTGTCCGCCCGAGCGCTACTTTGCCGAGCATCCCGAGTACTTCTCGCTGGTCAAGGGCCAGCGCCAATCGGGCTACGCTCAGCTCTGCCTGACCAATCCCGATGTGCTGCGCATCTGCATCGAGGGCGTTCGGAAGTGGATCAAGGAGAACCCGCGCATCACCGTGTTCTCGGTCTCGCAGAACGACACCTTCAACTACTGCGAGTGCCCCAACTGCTCGGCCGTTGCCGAGGAGGAGGGCAGCCAGGCCGGACCGATGCTGCGATTCGTGAATGCCGTGGCCGACGCCATTGCGAAGGACCACCCGAACGTGGCCATCGAGACGCTCGCCTACCAGTACACGCGCAAGCCGCCCAGGATCACCAAGCCCCGGCCCAACGTGATCATATGCCTGTGCAGCATCGAGTGCTGTTTCATCCACCCGCTTGGCGCCGACCCGCACAATGCCAGCTTCGTCGAGGACATCAAGGGCTGGAGCCGCATCTGCAAGCGGCTATGGATCTGGGACTATGTGATCAACTACGCACACTCGATCTGTCCCTTCCCGAACCTCTACGTGCTCAAGCCCAACATCCGGTTCTTCATCGAGAACGGCGTTCGCGGGATTTACGAGGAGTCGTGCTACTACACGAAGGGGTCGGAGCTGCAGGAGCTGCGCAACTACATCATCGCCAAGACGCTCTGGGATCCCGATTACGACACAGACAAGGCCATCCGGGAGTTCTGCGACGCCTTCTACGGCCCCGCATCGCCTCACATACGCGACTATATCCGCCTGATCCACGAGGCCACGCAGAAGGACCCGGACAGGCACGTGATGATCTACACGCATCCGCGCGACTACATAACTCCCGAGATGATCGCTCAGGCCAGAGCGATGTTCGATCGGGCCGAGGCTGCCGTCCACGATGATCCGGTTCGGCTTCATCGCGTTCAGGTGGCCCGACTGCCGATCATCTACGCCGAGATCACGCTGGCCCGGGGAGGCCGGTGGCGAGAGACTGACGGCAAGCTCGTGCAGGAAGGCGCATCGGACATCGGGGCTCTGGCCGAGCAGTTCGAGCGCATCGCTCGCGCCGAAGGCGTCACCATGGTGCGGGAAGGCGGGCCCGACGCGAACCTCGACGCGTGGCTTGCCTCGGTGCCGAGACGGGCGAAATCACTCGACGTTCTGACCATACAGGGCGGCGGACTGCAGGCGCAGATCCTCCCGGGGCTAGGGGGCCGCATCTGGCGTTTGCTCGACCCCCAGGGCCGCGACGTGGTTGCCGTGGCAGGCGCTCCCAACGGCTGGCAGCCGGAGCTCCACGGCTACGAGGAATACAGCGAGGCCGGATACCGCTCGCCGGGCTGGCAAGAGCCCTATGCCGTCAAGGAACGGTCCGAACGCCACGCCGTGCTTGAGGCCGATCTTCCCAATGGTCTTCGGCTGCAGCGGCGCATCGAGCTGCACTCATCCGGTCCGGCTGTCGTAATCACCTCGATGGTCAGCAATCCGGGCGCATCGCCTCGGGTCGCGTGTCTCCGATCGCATCCGGGCTTCGCCGCGACGCTCGGGCAGGGCACATCGGTGCGGATCAAGAGGCCCGACGGATCATACCGAACGATCGCCATCGCCGAGCAGGCCGGCGCAGAGACCGACCTCTGGCTTCGGGCCGAGGAGCTGCCGGCAGGAGAGTGGTCCATCGAGGATCCCGGCTCGGGCCGGCGTTTGACGTGCACGTTCGAGCGCGGCGAGGTCGCCCAGTGCTTGCTCAACTGGTCGCGGGCCGACAGGCGCGTCAACCTCGAGCTCTTCACGGCCGAGCGCGAACTCAAGCCGGGCGAGAGCATGACGCTGAAACAAAGGTGGACGCTGACCGCCGAGCCGTAGAGCGGTGCGGCAGAAAGGAGCCTGACCATGGATCACCTCCTGGGGAATCCGGTGTGGGCAGCGCTGACGGCGCTACTGATCTGCGCCGGGTCGGCCGCTCGGGCGGCGCAGACGCCCGCTGAGCAGGCGGCCATGCGCGCCTGGGTTCGCGACCACATCACGGGCAAAGGCGCGCCGCCTTTCTCCCTCATGGTGGGCGACGAGCCGTGGCGTGCCACCGCTGATGGCACGAGGAAGACCGTCCGTTCACAGCGCCTCGACGCGCAACGCATGGCCCATACGGTCGTCTGGACGGATGCCGAGCGGGGCCTACGGTTCAGAGTGGAGGCCATCGAATACCGCGACGTTCCGTCGGTCGAATGGACGCTGCGGGTCGCCAATGTCGGGGCTTCGGATTCGCCCATTCTGAGTGACATCCGAGCGCTCGATGCCGAGCTCGCGCCCCCGGCAGCCGACCCGGTCACGTTGCACTGGTCGCTCGGCGACAGCAACTCCGCCGACAGTTTCAGGCCTGTGTCGGAGCCCCTGGCAACGGGCTCGGCGAAGTCGTTCGCGCCCGTGGGAGGCCGATCCTCCGACGGCTTCATGCCGTACTTCAATGTGCAGATGCCCGAAGGCGGCGTGGCGTTGGCGATCGGCTGGAGCGGTCAGTGGGCCGCTTCCTTCGATCGTACCGCGACCGACACGTTTCGCCTGCGGGCCGGGTTGGAGCTGACGCGCCTGAAGCTCCATCCCCACGAGGAGATACGGTCGCCGCGCGTGCTGCTGACCTTCTGGCGCGGAACCGAGCCGTTGCGGGGCAATCAGCTCCTACGTTCGACCCTGATCCAGCATGTGACCCCGCGCCGCAACGGCGCCGTCGTCTTCACGCCCATCTGCGGTTCGGTCGCCGAAGTGGACCCAGACGGCACCTACGAAGGTCCTCATGTTCGGGTGATGAAGCCGCTTGCCGACGTCGGGATCGAGGTGTTCTGGTCGGACATGGACCCTCAGCAATGGTATCCGGGCGGTTTCCCCGCCGGAACCGGCACGTGGGAGCCTGATCCTGCGAAGTACCCGCGAGGTCTCAAGCCGATCGGCGATGCGGCGCGCGCGGCAGGGCTCGGCTACCTGCTGTGGTTCGAGCCCGAACGTGTGGCGCCCGGCACACAGATCGCTCGTGAACACCCTGAATGGGTCAGCGGGGGAGCCGCCGGAGGGCTCTTCCGGCTAGACATCCCTGAGGCGCGCAGGTGGTTGACCGACAAGATAGACGCGCAGATCACCCAGGCAGGTCTGGCATGGGTGCGCTGGGACTTCAACACGTGGCCTTTGCCGGCATGGCGCGCTGCGGACCCGCCCGATCGGCAGGGCATGACGGAGATTCGACACATCGAGGGACTCTACGCCATGTGGGACGAGCTGGCACGCAGACACCCGGGCATGCTCATAGATATATGCGCCAGCGGCGGCCGCAGGCTCGACATCGAGATGCTATCGCGGGGACTGCCCTTGTGGCACAGCGACCTGCAGTGCGACGGGGCCCATCCCGAAGCCGACCAGCTCCAGAACGCCGGGCTCTATCGGTGGATTCCGCTGCATGCCTGCGGGGTCTTTGGCCTCGAGCCGTCCTACGCGTTCCGCAGCGCCATGACGACGGGCAACGTGTTCGCCCTTGCGGCCCATGCGCCCGAGAACGCCGAGGGCGTGCGGAGGAGCGTTGCCGTGCAGAAGAAGCTGCGGCCCTACGTGCTGGGGGATTTCTACGACACGCTGCCCCACAGCGCCGAGACCGATCGGTGGTTCGCCTACCAGTTCCACCGACAGGATCTCGATGCCGGCTGTCTTCTCGTCTACCGACGCGCCAACTGTGCCGATGCTGCCGTCGTCCTTACCGTTCGCGGCGTACGGCCTTCGGGTCGCTATCGCGTGACGTTCGAGGGTGCCGACGAACGGCGCATAGTCTCCGGCGCAGAGCTGAGTCGCCTTGAGGTGCGCGTGCCCGAAGCTCCCGGATCGACGATCGTAGTCTACGAACGCATCAGGCCGTCCGATCGTACAGCAGAAAAGGACAGACCTTGAGCCGCGCAGATCGCCGGGCCGCATAACGCCGCGGCTGCGGGATTGCGCAGGAAGTTGGCATCCGATTTGCAGGAATCCCGGCGCTCTTTGTAGAAGTCGATTCCTGTAGGGCTGGTAGGAGGCTGCAAAGTGGCAGGTGTCGGTCCGCCGCGCGGAGGCGGTTTGGATCCGTTCTGGATTGTCTGGGCGGAGCACGAGCCGGTGTTGCGCAACCTGTGCGCGCGCATGCATCGGGGAAGGCCTGATGATGCCGAGGATGTGTTGCGCACCGCGATGACGCGCGCCTGGGCTCAGTGGTCTGTGCGGCACTCCACGGTCCGCAATCCGGGCGCGTGGCTGCAGACGGTGACGCGCAACGTAAGCCTCTCCTACCACCGCGAGGAGCGCCGACGGGCCGACCTCTTGCCGCTCGTATTCGAGCGATCTCACGGCCGCGGCGAGCCGATGGCCGAGCAGGTGCTTCGCAGACAGATGCTAGCGACAGTGATGCAGACCATTGACGCAATGCGTCCCGCGATCCGCGAACCCTTGATCGCTTACGCGCTCTATGGGCAGTCGTACACGGAGGTCGCCGAGAAGTTCGGGCTCACAGCGTCGGCGGCGCGGCAGCGGATCCAGGAGGCCCGGCGCATTCTGGCAGCCGCGCTGGAAGATGAACCGAGCTCCGCCAGTAGACGCGACCGGTCGGAATCACCGGAGACTCCGAGGAAATCGGATCCTCCCGATGGGTCGGACGTGGTGGGTCCCCTGCTCGACGAAATCGCGTGGCGGCTCAGGGACACCTGTGTCATTCAGGTGAAACTGCCATCGGGCGGGACGCTGGAGTATCATGCCAGTTTCGAAGACGGACTGGGCCGGCGCAAGCAGCGCATTCGGTCGCTGGAAGTCTACGTCGCGCGGCACGAGCGCAGTTGGCGCAAGCGGTTCGTGCTGGCTAATCTGCTTATCGCCGATAGCCGGATGGAAGAAGGCGAGGCTCACCTGCGGAAGGTGCTCGAGCTCCAGCCGCGCCACTTGCCGTCGTCGCTGCGACTCGGCCAGATTCTGGTGCTGGCTCGGAGACTCGACGACGCCGTCGCCGTCTACGAAGCCGCCCAGAGGAATGCGGCATCCGCGGCAACGCGCCATCACCTTCGCGGACTGATCGAGCGCGCTCGTGCCGGCGCCGTCTTTGCCCAGTACGCCGTCGACCAGCGGGCTGAGCATCTGCAGCGCGCAGTGGAGGCCTTCGAGCAGGCCATTGCCGAGGAGCCTCGAAACGTGGCCCACTACCACGAACTGGGCATCACGTACGAGGCATGGGGCAAGCCCGTCGAGGCGTCGGCGGCCTACGATGCCGCCCTGAACGTGGATCCTGATGATGTGTTCGCGCTGGCCCGCAGTCACAACCCGCTGACGGCTCAGGGACGGTATGACCTGGTGCTCCCGCGCCTTGAGCGTGCCGTCGAGCTCGATCCGAACTACACCTATGCGCTGAAGCTGCTGGTGGATCGCCGAGCCTGCATGGGTCTGGTCCGCGGCAGAGAGGGCCGTCGCACTCTCGCTCTCGCTGGTCGGCTACTCGAGCGCAGCCCCGACAGCGCCGACGCCATGGATGCCTACACGCGGTACTTCGAGCGCCGAGGGGAAACTGAGAAGTGCGTGGAGCTCTGGCGGAACTTCCTGACGCGCAATCCCGCCAACGCCAAGGCGTGGACGTTCCTTGGTACCGCCCTGCAACGATGCTACGATTGGCACGGCGCCGCCGAGGCGTATATCAAGTCCCACAGCCTGGACCCTGCGTGGCTCGACGTCTATTGGCGCGGTTGGAGCGTTCTGATACGGGCAGGCTATGCGGACGAGGCGCGCGGCTGGATCGCCGAGGGCCTGCAGCGCTTTCCGAACCACTGGGACATGATGAGCGTTATCGCGCAAGCTCAGTGCGCGCTCGGAGAAGAACCCGAGACGTATCTCCGCACAGCGCATCGAGTCGTCGAGATGGCGCCGGAGCTCGAGCGGTCGTGGCTCGTATATGGCGATCTGTTGCTCAAGGCCGGACGCCCTCAAGACGCGCTGGAGGCGCTTCAGCGAAGCTTGGAGATCACCCAGAGCGCGCCGGGAGCCCCCGTTCCTTGGCCGCTTATGTCCATCGGAAAGGCCCTCAAGCGGTTGGGGAGAGACCAGGAAGCCACGAGATCCTTTGAGCATTGCCTGCGGCTTGTTCGCCGCCATTACAGGGAGGACTCCCTATACCACTGGTATCTTGGCGTTATTCACGTGGAGATGGGGGATCTGGACGCGGCCGAACGAGCCTTTCGCCGCGCGTCGAAAGCCGGCGTATGGCTTGCCGTAGAGTCCCTTGAGGATGTCGAAAGCCGCCGCCGCGCCAGGGCTGCGCCGGAAGCTCAGCCGTGATCGGCGCCCACACGGGACCGCTGTAGCTCGGTGCGCCTGCGTTCTCAACGTTCTGCGTCGTGATAAGCCTCCAGAGGCCGGTCCAGCCGTTTCCCTGCAGCTTACGCGCTGTATCCTTACGCGCCCCGCAGCCCGGAGGTACACTAACCCTCCACTGCACGGCGGCCATGGACCCAGACGTGTGCCGCTTAGGAGGACGTCTGGTCGTGTCTGCCGCAAGAGTACGCAACGTCGCCATCATAGCCCACGTTGACCACGGGAAGACCACCCTCGTGGATGCCATGCTGCGGCAGGGCAACGTGTTCCGCGACAACCAGACCGTCGCCGAACGGGTCATGGACTCGATGGACCAGGAGCGCGAGCGCGGCATCACCATCGTCTCCAAGAATACGGCGATCCTCTACCGCCCGTCCGGGGCCCACTCGGCTCCCGTCAAGATCAACATTGTGGACACGCCCGGCCATGCGGACTTCGGCGGAGAGGTCGAGCGCGTCATGAGCATGGTGGATGGCGTACTGCTGCTCGTTGACGCAGCCGAGGGACCGATGCCCCAGACGCGCTTCGTCACCCAGAAGGCTCTGCAGGCCGGACACCGAGCGATCGTCGTGGTTAACAAGATCGACCGGGCCGATGCGCGCCCCGACGATGCGGTCAACGGCACGTTCGACCTGTTCGTGCAGCTTGGGGCCGACGATCACCAGCTCGACTTTCCGATCATCTACACGGACGCCCACGCCGGCTCGGCCACTGCCGACCTCGGTACGCCGGGAACCGACCTGCGGCCGCTCTTCGACTGCATCCTCCAGCACATTCCCGCTCCCCATGGCGATAAGAACGCGCACCTTGCCATGCTGGTGAGCAACCTCGACTACGACGACTACCGGGGCAGGATCGCCATAGGCAAGGTGGCCGCCGGCGTGGTCAAGCCCAACATGCCGGTGGCGGTGATAACCCGTGAAGGTCTCCACCAACCGGCAAAGATCATCAGCGTGTTTGTCTTCGATGGGCTCAAGCGCGTCGAGGTCCCGCAGGCTTCGGCTGGCGATATCGTGGCGCTGAGCGGTCTGCCCGACGTCAATATCGGGGAGACGATTACCGATGCCGAGAATCCCGTGCGCCTCCCGATGCCGCCTGTAGACGAGCCGACGCTGCGGATGACGTTCTCGGTCAACACATCGCCGTTTGCAGGACGTTCCGGGCGGTGGTGCACGTCGCGCAAGCTGCGCGAGAGGCTGATGAAGGAGCTGCAGACGAACGTAAGCCTGCGGGTCGAGGAGACCGATTCGCCGGATGCGTTCCTCGTCTCGGGACGCGGCGAACTGCACCTTGCCGTTCTGGTCGAGACGATGCGACGGGAGGGCTACGAGCTGCAGGTGTCGCAGCCCGAGGTCATCTATCGCGACATCGAAGGCGTCTCGTGCGAGCCGGTGGAAGAGGTGAGCATCTCCGTCGCCGAGGAGCATGCCGGCGCCGTCATCGAGCAGCTCGGCATTCGGCGCGGGCGTATGACCGGCATGCACGCCGCTGGGAACGGTGTTGTCGACCTCGTCTATGAAGTGCCCACCCGGGGCCTGCTCGGCTTCCGGTCGGAGTTCATTACCATGACGCGCGGCACCGGCGTCATGAACACGCTTTTCGCCGGCTATGAGCCGCTAGTCGGCGATCTGTCCGTCTCGCGCAATGGCTCGCTCATCGCCAGCGAGAGCGGCATCGCCACGCCCTTCGGGCTCCACAACGCCGAGGCTCGCGGGGCGCTCTTCATCGGGCCGGGCACAGCCGTCTACGCCGGGATGATCGTGGGCAAGCACCAGCGCGACACCGACCTCGAGGTCAACGTCTGCAAGACCAAGCATCAATCGAACATGCGCACGGCCGGCCAGGATACCGCGATACGCCTCACGCCGCCCATCGAAATGACGCTCGATCGCGCCATCGAGTACATCGGGTCCGATGAGCTCGTCGAGGTCACCCCGACAGACGTGCGCATGCGCAAGCGCATCCTCGACACCAATCTCCGACGCCGCGCCGAGCGGGGCCGTGGCCCTGTGTGAACGACGATCTGCCACCTCATCGCGAGCGCAGCGACGCGATCCCGGCCAGCCCACGCCCCCACGTCATCGCGAGCGCAGCGACGCGATCCCGGGCAGCCCACGCCCACACGTCATCGCGAGTGAAGCGACGCGATCCCGGGCAGCCCACGCCCACACGTCATCGCGAGCGAAGCGACGCGATCCCGAACAGGCGTTACGGGTGCTTCGTCGGTGCGCCCTGAAGGGGCGCCATTGTTCAGGCCGGGGCGTCAGCCCCGGTCAGGCGACGGCGACCACCACCTCACCCAACGTTGATGATGGGTAGGAACGCGGCGCGCAATCCCCGGCCCTGCGGGCCGGTCTGAACAATGTCGGCCCTTCAGTCCGAACCACCGCCATCCGGACGAACATCGCCCGCCTTGATTTCGACACGGCGCTTCGCGCCGGCTCAATCACCGGCGGGCTGCGTGCGC
>JAAYVH010000012.1 GCA_012517255.1 Chthonomonadales bacterium
CAATCTGTACTCCTCCGGGCTCAATCTCCAGACGGCCGGGATCCCGGCGCCCCGCTCCCTGATCGTCGTGACCGACACGGCACTGTGCGTGATCATCACGATCGTCGCGGTCGCCCAGTCGTCCTTCTACAATCTGCTGAACGCCTTCGTGGCGTCGCTGAGCATCTGGCTCGCACCCTGGGTCGCGATCTACTTGCTCGACTGGGTGCTGCGGCGCGGCCGCTACGATCTACACGGCTTGGCGAACGAACGCGGCGGCCCCTATTGGGGCAACGGTGGAGTCCGTTGGAACGGTGTCATCGCCTTGCTGATCGGCATGATCGGCGCTGGGTTGTTCGCCAATACCGGTTACTTCGTCGGTCCGCTCACTGCTCTGCTCTCCCCGGAACACCCTGAGTTCGCGCCGGACCTCGGCATCGCCGCCGGTGTCGTCGTCGCAGGCGTGCTGTACCTCATTATGAATCGCGGCCACGCCGCCAGTCCCACCGATTCCGTCCAACCCGAAGGGGCCCAAGATGCCTGATCGTCACCTGCTCGACGTCGCCTACGGCAGGGCGCACGCCGACGCAATCATCGCCAACGGCAAGCTGGTCAACGTGTTGACCGGCGAAGTCTATCCGGCGGACGTGGCCATCGCAGCCGGACGCGTTGCCGCCGTCGGCGATGTCAGCGCGCAGCGCGGTCCACGCACCGAGATCATCGACGCCCAGGGACGATTCCTCACGCCGGGCCTGATCGACGGGCACGTGCACATCGAATGCTCCAAGCTGTCGGTCACCATGTTCTCGGACCTGGTGTCTCGCTACGGCACCACCTCGGCGATCTCCGGGCTCGACCAGATCCTCGTGTCCGCCGGCATCGCCGGGGTCGAGGAGTTCCTCGCCGAGACCGAGAACGGCCCGATGCGGGTGTGGTGGGGTGCTCCGGCGAAGGCGCCCTATACCGTGCCGGAATCGAATGTCGGCCACCGGTTCGCGGTCGCTGAGCACGCGATCGCCCAGCAGATGCCCGAATGCGTGGGCCTGTGGGAGACGGTTCAGGAGTTCGTCGAGTTCGGCGATGAAGAGGTCCTGACCGCGATGGACATGGCCGAACGCAACCGGTTGCGGGCGTTCGGCTGTGCCCCGCTGGTGGACGCCCGGCGAATCGCCGGCTACGCGGCGTCCGGGGTCGCGTTGTGCCACGAGTCGTACTCCCCCGCGGAGGAACTCGAGAAACTGCGCAACGGCATCGACATCATCATCCGCGAGTCGACGGCCGCCCCGATGCTGCGGGAGAACATCAAGTTGGTGACCGAGTTGGGCGCGCCCAGCCACCGCGTGGGGTTCTGCACCGACGACGTCACCGCCACCGACGTTCTCGGACGCGGTCACCTCGACTACGTGGTTCGGCTCGCCATCGAATGCGGTGTGTCGCCGGTCGTCGCGATCCAGATGGCGACCATCAACACCGCCCGCATGTACCGCTTGGACGATCGGATCGGCGCCATCGCCCCAGGTCGCTTCGCTGACATCCTGCTCGTCGATTCGCTCGAGGACTTCCGTCCACAAACCGTCATCACGGGCGGCCGCATCGTGGCCCGAGACGGGAAGTCGCTCAGCGCTCCGGTCGCCCCGGCCCGGTCCGCCGCGATCGGCGAGACCTTCCGGCTCGCAGCCGTGGATCCCGACCGCATCAAGGTGACTGCAGCGGGACGTACCGCCACCGTCCAGACCATCGTGCTGAGCAAGGATGTCGCCTTCAAG
>JAAYVH010000058.1 GCA_012517255.1 Chthonomonadales bacterium
CCGGCTATCATCCGCCGTCGCTACGCGACGGGTTGGGGTGATGGTGGTCGCCGTCGTCCGGGGGCTTGCGCCGCCCGGCTATCGTCCATCGTCGCTACGCGACGATATGCGTACCCAACCCCATCGCGTAGCGACGACAAGATGACCCACGTTCGTCGCGGAGCGACGATGGATGATAGCGGAGGTCCTTGGACCTCGGGAACGCGCAGATTCCAGCCTGAGCGGGAATGGCCGTGGTGGCTGTCGCGCTTACGCGAAGACGCCCGCGAGTTTCGCTCCGCACCGGGCGCAGGACCCGCCGCGCAGGTTCACCATGCGGGCCTCGAAGCCGACGCGGCGAATGAGCGCCGATCCGCAGACCGAGCAGCGGGTTTCGCCGCCTTCCGGATCGTAGACATTGCCGGTGTAGACATGGCGGAGGCCATTTCTGAGCGCGATGGCGCGAGCCGAGGCCAGCGAGGATCGAGGCGTAGGGGGCCTATCCTGCATCCTCCATGCTGGGTGGAACGCAGAGAAGTGGACCGGCATTTCCTCGCCCAGCTCGGCGGCGATCCACTCGGTCATCCGGCTGATCTCGTCGGCATCATCGTTCTCCCCCGGGATGATCAGGTTCGTCACCTCCAACCAGGTTTGCGTTCGGGCCACGTAGCGCAATGTGTCGAGCACGGGCTGCAGATGCGCGGCGCAGTTGCGGCGATAGAAGGCCTCGGTGAAGGCTTTCAGGTCTATGTTGGCCGCGTCCATGGCGCCGAAGAACTCGCCGCAGGCGGCCGGCGAGATGTAGCCGTTGGTCACGGCCACGGTGGCGATCCTCCGCCGGCGGCACGCCGCCGCCACATCCACCACGAACTCGAGCGACGGGATGGGGTCGTTGTAGGTGAATGCCACGCTGGAACACCCATAGCGGCGCGCGGCAGCCGCGATCTCGTCGGGGGTTCCTTCCGCCGTAAGGCGGTCCTCGTCCTGACAGGCGCTGAGGTGCCAGTTCTGGCAATGACGACACGCAAGGTGACAGCCGATGGTGCCGAAGGACAGAATGCTGGTGCCGGGCAGAAAGTGATAGAGAGGCTTCTTCTCGATCGGATCAACCGCGAACCCGGACGTGCGGCCATAGGAAGCGAGCTCGAGCCCCTCGCCGTCGTGGCGACGCACGTAGCACGCGCCGCGCTGACCGGGTTTCAGCCGGCACAGGCGCGGGCAAAGCTCGCAGCGGATTCTGTTGTCATCCTGTCTGGTCCAGTAACGCGCACGCATCGTTCGCAAGCCTCACATAGACTATAATACGCGCGGGAGGCCGATTTTGCCTGGCATTCGTCAACCGGCAGTCTCAGGCACGTTCTACCCGGGTTTCGGTCCAGCTCTCAAGGCCGCTGTGGACCGATGCCTTCCCACGGCGCGGCTGGGCTCCGCCGTGCCCAAGGCCATCATCGTTCCCCACGCGGGCTACGTCTACTCCGGACCGGTGGCAGGCGCCGCTTACGCTCTTCTGGAAGCCGGCCGCACCACCATTCGCCGTGTCGTTATGATTGGCCCTGCGCATCGGGTTCCGTTCGAGGGCATCGCCGTCAGCCGAGCGACATCGTTCCGGACGCCGCTGGGCGACGTGCCCGTGGATGTGCGCTCGGTGGATATCGCCCTATCGCTGCCTCATGTGCGCGTCGTCGAAGCAGCGCACGCTCCCGAACACTGCCTGGAAGTGCAGCTTCCGTTCCTGCAGACGGTCCTGGTCAGCTTCAGCATTGTTCCGCTGCTGACGGGTCATACGACGGCCGAGTCCGTGGCGAGCGTGCTCCAGGGCCTCTGGGACGGCGGCGAGACCCTCATCCTCGTCAGCACGGATCTCACGCATTACCTGCCCTACAACGAGGCCAAAGAGACGGATGCGCGCACGGCGGCGGCCGTGCTGGAGCTAAACCCCGATGCCATCGGCCATGAGGCTGCCTGCGGCTCGACCGCTTTGCGAGGGTTGCTGCTGACGGCGCGTCGCCTGGGCCTCCGCATAGAGCAACTCGATCTGCGCAACTCCGGCGATACGGCAGGGCCTCGCGACGCCGTCGTCGGCTACGGATCGTTCGCGCTGTACGCCTGACACCTCCCGCCGGGAGCTGTCGGACCGGTCAGGCTCAGGTCATCTCCGTCGCGGGCGGATCGCCGATGGTAAAGTAGAAGCAGGCGCCCTCGTGCTCTGTCCCTTGCGCCCACACACGTCCGCCGTGGCTGGTGACGATGCGCTTCACGATCGTCAGGCCGACGCCGGTGCCGGGGAACTCCTGCGCCGAATGCAGCCGCTGGAACGGCTTGAACAGCTTGTGGGCATACTCCATGGGAAAGCCGGCGCCGTTGTCCTTGACGTAGAACGCCCCATCCCGCTTGCCCACTTCGATGACCGCCGGCACGCGATCGCGGGTGAACTTCACGGCGTTGGATATCAGATTGGCGAAGACGTGACGGATGAGCACGGCATCAGCCCAGCATGAGCCCAGATCGCCGACGTGCAGCCGGACGTCTCGGCCCTGTATCTCAGGCTCAAGGTCCTCGACGACCTCGCGCACAACATCGTTGACCGCAAGCCACTCCCGCTCGATGGCCCGGCGACTCAGCCGGGACAGCTCGAGCATCCGGTCGATGAGAGCCCCCATTTCCCGCGCGCTCTGACGTATCAGATGGGCGTAGCGCCTGCCGTTTGTCGGTAGCACATCGCCATAGTCTTCGAGGAGCGCCGCCGAGAAGCCGTCGAGGCCGCGCAACGGGGCACGGAGGTCGTGGGAGACAGAGTAGGTGAAGGCCTGTAGCTCCTCGTTGATGGCCTTGAGCTCGGCGGTTCGCTCCTGAACCTTCGTCTCGAGCTCCTGCGCCGAGCGCTGCAGCTCTTGCATCAGACGCTGGGCCTCCTCCTCCGCTTGTCGCCGCGACGTCGCGTCCTCCGTGAGCACCACCACGCGCGATACCTCGCCCGATGCGTCCTGAATGGCATAGAACGTCTGCGACAGCCACCGAGCCGCACCCGGACGATCGTTCAACGATGGGACCTCGGGCACGCGGCACGAGCCGCCCTCCTCGTACACCCGGATAACATCCGCTGCATAGGCCCCGAGATAGGAATCCCGCTCATCGAGACTGAGCCGATCCCGGACCCGCGTCATGTCGTCGAGCACTTCCTCATCCGTCTTCGCCCAGATCCGCTTCCAAGCCGCATTGCATCGCAGGAGCCGACCTGTCCGATCCCTTACGGAGATACCGATGGGTGACTCGTCAATGATTGCCCTTTCGAGGGCGGCCATAGACGCGAGTGCCGCCTCAGACCGTTCGCGTTGAATGGCATTGCCGATGAGCCTGGCTGCGGTCGCAAGGCACTCGAGGTCCGACGTGCTCCAGAGGCGAGGACTGTCGCATTCGTCGAGACCGACAATGCCCCACCACTCGTCGCCCACGAAGATGGGCAGAGTCGCCACCGACTGCGTGCCCTGATGGCCGATGTTGCTTCGCTCGGGTTCGGGCAGGTCTCGCACCGGACCGCAGATGCTGCCGCCCAATTCCAGGAGCTGCCGCCAGCGGTCCAATCCGGCATCCTCCCACGCCACCACCTCGCCGTGTATGCATGGCCGGATGGCAGCGTCGGGCCGGATCCACTCGGCCACGCACGTGATGGCCGGTCGGTCGCGCTCGTCGCTCACGCACCGAAGGACATGCAGCTTGGCTGCATGCAGACTGGCGCCGAGGCGGGCCATGGCCGGCTGGAGACGCGCTTCCCATGCTCCCGGTTTCAGGAGTTCTTCGGCCATATAGGCCACCGCAGCCAGAACGCGTTCGCCGCCGGCGTCGGGCGCGCTGGAGCGCCCAGGGGCGAACGGGATCGTTGACGGGACTTCACGGTCATGTTCCACGGCTGCATCTCCCGATAGCGGCGCTGTCCGGTACCATACTACCCGAACCCATTCCGTGCCACACGAGGGAGGTCCGCCATGGGGGATCTGCTGCTGGCTCTTGATCAGGGCACCACCAGTTCGCGCGCCATCGTCTTCACGCCGGACGGCGCGATTCTTGGCGTTGGCCAGATGGAGCACCCGCAGGCGTTTCCCGCGAATGGCTGGGTCGAACACGACCCCGAGGCCATCTGGCAGACGCAGCTCGCGGCGCTCAAGCAGGCGCTCAACGACGCTGGAGTGGGAGCGCGCGATCTCGCAGCCATCGGCATCGCCAACCAGCGCGAGACGACCGTGGTATGGGATCGTAAGGACGGCTTGCCCATCGCGCCGGCCATCGTCTGGCAGGACCGCCGCACGGCGGATGTCTGCGCGCGGCTGCGGTCCGAAGGCGTCGAGCAGCTCGTGTATGCGCGCACCGGTCTGGTCCTCGACCCCTACTTCTCGGCCACCAAGATCGCCGCCATGCTGGATGCGGTTCCCGGAGCGCGGGCTCGAGCCGAGCGGGGCGAACTGGCCTTCGGCACGGTGGACAGCTTCCTTCTGTGGCGGCTGACACGCGGCGCCGTGCATGCCACCGACGTGTCCAATGCCAGCCGAACCATGCTCATGCGCGCCGACACGTGCACCTGGGATGAGGAACTCGCCGACGTCTTCGGCGTGCCCATGCCGGCGCTGCCTCGCATCTGCCCGACGGCGCAGCTCTATGGCGAAGCGGATGCCGGCGTCCTCGGAGCGGCAGTGCCCATCGGCGCGCTCGTCGGCGATCAGCAGTCGGCGACCTTCGGTCAGGCCTGCGTCGCGCCGGGCATGGTGAAGAACACCTACGGCACCGGCTCGTTCGCGCTCATGAATACCGGCGAACGGCGCTGCCTGTCGCGCAACCGGCTGCTCTCGACGGTGGCGTGGCAGATCGGAGGCAGCTCGCCCGTGTATGCGCTGGAGGGCAGCGTGTTCGTTACGGGCGCCGCGATTCAGTGGCTGCGAGACAGCCTTGGGCTCATCGCAGATACCCGCGAGACCGAGCAGATCGCTGCCTCGGTGCCGGATTGCGGCGGCGTCACCTTCGTGCCGGCTTTCGTCGGCCTCGGAGCGCCACACTGGCGGCCCGATGTCCGGGGAGCCATCGTCGGACTGACTCGCGGTTCCTCGCGCGCCCATCTGGTTCGCGCGGCGCTCGAGGCGGCATGCTTCCAGACTCGTGACGTGCTCGAGGCGCTCGCTGCCGATGCCGGTCAGCCCGTCGTGTCTCTCCGTGCCGACGGGGGCATGGCGACCAATGATCTTTTCCTGCAGATGCAGGCCGACCTTGCGGGAGTCGTCGTTGAGCGTCCCGCGGTGACCGAGACCACGGCGATGGGCGCAGCGTTGCTGGCGGGGATCGCGTGCGGACCGATCGGCGATCCCCACGACGCGGCCCGGAGATGGAAGCCGGATCGGGTCTTCGAGCCTCGCATCGCGTCGGACGAGCGTGAGGCCAGGTACGCCGTGTGGAAGGATGCCGTGGCTATGATCTGTCGTGCGTGAGGGAGTGAATCGCGCGGCCCATTCAGGAGGAGTGGTATGGAACCAGACGGATCTGTATCGCGCAGAGCGCTGCTGATAGGGGCGGCTGCCGTCCCGCTCGCCCTTGGCGAAGCCCAGAGTCCGCCGAGACCCGATGACCTGCTCGGCGCTCTCGACCTGACGCGGACCGACATGGCGGAGGTCAAAGCCGCTCTCGACCAGGGCGATATACCCTCGGCACGCACGGCGCTGGCAAAGCACTACCGGTCGCGTCCATCGCCCCGC
>JAAYVH010000059.1 GCA_012517255.1 Chthonomonadales bacterium
CGGTGGTTGAGCCGGCGCAAAGCGCCGTGTCGAAACCACGGCGGGCTACGGAAACAAACTCGCTCTACGCCCGCCGGGGGTTGAGCCGGCGCAAAGCGCCGTGTCGAAACCAGGGCGGGCTACGGAAACAAACTCGCTCTACGCCCGCCGGGGGTTCGATACGGTCGGCGCGGCGTCCACGCATTGCCGCGTGCGATGATCCGTCCTCGCGCCGACCCACTCAACCGCCGGCGGGACGCGTGCGATGATCCGTCCTCGCGCCGACCTACTCAACCGCCGGCGTACCGTGCGCTCGTGAGGCGATCCCAGGTCTCAAACACGCGCCGGACGTTCTCGGGCCGCGCGCCTGCGCCGAACTCGCACTGGGCGAAGCACCCGCCGTTCCGCCAGAGGTGCGTATGGACCTCTTCGACGGCGCGCTCGATGTCCTCCACCGTACCATGAGGCAGCAGGTTCTGGCGATCTATCTCGCCCCAGAACGTGATCTTGCCTGCGAAGGGCGCGAGATTGGCCACCCCCATGCAGAAGAGCTGCGAGTTGACGGCGTCCACGCCGATCTCGACGAGGTCGGGATAGATAGCCAGAATGTGGCCGTCCGAGTGCATGAAGGCTTTCTTGCCTGCCGCATGGGCGATCTGCACGTAATCGCGATACATGGGTTTGAACACCTCGCGCCAGACCGCCGGGCGAATGAGCAGGCCGCGCTGGGCTCCCCAGTCGTCCATAAAGGAGATGCCGTCCACGTCGGTTTGCACCCACTTCTCGACGAGTTCGACGTACAGCTCATGCATGCGCCGCAAGAACGCCAGAAGCCGGACGTCGCCGGATGCGAGATCGGCATAGAGGTTTTCGGAACCGCGCAGGAACTGGGCCTGCTCGAACGGCCGCGGGCACATGCCTGCCATGGTGAACCGATCCGTGGCGGCGCAGTCGCGATTCACGGCATCGCGGTCGATCGTGAGCCATTCACGCGGGAAATGGACGCGTTCGACGTCGGTGTCCCAGTCCTCGATGACCGGATGCTTGACTTCGCCGATGACGCCTGCATGGATGTTGGTGAAGACGGCGCCCCACTCATCCACGTACTCGCCCGGAATGTGCGGGTTGCCGCTGGTCTTCGGCAGTTCTCGATGGTGTCCGCCAATGCCGGCGATATCGTCGGGGAAGTCTCGGCGAAGCGCATCCACCTCGGCGGCATGATGGTCGAGCGCCCACTGCAGCAGCCACAGTTGGCGCGGAGCGCGCGGCGGATTGCGGAACTCCAGCGTCTGCAGCACGATTTCGCGCGGCGTAGATCCCATTCCGATGCCCTTTCCCGTTATTCCTCGACGCGGAGCCAGTTCTCGACGGAGTAGACCTCCGGCAGGCTGCCGAGCTCTTTGAGCGCCCGGCGCATGTTCGCCTCCTGCACGCGGTGGGTTACCCAGATGGCCTCGGCACGATCGGCCGCAGTGGCCCGTACCGACTCGATGCTGACCTGATGGCGGCCGAATACCCCCGCGATGGCCGCGAGGGTTCCGGGCCTATCCGTGACGTACATTCGCACGTAGTAGCGGGTCACCACGGTATCCATGGGCAGGGCGCGCCGATGCTCGAAACAGGTGCAGGCGATCCGACCGGTGGCATGGTGACGCAGGTTGCGACACACCTCGATGATATCGCCCACGACGGCGCTTCCCGTGGCCAGCATGCCTGCGCCCTGTCCGTAGAACATGACATCGCCGACCGCATCGCCACGCACGAGGATCGCGTTGTACGGCCCGCTGGTCGAGGCCAGCGGGTGTGACGCCGGCACCAGCGCGGGATGCACGCGGACCTGCACGGCGTCGTCGCCAACGCGCTGACCGATGGCCAGCAGTTTGACCACATAGCCCATCTCGCGCGCGTGCTCGATGTCGTGGGCCCCGATGCGCATGATGCCCTCGGTGTAGACGTCCGACGGCTGAACGCGGCTCGTGAAGGCTATGGAACTCAGGATCGCGATCTTGTACTGCGCGTCGAACCCCTCGACATCGTTGGTCGGATCGGCCTCGGCGTATCCTTTCGCCTGCGCGTCGCGCAGCACGTCCGCAAGCTCGGCCCCTTCGCGGGTCATGCGCGTCAGGATGTAGTTCGTGGTGCCGTTGACGATGCCCTTGACTTCGTGAATCGCGTTGCCGGCAAGAGCGCTCTTCATAGCCTGAATGATGGGGATGCCGCCGCCCACCGACCCCTCGAACATGAAGTCGAGATTGCGCTGGGCCGCCTCCACCATGGCGTCGTGGCCATCCTTTGCGATGAGCTCCTTGTTGGCGCTCACCACCGACTTCCCGTTGCGGAGCGCCTTGAGCACGAACTCCTTCGCGGGATGTACGCCTCCGATAAGCTCACACACGATCGCGATGTCAGGGTCATCGAGGACCTCGTCGGGGTTATCGGTGAGAAGCGAGCGATCGACGCTGACGAGCCGTTCCTTGTTCAGGTTCCGGACGGCGATCTTCTTCACGACAACGGGCGCGCCGACCTTCTGCTCGATCGCGTCGGCGTTGTCGGTGAGCACCTTATAGGCGCCCGATCCAACGACACCCAGTCCCAGCAGGCCTATCTGTATCGGCGGTGTCCCGTGGCCCGTGCCGGATCCTGACTGCTCACTCATGCAAGACTCCTTCGTCGCTTTGCGTGTCGAGAGGTGCGAGATAGAGGAGAACCTCGTCGGCGCGCACGAGCTGCCCGTCCGCGGCCACGATCTCAGCCACCACGCCTGCGCTGTCCGATGGTATCTCCGAGAAGACCTTCATCGCCTCGATCATGCCGATGGTCTGCCCCTCCTCGATCGGGTCGCCGACCTCGACGAACGGGGGCTCTCCGGGCCCGGGACTGCGGTAGAAGACGCCGACCATGGGTGAGGTGAGGGCTATCCAACCGGACCGATCAGTCGGCGCGTTTTGATCGCGTTCGGGCGCCCGACGCGGCGCTTCGCTCCGGTGGGCGACCGCCTGGTGCGGTTCCGAACGCACGCGCGTTGCGCCCGATCCGCGCACCGCATAGCGGCAGCCGTTCTCCTCGACGATCAACTCGGCTAGCCCGCGCGTCTCCACCAACCGGATAAGACCGGCCAGGCGATGGAGGTCGAGCTCCGGTTCTCCCAGGGCGTACGGGCCGCGCGCCCTCGAGTGGTCTTCGTTGCCTTCCATTCTGCCTGCCTCCTTCGATCTGTCCTGTTCGACCGCCGCGTCTCAGCCCTTATCGCTGCGCCGCCGGCTTCGCCGTTGCGCCGCCTTCAATGGCGAAGAGCTCGTCGGGCGGGTCCTGGTTCACCTTGATTTCGGTGTAGGCCGTCGTGCCGGCGAGCTCGCCCGCCGGGTTGCGCACCTCGATCCGCGTCGGCAGCCAGAGCCCGGGCGCAACCTCACGCGGCTCGAGGTAGTCAAAGGTAGCCCGGGTCTGTCCCTCGGCATCGAGCCAGCGACGGCGGAGGATGATCTTTCGATCGGGATCCACCCATACGACATAGCGATCGCTGTCGGCATCCTTGAGCTTCAGCTCGAAGGCGTGGGCCGTGCGATCCCGGATCACCTCGGTGCGCAGGAACTTCGTGACGAACTGATCGAGCCTGCTCACCGTTATCAGTCCCAGATCGAGCAGCGAATGGCGGCGGCTGAGCGACTGGCCGACATCGTCGCGGCGGCGGATGCCGAGCTGCGGCACGCGCAGATAGCGTGTCGGACCGTTGACGACGAGCATGCCTAGCCGACTGTCCATGCGGAACTTGTCGGGCTCCTTGTAGTGGATGGTGACTTCCCTCAGACGGTAGGCGATGCCGAAGTCCTTGTTGATCTTCTCGAGCTGCGGCAGATCGGCCTTGACGACGGTGACCGACGCCTCGAGGTCGCGGATGCCCGACACGGCCATCCGGGAGAACTCGGGCGACTGCGCGAACACAGGGGGCGGCGCAAGGCAGAGGAGCGCCCATCCGAGCGCGGCTGTATGCAAGACACGGCGAAGGTCCATCACAACAGACTACCCCATAGGAGCGCCGTCTGAGCCGTCCGCAGGCTTAGCCGCCAGCCAGGATCCGGTCGAGCGCGGTCTCATACGTCCGGATGTCGCGCTCTCCCTCCCAGCGGTAGCGGAGGTCGCCGTTGCGATCGATGAGCGCCGTCACGGGCACCTCGTGGACATGGCCGAACGCTTCGAGGATTGCATCACTCGCCAGCGCCTGAGGAAAACGGGCGTCGCGTTCGGCGCACCACTTCCTGACGTCATCCTTGTCGTGGGGAGCGAGCGCCACTCCGATCATCGCGACCCCCTGAGGCGCATAGCGCGCGTCGAGCTTCGCCAGATTGCGCATGTCGGCGTCGCACGGCGCGCACCACACGCCGTAGAAGTGGATCAGGATGACCTTGCCGCGCAGAGAATCCGGCGAGTGGAGCTTGCCGTCGAGATCGCGGATCCGGAAGTCTGGAGCGGGATCTCGGCGCGAGGGACGGACCGGTTCCGGCAGAGGTTCCCGGGCATATGGCGAAGCGGTCTTCTGCTTGTCCCACCACGCGCGCCACCGCGCGATCACTGCGTCGCGCTCCTTGTCGGACATGGCAGCCTTCAGCCGCCACGGCTTGCCCGTAACCCGCGACAGGGCGTAGATCGCGGTGCGACAGACGACAGGGTCGGCGGGGTCCATCGCTGCCACCAGAACCGGCTAGCCCTTCGTAGCTTCGGGACCGGGCGATCGAAGGAGTAGCATGAGCTGCATGGCGGCGGCTTCGCGGATCCAGTCGTCTTCATCGCGAAGCGCCGACAGGAGAAGCGCGAAGCCTCGCTGCCGATCCACCTGATGGAGGACCTCGACCGCGCGTTGACGCACCTGCGACGAGTTATCCTCGAACGCTGCACGAATGGCATCGGCGGCTTCAGGTCTCTTTAGGTTTCCCAGAGCGTCCACCGAGGCATAGCGCAGATTGGGGCTCGAATCATCCACGTACTCGAGCAGCAGACGCAGACGAGCCGACTCGTCCAGCGGTCCCAGCCGCTCGTCGAGGGCCGCCACGACGTCGTGCGATTCGCCGCGCAAACGGAGGTCCAGCGGCTCGGGCCCCGAACCCCGGACCAGACGTACGATGCCGATGGCGATGAGGATCACGAGGAGCGCAAGAAGCGCTCGCATACGCGTCGCTGCGCGCCGATCCTGTGGTGCCGGAGAGCTGTCGGATACCATTGGCGCCCCCTGTGGTCCGTCCGTGCGGGACTGCAGATGCTTACAGGTACGCCGCGCCCGACAGGAAACCTCCCGGCCAAGCGGGAATCCTCACCTGAACGCCGATTGCCCACGCGGAGAATCGCCATGAACCCACCCGAAGTGACGACCGTGCGCGCCCTCGGCCTGCTCGTGACGGGCGCTGCATTCCTGTGCGCTATCTCGGCAGGCGCTCAGCGAGCGCCGCGAGTGCTCGCCGAGGAGACCATCTACGCCTACGAACCGGCGAACAACGGCGCCGGGCCCATGTGGTGCTATGGCAGCACATGCGTGGCTCGCGTCGGGTCGGACGTGTTCGTAAGCGGCCTCGAGACCATTCCCGGCGCCAAGCCGCTCAACAATACCCGCTGGGTCCTGCATCGCCGTGACAGGTCCGGCTGGCAGGTCATCCACAAGGATCAAGCCGGGCGTACCCGCGAGCCGTGCCCCATCGCAGCCTTGCGGGGAGGCTGGATACTGATCTCGACCAACCCGACGCTCACACCCATAGACACCTACGGCGGTCCGGCACGGCCCGAGGTAGTGCGCTTTCGCGCCAGTGCGCCGTCGTTGTCGCCCGATGTGCTGCTGCCGGTGTGGCAGGGTCAGCCGCCCTTCACCGAGCATTCCTATCGCGGCTTCTGCGCCGATGGGCCGGCTGGCAGCGCGCTGCTCATGAACATCGAAGGCCATTCTGCGCAGCATTGGAGCTTCCTCGACGCCGACGGAAGATGGTCGGCGTCCGGCAAACTCGTCTTTCCCATGGGCGTGGACTACCCGAAGCCCGAGCCGATCCGCCTCTGCTACCCGGTGCTGGCTCTTAAGAACCGGGCGGCCCACATCCTGGCCATCAGCGACATCATCGAGCCCATCCCGGAATGGCGAGCCTTCA
>JAAYVH010000060.1 GCA_012517255.1 Chthonomonadales bacterium
CCGCCCCTACACGACCCTCTCGGAGCCCGAACGTGTGGCGTTGCTTACCCGCGAGCTCTGCACGCCTCGCCCGCTCGTGGCACGTGATTGGATCGGTTCCGAGACGGCCCAGCGCGTGTTTCAGGTCTTCGAGGTCATGCGGCACGCCCAGCGCTACATTTCCCCCAACTCCGTGACGGCCTATGTGATCAGCATGACCCACGAGGTGAGCGATCTGCTCGAGGTCCTGGTGCTGGCGAAGGAGGCAGGTCTGATCCGCTGGCGTCTGACGGAGCACGGCAAGCGGATGGAGAGCGACATCCATGCGGTGCCGCTCTTTGAGACCATCGAGGACCTCGCGCGTTGCGACCGCCTGTTGCGACAGCTCTTCGCCAATCGAGCCTATCGGGCGCATCTCGATGCCGTGGGCCGATTCCAGGAAGTGATGCTGGGCTACTCCGACAGCAGCAAGGACGGCGGCTACATGGCCGCCACATGGGCGCTTCAAGACGCCCAGACACGGATCATGGAGGCCTGCAGGCGAGCCAGGGTCGAGTTACGCGTGTTCCATGGTCGCGGAGGAACCGTGGGCCGGGGCGGCGGACGCGCCAACCGCGCGATCCTCTCGCAGCCCAGCGGGACCTTCAGCGGCCGCATCCGCTTCACCGAACAGGGCGAGGTCATCTCGTTCCGCTACAGTCTGGCTCCCATCGCCCATCGGCATCTCGAGCAGATCATCCATGCCGCCATGGTCAAGGCATCCGGCAAGGAGGAACGCCGGCGCATCCCGACCGCGTTTCGCGAGGCCATGCAGGCGATGGCAGATCGGTCGCGCCAGGCATATCGGCGCCTGGTCTACGACGATCCTGAGTTCTGGAGCTTCTTCACGCAGGCGACACCGATCGCCCACATCAGCCGTCTGCCCATCGCGTCGCGCCCAACCAGTCGGACCGGCGTTGAACTGGTCGGCCTCGACGAGCTGCGCGCCATCCCGTGGGTCTTCGCATGGGTCCAGTGCCGCTATACCGTGCCTGGATGGTACGGCCTCGGCTCAGCCCTCGAATGGTTCATGAGCCAGCCCGGAGATGCCGACGAGTGGCTTGCGCTCGTGCGCCGCATGTACGCCGAGTGGCCGTTCTTTCGGACCGTTATCGAAAACGCCGAACTGGAGCTGATGCGCTCGAGCATGGAGACGGCGGCGGCATACGCAGCGCTAGCCCGCCCCGAGGCGCTGGGCCGCCGATTTCACGAGGTCATCGCTGCCGAGTACACCCGTACCGTGGCATGGGTTTTGCGGGTGACGCAGCGAGATGTGTTACTGTCCGATGCCCCGGCGCTCAGGCGGACCGTTGAGTTCCGTGATCCCCTCGTCGCGCCGCTGAGCAAGCTGCAGGTGGAGCTCCTTCGCCGCCTGCGTGACGGCGAAGACCTTCCCACATGGCGCGAAGCCATGCTCCTGAGCATCACGGGGCTGGCGGCGGCCATGCAGAGCACCGGATAGGCTCACCTCCCCCGAGGGCCCGGCTGGTACGGCACGCAGAGCACGGGATTTCCAAAGCCGGTACCCCAAGCAACTCCGTCGCCCGGCACGCCGGACTTTCGCCCGATCATGAATCAGCGCTGAACCCATGCCACCCAGCATGCGCCTTGCGGCCATCCTTCGGCATCCTGCGTGCTGCACGGAAGAGACCGGCCACGCGCCGGGCGCTGATTACTTCCGCAACGGTTGTGCCTCCGACAACGCGCTCTCCCTGCCGCTCTCGCCGATGGCCGACACGGCGAACCGATCGGTGCGCGTGAACCAGTACGTGTCCTCGACGAGCGTGGTCTTCAGGTCAACCACGAAAGACCGCTCGGACGGGCCCAGCGTCGCCACCGGATGCCACGGCCGGTCGTTGAGACCGTCGCTGGATACGCGCCGATACACGCGATAGCCGATGACGCGATCGAGATAGACCCCCTCCCGAGGGCTGATCGGGCTCTCCCAGGCAACCGTGACCTTATCCTCTCCTGTGGCGCTCGCCTTCACGCCCGTGGGCGCCGGCGGGCCATCCACTGAGCCGTATGGCGTGCGCAGCACGATCTCGCAGCGGTCCCTCTGCCCGCGAAACCAGAGCACGTTCAGGTCCCACGCTTCGAGCCAGTAGTGCGCAGGCCGACCATCTTTGCTTGCGCGAACGAGCATCAGGCCCCGCCCGCCGACGACGTTGATGTTGCCGAACGGATTGGGAGCACGCGTGAAGCCGTTGAGTGTGGTTACGGGCTCCACCGGTCGATTGGCGAGGCGCAACATGCCGCTTGCGTCGGTCTGCCCCACCATGACGGGCTCCTTCGAGACGGGCCGATCGAAGTTGCCGTCTTCGAGCACCGGGTACCACGTGCATGCGCCATCCTGTCCGACCTTGCCGTTGGGGTCCACCTGCGTGCCCCGCTGGAAGCACTCAATGGTGGCATTCGGGACGCCCACGCCGTTGACATCAACGACCCGCAGCCAGACCTCCTTCGGGATCGCGAAGTAGTAGTCGCCGAAGTGGCCGCGGGGCTTGTCCCACGTCATATTCAGGTAGCCGGCATCGGTTTCGTTGAACGGCTGAGGGCCGTGCCAGTGCATCATCGTGACAGGGTGCCGCTGGAAATGGGTGATCTTGTCGCCGTTGTCGGGCATGACATGGTCTTCGTGGCCTGCATAGTCGAGCGCATAGTAGTCCACGAGCCCGCGCTGATGACCCAGCTCGTGCGGCAGCGACCATTCCGTGGCGCACCGCCATTCGCGGTTGACCTGGTTCCACTTTCCCTGCTTCTCCTCAGGCGAGTCGGTCCAGATCCAGCCGCCCTGATGGTAGCCAAGGCCATCGGCCTCGCGAAGCGAAGCGACGGCCTTGTCCACATCGTCGGCGTAGAGTATCCGATCGAGCCGCACCCGTGCGATGATGCCTTCGGGCGCCGACGGGAAGATGCTCGCTGCGAACAGTCGGTTCATGATGTCGAGATGCCACCGATAGTAGTCCTCAAAGCAGAACGTGCCTGCTGCGCTGCGGAACTGGTGCCACGCATTGACGCGCCCCTTACTGACAACATAGAAGAACGCGAAGCCCCAGAGCGGATCATTCGCCTCATCGTTGATGACGGCGATCTCTTTGCCCTGAGGCTTGATGCGGAAGGTGACCGTGTGGCGGCCCGACTCCCACACCCACTTCTGCGTGAAGGTAACCTCGGCCATCTCCTTGACAGGGGTTCTATGGCGTCCGCCGCTCAGACGCCGACCGTCCATGATCCATTCGTAGTCGAACGGTGCGCTATCGCGGAACCCGACGTTCTTCACGTGCGCGATCAGCGTCACGGTCTGGCCGGGCTTGCAGGTGAACTGGAGCCCCTTGACGGCCTCTTCGGGCTCGGCGTAAGCCCGGTCGCCAATCTCGTTAAGCGCCTTGGCGCCTGCGATACGGGGCCTGCCGAACTGATCATATTGCACGACTCCGTGCAGTCCCGGCAGTCGCGGAGTCAGTTCGATGTGAGTCACGCTCAGGTCGGGCAGATCGGGCTTTGCATCCCACGCATCGTCCCGCTCGATTTTGAACTCCTTCACAGCGCTCCGTGGCACCTCACGCGCCGGTCCGCCCACCTGATCCATGCGGTCCCAGATCAACACGCGCGTACCTTCGTCTCGCAGGAAGCAGTTTTCGATGCGGGTTCCGTCTCGCAACTCGAGGACGTCACCCCCGGCAGCGATTGCCAGTGCAAGCATGATGGCGGTCCAGAGCGCTCTCGTCATCGTTCCCCCCTTTGATGGTCCGTGTCAGCCGTTCGTGGGTCAGGTTCGACCTGCAGACCCGGGTTCCCTGTTGTGGGAAGCTCATTCGCCGAGACGATCAGCGAGCTCGAACCGGCCTGAAGGATGAGGTCCTCGAGTTCGCTGAGCTTATCCGCGAGCCCGTCAGGTCCGGCGCCTTCGCCTGGCCTCGCGCCGTCATCTCCCGCGTGATCGAGCGCGTGCCAGACCTTCCCGACCGTCAACGCATCCTGCGGCCATGCCAGCGCGTACGTCCGCCGGTCCTCGTGCTCCAGACACGCGGCTACGCCTGCTCGGCAGAGGTCCTCGAGAACCCGACGAGTCAGCAATCTGGGCAGACCCGTCTTCTCAGCCAGGTCGTCCGCGCCCACAGGCCCTTCGAGCCGCGCGAGCGACGTGGCGAGGTGTTGCGCTGCACGCATAGCGAACCGTCGCCGCGCGGCCACACTCATGGCGAGGATGACGGTCTCAAACTCATGGTCGAGGTCATGCTGGTAGGCATAACCTACGGCAGCGCCAAACAGGAATGCCAGCCAGCTCACCTGGAGCCACATGATTAGCAGCGGCAGGAACGAGAACCCGCCATAGATAGAGCCTGCGCTGGCGATCTGCCCCTGAAACCGGACGAATCCCCACTGGCTGAGGTGCAGCAGGGCAGCCGCAACGGCGCCGGATAGGGCCGCCGATCTCAGACCGACACGCGCATTGGGCAGGAAGACGTAGACCCACGCCAGCGCGACACCGGACACTAACCATGCTGCAACGGTGACCGCCATTCGTGACGGTACGCCGGCGGACGAGAGCCAGGGCAGCGCGGCGAGAGCCATGTTGGCTGCGCCAGCCAGAGCCAGACCCACCGGGGCGACGATCACAAGCGCGAGATGGTCGGCCAAGCGCCTGCGAAGGGGTTTGGGCCTCTCTACCCGCCAGACTGCGTTCAGCGCATACTCGATGTGGCTCAGAATGCGCACGATGGCGACCAGGAGCGTAACGGTCCCAACGCCCGCCACGACGCCGCCGCTGGCCAGCCGCAACGCGTTGTGGGCATACTCGACCAGTTTGTTAGCGGTCGCGGCGTCCCCCGGCAGCGCGGCTCGGATCTGTCGTGCGAAGAGGTCTTCGATACCGAAGCCCCTGGCTATCCCGAGGCCGACGGCAATGGCGGGAACCAACGACAGGAGAGCATACAGAGTCAAGACCGAAGCGCGGTAGGGCGCTGCTGCGTCCTTGAGACGGCTAACGGCCAGCGTGAGAACCCGCAACGCATGGACGCGCCGAGCCTCGGGCGCCGAAAGGCTCCGGATGGATACGCTCCATATTCCTCTGACAAGGCTATCCAGCCATCGGTGGAGCATCGCTCGGCTCCCGCGGGAACTTCCGGTCGTCGTAAATGCCGACTCCTGGCGCTCATTCTACCAGCCCTGCCGGCGTGCATTCGGTTGACAGGCCTGCCCCGTCGAACCTATACTACGCTATCAGGGGCTCTCCGCGACCGCCACGGCGCGGTCGTGCGAACTCCCCATCCGGATGTGGAGGTACGTGCCATGGCGCCCGAAGACACTCGCCACGAGATCATGCTGGCTCCGTCTGGAGCGACGCGCAGGGAGGTGATCGCCGGCAGCGCCGCCATTGCAGCCGCGCTCGGCCTCACCTATGAGGCTACGGCTCAGGTCCAACAGCGACGCGCGGACGCCGCCAAGGAGACCAGACCCGTGAAATGCGCGTTCATCGGGGTGGGCAGTCAGGGGACGCATGATCTCAAGAGGGCTCTCAGCGTTCCGGGCGTGCAGTTTGTTGCCCTGTGCGACATCTACCAGCCCAATCTTGAGAGGGCGCTGGCGCTGACGCCGGGCGCCAAGGGCTACAAGGACTACCGTCCGGTCCTCGATCGCAAGGATGTCGAGGCGGTCCTGATCGCAACGCCGCTGTTCGCCCATGCTCAGATAGCCGTTGACGCTCTCAAGGCGGGCAAGCACGTCTTCTGCGAAAAGATGATGGCCTACAGCATCGAAGACGCCAAGAGAATGGCGAAGGCTGCCGTGGCATCCAAGCACGTGCTCCAGATAGGGCATCAACGGCGATCGAACCTGATCTACAACCACGGCTGGGAGATGATCAACAAGGCCAAGGTCTGCGGCAAGGTCACCCATGTCCGCGCTCAGTGGAACCGCAACGGCTCGTGGCGACGCCCCGTGCCCAAGGACACCACGGATCGGCATTGGAACTGGAGGCTCTACAAGGACCTCTCGCAGGGCCTCATGGCGGAGCTCGGGACGCATCAGATCCATGTGGCCAACTGGTATCTCGGCGAAGCTCCATCGGCCGTTGTCGGCATCGGCGGCATCAACTACTGGAAAGACGGTCGCACCGTGTTCGACAACGTCGAGGTGATCTTCGAGTACCCCAGCGGCGTGAAGCTCAACTACACCTCCCTCACCACGAACCAGTACGACGGCTTCTATGAGCAGTTCATGGGCAAAGACGGCACGCTCATTGTGTCGCAGCAGACGGGAGGCCAGTACTTCAAGGAGCCGACGGCCGAAGGCGAAGCATGGATGAAAGACCCGGTCAACAAGCAGGAAGGGGCGCGCGGCCAGACGGGTCTGAAGCTCGATCCGGAGGCGACGAAGAAGCTGGGCGTCACAGGAACGCGAGTGGGCCAGAAGGTCATCCAGGGCGACGTCTCGGGCAAAGACGACTATCTGCTGGAGATGGAGGACTTCTTCGCCAGCATTCGTGTCGGCGCGCCGGTCATGTGCGATTGGCGGGACGGCTTGCGAGCTTGCGTGGCCGCCGTTCGAGCCAACGAGGCCATGACCAAGAAGACGCGCATCGAGATACCGAAGACCGACTATACGATCTGACGGCCGGAAGGCGCAATCCGACAGCCGCCGGGCGAACGATCAAGGCAGGAGGTACGCTGATCGCGTGACCGGAGCGAAATGACCGACCGTGGCGCCGGCGCCCCGTCGGGCGCCCGCCGTCGTTCCCTCATCGCACTGCTGTTCGCCGTCGCCCTCGCCGTCGGCTTCGCTAACGCCAGCGTTTTCACGGGTCGGGCGATCGCGCGAGCCAGGTCAGACCATCGCGGGGCCCGGGAGCGTGCCGCGAAGGACATTGCCCGGGCTCTCGAAGGTAAACAGGGGCATATCGTTCTGGCTATCCCGGAGCCACTGCCTGCCGAGGCGAGACTTCAGGCCCTCGCCTTCGAGCTTCGGCTGCGCTACGAGTGCTACCCCCGTTCGCTGCTGGTTCTCCGTGTCCCCTCGACATCGCCACAGAGCCGAGCGGCAGACGCCCGCTATCGCGTCTCAGAGACGGGGTCTCAGCGCCGCCCCGCTGCCATCGTCCTGTACCGAGGCGAGATGGTCGCGGAGCCCGGCTGGGCAGTCCGGCGATACGCAGAGGGCGTTGCCGCGATTCGCGAGACGAGAACGCCGAGCGACGCCGGCAATGAGCCCCCGACTCGTGACTGGCGCTTTGGCCGGCTGGCTGTCGGGCTCGGGGCTCTCTATGCTCTGGGGGCCTGCCTCTGTGCGGCTATCGGCCTGAGCGCGCTTCCGTGGCCGGTTCGGGTCGCGCTCTGGCACCTGATCGGCTCCCTCTCGATGGCTGTCGTCGTGAGCGCAGGTCTCGTCATCACCGACAGGATCATGGTCTGGCCGACGTATGCGGCGCTCCTTCTGTCCGCGGCGACCGACTGGTTTGTGCGTGTACGAACCGGACGGCCCGCATCCGTGCGTAACCACCGACCTGTGCCTGCCGATGCAGCGCTCGGTCGGTCGGTCAGCATGGCTGCATACGCGCTCCTGGCGCTGGGCGTCGTCGGCATGATAGCCGCATGCATCGGAGCCGGTATCTCGTGGGACGGATGGACGATCTGGCAGTTCAAGGCCCGCGCATTCTTCCACGACGGCGACGCGCGGTTCCTCGCCCAGGCGGCGCACGATTTCGCCCACCGTGATTACCCGCTGCTCGTTCCGCTGCATTCGTGGTGGGCATACGTTCATGCAGGGACAGACAACGACAAGCTGGCTCAGGCGGTGGGGCTGCTGTTTGCCGCGGATCTGGTTGCGCTCACCTACGGGCTGACGTGCATGCTCTCCGGCAACCGCTGCGCCGTGTTCGCAGCCGCCCTGGTTGCCGCCCAGCCCGCTGTCATTCGCCATGCGAGTTCAGGCTATGCCGACGCTCCCCTCGCAGCATTCCTCGTAGCCGTCGCGGTCTTGCTCGTGGAACGCCACCAGGCTGGCCACCTCCGGCTGTCAGGACTGGTAGGGCTCGCCTTGGCTGGTTGCCTGCTGACGAAGAACGAGGGAGCTGCCGCGCTGCTGGGCGTCGGGGCTCTGATGATCTCCGGCATGATCCTTGGGCAGGTTCGCCTGCGAGCGGCGCTGCTGACTCTCGCAGTCGCTCTCGCATGCGTGACGCCGTGGTGGGCGACCAAACATCGCCTTGATCTGCGCAGCGACATGCTCGGCGGGGCGACCTACCCCGTCGTCGAGGCTTCGCAAGGACCGGGCAGAGACGTTGAGCGCCGGCGCCCGCTGGAGCGCGTTCCCGTCATCCTCGAAGCCATCGGTCAGTCTCTCACCAGCGTCGGTCCGCGCTATCCTGCATGGGGCCTCGCATGGGTCATCGCGGCGGTGGGCGTCTGGGCTCTGTGGCGGATGCGTCGAAGCGGCAGGACCGACCTCCGCATCTTTCGAGCTCCCCTCCTCGTGCTGGGCGCGCAGGCGCTAGCCTGTACTGCCGCCTACATGGCCACGCCGCACGCTCTCGAGTGGCATCTGCGCACGTCTCTGGACCGGCTGATGATGCAGGCTCTGCCGCTAGCGCTCGTCGTGGGAATCGGCGGGCTCACAGGCCATGCCGCATCACAACCCGGTCGGGTGCTCGATGAAGACGGTCTCGAGTCCGAATCGTCTCGATAAGTGGTCGCCCAGAGCCCGAACTCCGACCGTCTCCGTCGCATAGTGACCGGCCAGCAGCATGTTAACTCCGAGCTCCTCTGCCTGCAAGTAGGCATGGTGCGGAGCTTCTCCGGTGATGAACAGGTCCAGCCCGCGGTTCGCCGCCTCTTCGATACTGGCAGAGCCTCCCCCCGACACGATGCCGACGCGATGAGCTGCAGCGTCGGGGTTTCCGATGAGCCTCGACGCCACCCCGAGCACCTCGTCCACTCTGCGCGCCATGTCCAGCACGCGACCGGCGCCACGGCCGATCACTCCGACGTCCATGCCTTCATATGCCGCCCAGGTCTCTGCGACCTCCAGGCTCAGCAGACGCGCCAGCACGTGGTTGTTGCCCACTTCGGGGTGCGCATCCAGGGGCAAATGAACCGAATAGAGCCCGATGCCTGCGTTGACGAGAGGAGCGATCCGCCGATAGGCCGCTCCGACCAGAGGGACTACAGGGGACCAGAAGAGCCCGTGATGCACGATCAGCATGTCGGCCTCAGCCGCGGCTGCTTCCGTGATTGTGTAGAGGCAGGCGTCCACGGCAAGCGCGACGCGGCGCACAGTGCGCGTGCCTTCCACCTGCAGTCCGTTGTGAGCTCCGTCATAGTCCTTCATGCCGGCGATATCGAGATAGCCGTCCAGGTAGTGCGCCAGATCGCGCGGGGTCATTGATCCCCTCCAAGCGGCATCGAGGATGCCGGTAGTGCCGTATGGTATACCGTACACGATGCCGGACTGCAGTACGGTACAGGAGGACGACATGGCCGAACAGGAAGAAGTATTCGTGTTCGTGGACAAACGGCGGAGCGCCAACGCCGAGGCGACCTCGGACGCCGACGCGCAACAGGAGCCGCAAGCTCCAGCCGATGCCGCGCCGGAGACAGCCGCGCAGGAGGAGCAGCCAGGCTCCGGCTCGGAGGAAGGTCCGCATCCGCGCCTCGAAGCGCGCGACCGAATCGCCA
>JAAYVH010000061.1 GCA_012517255.1 Chthonomonadales bacterium
ACGGCACGCTGACGGCTCAAACCTGGGCGACGAAGATGAGCGGCGTGGACCGCACAGGCCCGATCGCGTCCTATCGCATCCTCAAGGCCTGGCTCTGGAAGATGGACAACACTCCGATCCCGGGCAAGAGCATCCTCTTCAAGCTCGACGGGACGGTGCTCGGTTCCGACAACACGCGTCCGGCCGGCTACGCTCAGATCGGGTACACCATCGCCGACGGCGCGGGCGCAGGCGTGCGAACCATTCGGGCCGAATGGGCAGGCGACGGCGGCTATCTGCCGTCCAACTGCACGAATAAGCTGACGGTTACCAAGGCCACGCCGTACATCTGGGTCATGCCGCGGACCGTACCTCAGGGCGGCATCGCGCGGTTCTATGCGTACTTCCGGCGTCTGCCCGACTACCAGAAGCAGGCTGGCAAGACCCTCTCGTTCAAGATAGACGGCACCTGGATCGTGGATGTCGTAACCCTATCCGGGGCTGAGGCGGGCATCGCTCGCTACAACTACACGACGGTCGAGTCCGTTGGCAACCACACCCTCCGGGCCGAGTTCGCCGGAGACGCATGGGTGGATGCCGGTTACGGGGAGGCGCTTCTGCGGATCTACTGACGCCTGAGGTCTGACCTACCACAACCTGATCGAGGGGGCCGCAATGGCCCCCTCGCGCCTGACTCCTTCCGCCCAACGGGCCACTCGGGTTGCCGAGAGCGGCTACACACGCCGCCCCGGCGGTATCGAAACGCCGGGGAGCGGTGCGGGAGACGTCCAAATGCGGGACGCGGGCTGATCTTATGCGCAGAGCCCGGCGGCGCGGGCGGCGCCGACAAAGAAGGCGCCCAGACGATCGCTCTGTCCGGGCGCTGAGGAGGTTCAGGTTATGCTGCGGGCTACCGGATCCAGGAGTTCTCCTGGCGAATGTAGTTCTCAACGAAGCTCACTTGCTTCCAGATCTCTCGGACGGCACAGATGTCGCTGACGAGCAGCGAGACAGCCGCCCCCCTCTCGCCTGCGATGACCGGCGCAAGGAACGGCTTGAGCGTGCCGGCCGATAGGGCCGATGCAAGGTTGCGCACGAACTGGACGTCGCTGACTAGCCGATCCACTTTCTTCTTGAAGGCGAGCTGGGTGTCGCCGATGTGGCGTATCATGCGCCGATGGTAGGCGACCTGTCGCTGGACCGAGTACCGAAGGCCGGTCTTCGTCAGGTCCATGGAGAGCACCGCCGTCTTGCGCTCCTCCTCAGCCAGTTTCAGGAAGTCTCCCCCGAACGCCTCGGCGAGCTTGTTGTAGCCGAGCTCCTTCATCTTGTCGCCGATGGACGAACGCAGCCAGTCCTTCGGGCTGTTCGGCAGGTCGTTAACGTCGGTCAGCTTGTTGCCGATGGCGGTCAACGCTTTGCGCGTCACCCCGGCCCAGCCGGCAGACCCGGCCAGCGCCTTCTCGGCCTGCTGGACCGCCTTGTCGGAAAGCATCTTCTTGATGTTACTGAAGGCGAGGTCCATGCCCGCCGTTGCGAGCGCCTTGACCCAGTCCTGGAAGATCAGCCACGTGTAGACCATCGCCATCTTGCGCGTGTTGGTCTGGATGTCTTCCGCGGGCGTTCCGATGGCCAGCGGCGTATGATCGGGGACGCTCTTGGCCGGTACGGGACCCAGCTCGCGCTCGAAGTCCCATGTGTCCGGTGAGGAGCCGGGCCACGAAGGGAAGACCCCGACCTCGTCCTTCAGGCTCCGGAAGGCCGCTGGGAGGCGGATCTCCACTTCGTCGCTGACTATGCCGCCGATCTCCGCGCGGAGCTTGACTTTGTGCTCTCTCTCCAACGCGGGGTGGGTCTTTCCGGCGATCCTGAGCAGGTTCTGCCAGTATTCGGCAAAGCTGCTGGATCCATAGGACCACGGGCTGCTCATGACGCTGGTGCCGCCCACGGGTGCGCCAACCTGCAGGCAGAGCGTGTCGCCGTGGAACTCGCCGCCGGCGCTTTCGGCCACGACCCAGGGCGATCGTGAGGTGGCGCGATAGGCCTGCTCCGCGTCGTCGCCAAACAGGATGCCCACTCCGCGGGCTATCTGCTCCAGGATATTCCTGTCGGCCGGAATGGGCGGAGCGTTGGGCGCTGCCGCCTGCTGCAACAGGTTCACATTGCCGCGGTGAGGGCGAACCAGCTTCTCCAGGGGTATCTCGGTGAGCTTCTCTCCGTCCACCGTCACGGTGAGCTTGCCCCCAGCCACGAGCTGGTCGGGATCACCCACTTCGATGGCGAGCGAGAGCAGACAGAAGATAGTCATCGGGTGGCTGAGCATCTCCACCTCGCGTTCCCGGGTGCGATGCAGCAACAGGCAGTGGACGTCCTTGGGGGTCTCCTCGCCGTCGTGCTTGTAGGATCCGAATGCCTTACAGTGGGTCACGCCGTCGTCGTCGGTGTAGCAGCCTTCGGGACAGCCGGCGTTCCAGCAGCGGAGCGCGATGGCGGTGTCCTTGAGCACCTGCCGCCAGTACGCGGGCAACGGCGTCCACATGTCGCGCACACGGAGGTCTGTCCGGGGGATGTAGATGGTCTCCGGCGTTGCCCGAATCTGCTCGTTCGTCAGTGGAGTGTCCAGTTCCCCCGGGCCGGGATCCTTCTGCTTGGCCCTCTCGGTAAGCTGGTCGCCCTCCTTGACGTAGGCTCGAAGAGCCCGTACCTCTTCGTCGAGAAGAGACCGAACCTTCGTCTTGATGATGGGCTGGAGCCGCGCCGCAGACGCCGGCCGTGAGCGCACTTCCTCGAGCGCCATGATGATCGAGCCGACGACGATGTCGGTCAGGATCTGTTTGGACCAGAGCACGCCCGCGTAGGAGCCTCCAGCATCGTTTTCCATCGCCGCGGACGATGCCGCGCGGAGAGCATCGGCCGCCTTCATGTAGGAGGGCACGGCATTGAGGGCCGCTGTCAGGTTGGGGCGCGTGGTGCTGTTCGCCCAGTTCAGCACAGCCTTGAGAAGCGTCTCCAGCGCCTGGGGATATTCGACTGCCGCCTTCTGCAGCGCATTGGGAGGCGTGCGGGACATGGCCCGCTCCATCTCGCGGATCTGGGCCTCGGTAGGCATGCCCGGGATGGGTTCGTCCTTGTCGGGCTCGTCTTTCTCCGGTTCATCGGGACGCAGCTCCTCGGTCGGGATGCGCCGGAAGGCTTCGCCCGCCTTGTTGTCGCCGATGATCATCACCGTTAACTGGGTGCCCGGAGCATTGTCGCGCTTGCCGCCGCCGACGGTCGCGATCATCTGACCGGCGCCTTCGCCTTTCATGGCGACTACCGTGAAGCTGTCACCGGTCGGGTCCATCTCCTGCGTCTGAATCTGCCAGCCCGCGGCCTTGAGGCGGGCGACGTGCCAGTCGAACACCTTCTTCGCGGCATCCGGCGTGACGAGCACCGCTCCCGGCATATCTGGGTCCATGCCCGGAGCGATCAGGCGTTTCGCTCCCGGATACACGGGAAACTCAGCGGCCCGAGTTGCGGGAGCGACACATGCCGCCATCACCAGAAGCGCCCACGGAATGAGGCATCTGCGGACCATGACTCATGCCCTCCCGCGGCTCACCGCAGCTTGTCCAGGGTCTTCTGCAGCGACGCCGGAGCGGGCGAGGGCACGCGGTTGAATGCCGCTCTGGCGGGCACGGCGCCGGGGTTGGAGTAGGGCACGAACGACTGCAGCGCGTTGCCCGCAACCCGAGGCTGTCCGGCTCGGACCGTTCCGTTGAGCGACTCGCCCTGCAACTGAAGGGTCCAGACCATTGACAGGTCGTACGGACCGGAGATGAGCTTCTCGACCACGGGCGCCGGAATCCGCGGATCCCACATCTGCGAGGCGGCGGCGATATGGGTCCGGAGCGTGAGGACGGAGCCTTGCTGAGACCAGTTGCCCGCGCGAGGGGTGGCGGCTGGATCGGGATGGGCCATGACCCAGGTGCCGTTGGCATGAATGGCGAGGACCACGCCGGTCTGTGGATCGTGCCACATGCCGGTGATGGCAGCCTGCGTGCCATCGCTCCCGCCCACTGTGCCCCCTCCTGAACTTGCCGGCTGCACTACGACGTAGTCGAGGCCCATGCTCCCGGGGTTGGGATCGGCTTTGGATTGAGGGTTGGTTCCGGTGAAGCGCATGCCGAGGAGAAAGTAGCTTCCCTGAACATCCACCGTGCCGATGTCCACTTTGGCTGGAAACGAGCGTTCCTCAGGCCCTGCGCTGTACAGGTCGAGCGCGCGTCCGGCCGCCCTGCCGTCTAGCATCGGCTGGAAGATACCGTAGTCCCATGACTTCACGATCCCGAGCGTGACCGCGTACTTCCCCGGTTTCGGCACGGGTACCTTGAACTCGACCACATCGCCCGGTTTCTCCTGTCCGACCCAGTGCGCGATATGATCGCCGCTGAACGTCCCGGGCTCGGCCAGATCGGTCATCTCCTGTCGCTCAACGCCGCCCACGGAGGCGCGAACCACCTCGAGGTCCTCAGCTTCCAGGCGGTTTGAGGGGCCTGTCGGCGTTCCGGTCTGTGTGGTGGCGCCGCTGCCGGCGCCCCCTTCGGCGATCGCGGTCAGGATCACATAGTCGAGCCCCATGCTGCCCGGGTTTGGCTCGGCCTTCGACTGGGGATTGGTGCCCGTGTAGCGCATGGCAAGGAGCAGGTAGTCCCGCTTCACCTCTACAGACCCGATCTCCACCCTGGCGGGTATGGTCTTGTCCTCGGGGCCTCCGGAGAAGAGGTCGAGCGCCCGGCCTGCGTCTTTGCCATCGAGCATCGGCTGGAATATGCCGTAGTCCCACGACTTGACGAGACCGAGCGTGACGCGGTACTTGCCGGGCCCCGGAACAGGGACCTTCAGCTCAATCAAATCGCCGGCGTTCTCCTGACCTGTCCAGTGCAGAATGTGATCGCCGCTGAACACCCCGGGCTCGACGAGGCCGGTTATGTCCTGAGAGGTCCGTTCTCCAGCCGTAACCCTGACCACTTCCAGGTTCTCCGCCTCGAGCTTCTGTTGAGCGGCGACGGACGACGAGGCAGCCACCAGCAGCATGAGCGGCCACAACAGGCGCGATTTCATGTCATCCTCCTAGCGCATGTTCTGATCCAGAGGATCATAGCGAGCGGAGCTTGACAGAAACCTTGACGGCAGGGGGGAATCCGAGACCGTAAGCGGAACATAGTCCCCATGACTGCCCAGCAAGCGCCGCCGCTCGGACACGGCGTGCCAGACGCTGCAGCCGACGACACGACGCTGCACATACGGCTGTTCGGGGCCTTCGAGGCGCGCCTTGGTCCGCGTCCGCTGCCACGCCTTCGAACACGCACCGAAGCACGGTTGCTTGCCTTGCTGGCGGCACATTACGGCAGGCCTCTTCGGCGGGAATGGATCGCCAGCGTGCTCTGGCCGGATTCCGATCGTGCCGACACGTGGCTGATGGAGGCTCTATCCCGCGTTCGACGCAGCCTCGGGCCGCATCACGGCCGGATTGTCAGATGCCCGGACGCCACGCTCTGCTTCAATGCCGATGGTGCCCATGTGGATCTTGCGGCGTTCGACCGGGCCGTTCGAGCCGGCTCGCCAGAGGACCTTGCCCGGGCGACGGCCCTCTATACCGGTCCGCTGCTCGACGGGTTCTCGGATGAATGGGCTGTGGCCGCGAGGAGCCAGCGCGAGGAAGAGTACTTGCAGGCAGTCGAGAGCCTGACCGCCCACTATCTGAGGAATGACCGTTCGCATGAGGCGATCCTGCTGCTCCTGAGCGCGACCGCCGTGGATCCGCTGCGCACGTCTCTTCACGGACTGCTCATGGAAGCCTATGCGGCCAACCACGATCATCCTGCGGCGTTGCGCCTCTACGGAGCGTTGCGGCGACGCCTGATGGCGGAGAATCTGCCCGTTCCTGCGGATCTGGCGGGTCTTGCGCGGGCCATTCAGGCGGATGCGCGGCGCCAGTCCCGCGATCGTGCATCGGTGGCGCGCACCCGCACCTCGGCGGAGGTCCCTGCGACTTTGACGCCGCTTGTCGGTCGCGAGACCGAAGTGGCAGCTCTGTGCGAAGCGGTGAGCCTACACCGGCTGGTTACGCTGACGGGCATGGGAGGAGTGGGGAAGACCAGGCTCGCGATCGCGATCGCCGAGCGGCTTGCCGGAGAGGGGATCGTACGCCCCATGCTGATCCGTCTCGATGGCGTGCCGAGGGAGGGCGATGTTGCCCGCACGGTCTGCGCAGCGCTTGGTCTCGGGGATCGCGGCGGCGGGCATCGGATGGAGGCCATGGCGTTGCGCCTTCGGGCGTCCGGGGCATTGCTGATCCTCGACAACTGCGAGCATGTGCTGCGCTCGTGCAGCAACGTGGTGGTGGAGCTCATCGGCCGATGTCCAGCGCTCCACATCCTGTGCACAAGCCGTCGCTCTCTGGGCATACCCGGCGAGATCGTGCGATCCGTGCCGCCGTTGGCCTGCCCGGATGTTAGCCCACGCGATGATGTCGGTACCGGCGCCTGCGATGCCAGCACGGACGCGCCGGCCGTGCGGCTCTTCATCGAGCGCGCAAAGGCTGCAGACGAGCGCTTTCGGCCGACTCCTGAGCACCGCGGAACCATCGCGCAGATATGTCGAACCCTCGGCGGGTTGCCTCTGGGGATCGAGCTGGCGGCGGCCAGACTGCGTAACGTTTCGCTCGCTGCATTGGCGCGGTTAGGCGCCAGCGCCGCCCAGCCGCTGGCGGGCCTGCCCGAACGGCAGCAGACACTCGACGCATGCATTGCCTGGAGCTGCGACCTCCTATCGCCGGGCGAGCGCGAGGTTCTTGAGGCGATCTCGGTGTTCGTCGGCGGCTTTGACGCGGAATCGGTGGCAGCGGTGGTCTCGGTGCCTGCGAACGCCGTGCAGTCAGCGCTGTCGTCGCTGGCGGATCACTCCTTGATCACCGCTGCAGGACCTGATGGGGCGACCCGCTACCGGATGCACGAGGTGATCCGCCAGTATGCCCTATCGCGACTGGACCCCGCTCGCCTCGACGATCTGCGGTCGAGGCACCTGCGACGGTTTGTAGCCTATGCATCCATCGCCGATGGGCATCAGCACACGGAGTCCGAGAGCCTGTGGACCGATGCGCTGGCCCAGGACCATGACAATCTCCGCGCGGCCTGCGCATTTGCCCTGGCGGACCCATCCAGACTGGACGAATGCCTCGATCTTGGCGCAGCGCTGGAGTCCTTCTGGGACATCCGCGGCTACACATCGGAGGGACGGGAGTACTACGCCGCTGCCGTTCGGATTGCCGAAGCCTATGGCACGGCGGCTCAGATCGCGCGTGCGCACCTGGGCGCCGGACGCATGGCGATCGCCGAGGGCGATGGCCGAGGAAGCGAGCATTTCGACCGGTGCTGCGCGCTGCTTCGCCCGGACGGCCCGTCGGTGACGCTGATTGACGCCCTGCTGAGCGCCGCGAGGATCGCCGAGGCGCAGCGTCAGTTCGGCGAGTGCAAGAGCTATGCCGAAGAAGCTCTTGGCCTTAGCCGCATGTTGGACGAGCCTCTGCGCGCTGCAGAAGCCCTGGGCCTCCTCGCGCGGCGCGGTCTCAGCGACCGATCCTACTCCGAGGCAGCACGCCATGCGCGCAGCGCCATCGCGATCCAGCGGGAGCTCGGTGAACGCGTGCGCGAGGCGCGCACGACTGCCACGCTCGGCCTGATCGAAATGCGGCGAGGGAGGCGCGACGCGGGACTGGCGCTCGTGGATCGGGGGCTTCTCATGCTGCGTCAGGGCGGTGCGCGCAGGGCGCTGGCGATCTGGCTGAACATACGGGGCGATCTGGCGCGAAAGAGCGGGGCCTATGAGCTGGCCATTCGTTTGCACGAAGAGGGGCTCGCGATGTTCCGAGCGGATCATAACCTTAGGGGCGCCGCCTGGGCGCTGGTGAACCTCGGACAGTGTGCCATGGAACAAGGCCATCTGGAGGACGCACGGCCGCTTCTCTGCGAGGCTCTGCGCATGCGAGCCGATCTCCACGACCTGAAGGGCATGGCCGAAGCGCTCGAGACGCTGGCCAGGCTTGCTCTGGCGACGGCGATTGCGGATGCGTCGGAGGCCCGGTGTCATGCCCGACGGGCCGCACGGCTGCTCGGAGTGGCCGACGCCGTTCGCCAGATGATCCGCACGCCTCCCGACGCAACCCTGCGGCGCGCGCAGCGGCTCGAGTTGCGGGATGTCCGTCGGCTCATCGGGTTACGGGCCGCTCGACACGAGTGGCACGCCGGTCTGGAGATGCCACTGGAGGCTGCGATCGCGGATGCGCTCAGCGCGTAGCCCAGCGGCCGGCGTCGCGGACCGCGCGAAGCAGGTGCATACCCCCCGGCGGATCAGCCTGCTTGTGACCAATCGAAGACCGCCGCCACTCGGGGCCACGTCTGATTGAGCAGCGCGTCATACACGCTGTCGCAGTCGGCAGGATCGGCCAGCGCATAAAGAGGGGAAACGTCCAGGCGTCCCTCGGCAAGCCACTTCACCGCGGCGGCTATGTTGCCGTAGATGCTGTTGGCCATGTAGTCTGTCTCGTGCAGGGGCACTTCCCACTCCCAGCCGCTCCGGACCACAGCGTACCTGTGGAAGATGGCATGCAGGAGCTCGTGGGCTGTCAGATCGGTCTTCTGCGTCCATGGCACTCCCACGAGTACTACTTCGCCCCGTTTGCGCACAACCTTGCAGCCGTCGAGTGCGGCCGCCTCATGGCCCGCGCACTCAAGCACCAGGGCTGCTTTGCCCTCCACGTCAGGATCGCCAAGTGGCACCGAAGGCCGCACGTCGCGCACTCCTGCCTGGCTGGCAAGGCTCTGTCGGGCCTCCGATGGGTCACACCCGATAACCCGGTAACCGCAGGACTGGAAGATCAGGGCGCCGAGCAGTCCCACCGGGCCTAGCCCTGTTACGATCACGGTCTGGGGCGGTCGTGCGGTGGTGGTGGTGAGCGTGCTCATCGTCACACACATGAGGCGAGCAAAGACCGCATGGTCGGGCCGAAGACCGTCGGGAATCGGTACGACCAGGCTTCGGCGTACGCGCTGGAAGGTGCGATGAGGACCCAGGCAGAACGCCATCGAGCCCGGAGCGATGTCGTGTACGTCCGAACCGACGGCCTCCACCCGGAATGCGGCGGCATAGCCGGGGTGGCTGGGGAATGTTGTGCCCAGGTAGTTGTAGTTCAGCTCGGTTCCGGTGCTGATAAGGCTGAATGCCGTGCGGCCTGCGACTTCGTCGGCGCCGATGGGATCGGCGGCTGGCCGGTCGGGCAGAAGCTCGGCTCTGCGGGGCGCGGTAATGGTGACGATCTTGTCGCGGGACATGGGTCACTCTCCCTTATACGGTGCGTGGTATCCGGATGGGCTGGCGCTCCGATGGTACCCTTCAGCGACGACGATCATCCATCGGCATGCGTCCGCGGATGGAGGCGCCCTGCCGCCGCGGCATCCTCCAGTCTGCGCCGGATCACTCCGATCTCTATGATCATCCGGCGCCCGGTTTGCGAGCGTGCCGGTCAACGGCTGTACTGAAGCGAGGCCCCGCGACTTGCCGCGTTCCGGTCATCTCCCACGCGCGATCGAACTGCTCGACGAGGTCGGAAGCGATCTCGTTCGTGGTCTTTGTCCTCCCCTCTGTTGGTTCGCCGCAAAGCGTGTTCGCTGTGGCGTAGAGTGCACTCGCGCCGAAATCGCCTACGGCGTCGCCAGCCCAACCAATTTGGTCATCTTCGCCAGATCATCCGGTAGTTGAACCGTCGGTTGGGCGCCGTGTCGCCGTCGGTACAGAGCGAGATGGGGTCGCGCAGCTCCGCGGGGTTGTCGCACCACTTGAAGTCGAAGCTGACAGCATCGCCGACCAGGCCGAGCAGCTTGCGCGGTAGGGCGAGCTCGAGCCTCCTGCCCGCATACCGCATAGGCAGGCGTGCGACCGGAACCCACGCACCGTCGGGCCATGAGCCCTTGTAGCGCATGAGCGTCGTCGTTGAGCTGTCAATCACCCGCCGGTTCACCAGGAAGTCGTAGCCAAACCAGCCGGTGCTGGAGTTCCTGTCGGCGTCGATGAGCAGGAGCATCCAGTTCGCCCCCGTGTGGGGCGTGATGGGCTCGCGCGTCTCCGCAAAGAAAGCCACCTGCTCGGGACCCATGGCGACCTTGCACGTGACAATGTCGTTGCGTCCGGACTCGTTCCGGTAGCGCAGTCCGCCGTAGCCCGGGTAGTCCCGATGGACGGTGTCGCCAACGGTGTCCCGGTACTCGACCTTCACGCGTGACCAGTCGGTGAACGAGCCGTCCACCGTGATGGCATTCACTCCACGGTTCACGGGTATGGGCCGCACGCCCTTGTAGCGCCGTACGTTCTGGGCCATCTGCATGTAATAGTTGTCGGTATAGCCGCCCTTCATAGGCTGGATGCAGCGGTTGAACTCGGCGTTGTACTGGTCCACGAAGAAGTAGTTGCTCTGCCGCCGCATGAACGGGAAAGTCGTGCCTTCGGCTGGCGGGTACTTGCCCGCGGTCCACTCGTTCCAATCGTTGATGTAGAGGAACTGGGGGTTGGCTTTGAGCGCTTCGTCCCATCGCTCCTGGAAGTAGATCCCATAGCCCTCAGGCCTCGAGACGGTCTTGCCGAGCCACGGGACGAATGTCGGCACCGGAAGGTCCCGATCGTTGAGCTCGGGTTCGCCCTTCTCGCGCGTCCACGACTTGCCCACGAGGCTGGAAGGGTGCTGGGCAGGCGTGACGGCTGCTTCTTCGCGTTGGCCCCTGTGCGTCGAGACGAGGTCTTTGGGGTCCATCTTCTTTACCAGCTCGTGGGCCAGATCGTAGCCGAAGCTCCAGTTGTCCTCGGTGCCAACGAACCGCTTGCCGGCCCACTGCCAGTAGCCCCACCACATCGTGCGGAGGGTGAAGAACTGCTTCACTTCTTTCGTGTAGTCTCTGTAGTACTGCTCGGCGTAGTCCGGATCGCCGTAGTGCGGATGGCCAGGATCGGTCTTCGCCTTGGGGTCGTAGTTAGGGTTGGCGTTCTGGTACTGCTGACCTGTGGAGTCGGCGAATGGCGTGCCGTTGTAGAGCAGCAGCGGCTTGCCGTCCCAGAAGAACCAGAGGTCGCGATACTTGCCGGGCTTGTAGATCTTCTCGTACAGGTCCTGCACCACGGAGATGACGGGGCCATTGAAGGCCCAGAAGCAGAACTGGGGTACCTTGTTGCCCTCGGCTTTCATCTTCTGCATCACGGGGAAGATGACATCCCACTCGTCGTAGTAGCGCACGGCGTTCGTCACATCCATGACCAGCACGTCCACCCCGGCGTCGGCCAGCATGGACATGTCGCGTCGGATGACCCATTCGTCCTTGCTCAGAAAGTAGCCGAACTCGGGCTCGCCCCAGTGATACGATCCATCCTTCCAGAGCGGGTGCTTACCGTCCAGCCTCGCCGACGGATCCTGCGCCAGTATCCTGCTAACGTCGGCGCTGAAGGGCCTGCTGAATCCATTGTGGAGCGCATCGCTGTGCCAGGCGATGTAGAAGATGCCCACGACTCGCCGTTGGTCTTTCTTAACTGGCCCCACAGCCTCATACGAAGGCATCGCGCGTCCGAGGGCGTCGTTCGCCACCCATGTGTCGGGATAGATATCGCGGATGGGTTCGGGGCCTGCGGCCGGTACGAGAAGTGCGGCCAGAGCGGACAGCACCGGTAGGTTCACGATGGTCTCCTTGCGATGACAGCGCGTTTTCGAAGGGCACAGGCAGGTACTCCGAGCACGCGCGTCGAATATGCAGCAAAGCCCGGCAGTCGGCCGTGCGCTCCTGACGGACTCGAGAGTGCATAAGATCGGGCGGACCGCAACAGGAGTCCACCATGCGCCGTCGAGTGTCGTTCGCTGTCGTGCTGTGTTCGCTGTACCCTCTACTCTCTCCTGCCCATGCCGGACCCCTGCACCGGCTGCTAGTCCCCGGACTGGTTCGTGCCGCACATCCAGAGCGCGATCCTCTGACGAACCTGTCAACGGCGCCGGTGTCTGCGGTCAAGAGGCGCATTGATAGGATCAAGGCGGTCACCGGCAGAGAGAAGGCAGGCTACCTCGACGCTTATCTGTGGAAGAAAGAGCAGCGATCGTTCCCAGGCGAGTATGTTGACTACGCCAGGCTGGAGCGTGCGGCTGCCCATCGCGACCGCATGCCGCCCGCTCCGCGACCGGGTGCAGGTGACGAACGCAGACTGCAGGGGCTTGGCGGCGTGTGGCAATGCATGGGCCCCACCTACCTGACCGTTCCATATCGGCAGTACTTCGGCGAGGGCTATCTCTCCGGAAGGGTCAATGCTGTCGCCTTCGATCCGCACGATCGGAACATCCACTTCATTGCGACGGCCGGCGGTGGGGTATGGGGAAGCCAGGATCGGGGGCAGACATGGGTTCCGCTCAGCGACGGGTGGCCGTTCATGAACACCAGCAGCATCGCCATGGATCCGGTCAACAACGGGACCATCTATGTTGGCACGGGCGACTACGACGGCGAGGATGGGCGTCCGTTCGGCATCATGAAGAGCACAGACAAGGGCGGTACGTGGACCAATCTGGGGCGATCGCAGTTCGGCAACAACTGTGTGTCCGCCATTGTCGTGGATCCCGACGACCCGCAGATTGTGATCGCGACTACGGGCCGAGGGCCAGGAGGAGCCGGCCGCATATGGCGCTCAACGGACGGAGGCGCTTCGTGGAATGCGCCGGTCACAGCTCCAGCATCATATTGGCGCGACCTCGAGATCGGCGCGGCGAAGCCGGACGGATCGAGGTACTACTGGGCCGTAGGCGGAAGCCCTGGCGGGGTGGTGTTGCGTTCTGCAAGTCGAGGCAACAACTGGGCTGTCATGTATGTGCCCCAGCTAGACCCGAGCATATTCCAGGAACTGGAGGTTGCATGCTCACCCAACGATCCCGATACCGTCTACATCGTGGCGCCTGCGCAGCGCCTCGTCCTGCGCAACACGGAGGCAGGTGCCTCGGGAAGCTGGGAGGACATCACCTCCGGCTTCCCGCACGGCAAAGACAACTACTTCTGGAGTCAGCGGAGTTACAACCTGCAGCTCACGTGCTCATTCCGCGAGGACGGAGGCGTCAAGACCGATGTTCTGTACCTTGGGTGCATCTCCATCGCTCAATGGGTTTCCGCGACCGCGACATGGCGGGACATAGGGAAGACCGCATCCAAGAGCGCGCTGACGCACAATGATCAGCATGCCGCCGCGTTCGATCCTACCGACCCCAACTACTTGTTGATCGGCAACGACGGCGGGGTGTACGGGCTGACCTATACCCCGTCGAACGGAGCCATAAACTTCAACACCAACCTGAACGGAACGCTGACCGTCACGCAGTTCTACGCCATAGACGCGCACCCGACAGACCCGGGGATCGTTCTTGGGGGGTCACAAGACAACGCGACGCCCGTCAAGTGGACATCGACCTACCCCTGGCTGTCGCAGGCCGGCGGCGACGGCGGATTTGCGGCCATTCATCCGGTCAACACCGACTATCGATTCGGCACGTCACAGAACCTCGAAGTCCATGGCACGACGATCAACTGGGTCCTCCAGCGGTTTGGTGTGCCGCCGTGGGGGCGGAGGGCTTTCATCGCTCCCATTGCGTTCGACCCCGTGGATGAGAGCAAGCTGTATGCGGGCACGAACTACCTCTGCCGGATGAACATACTCGGGTCCGGTCTGATCCCCAACTTCACATGGACGATGAACCTTGGCAACGTCGAACTCGCGCCGGGGCCCAACGGCGTCGTAACGTACATCGCCGTTGCTCCCAGCGATCCCAACGTCATCTACACCGGCGCCAGCACCGGCGATGTCTACATGACCAAGAACGGCGGCACCACGTGGACCCGCATCAACCAGGGGCTGGACGCGTCCACCACGCTCCCCGTCGGGCATGTCCGGTGCATCGAGGTTCATCCGACGAACCCCCATCGGATCTACGTGGCTCTGTCTGGCAACGTCGGCCCCTTCCTGTTCCGCTGCCAGAACACCGATGCGGGAGCGAGCCGGACCTGGAACAGCGCTAGCGGCGTCGGCAACACCGCGCTGCCGGACATCCACTGCCATGCCGTCGCTCTGGACCCATGGCACCCGGACAGCGTCATCTATGCGGGCACCGAGGTCGGCGTGTTCGTTTCGATGGACAACGGCATAACATGGTCCAACGCGACGCGACCTCTGGGGCTGCCGAATGTCATCGTGAACTCGCTCAAGGCCAAGCCGTCGGGCTACCTGTATGCGGGTACCTACGGGCGCGGCATATGGCGCATGCCCCTCATTGCAGGCGGCGTGACGGTCACGGCTCCCAACGGCGGCGAGTCCTACGACCAGGGATCGCTGATGCAGGTTCGATGGAAATACGCGGGCGCATACGGACGCATGAACATCAACCTGATGCGAAACGGAAAGGTGGTCAAGGTCATCGCCAAGGAGGCGCCGGGAGATGGATCAGGCAATGGCGTCTACGACTGGCAAGTACCGTACGACGTGCCCATTGCCTCCAACTACCGGGTGTCCATGACGGCCGTCGGCAACAGTGCCATCACCGACACCAGCGATGCCGACTTCTCGGTCACCGAGCTGACGAAGCTCATCGTGGTGTCTCCCAACGGCGGCGAGATCTGGAAGAGGGGTCAGCCGGCAACGATATCCTGGATATACGGCGGTAATGCGGGCACCCATGTCAAGATCGAGCTCCTATCCTCCGGCGCCTATGTCCGGACGATCGCAGAGACAGCCCCCATCGGGGCCGGCGGCTCGGGCTCGTACAGTTGGACGGTGCCCGTCGAGATGAACCTGAGCAGCAGCTACACCGTCCGCATCACATCGGTCCAGAACCAGTTTCTCTCCGATGTGAACAACGCTCCGTTCACCATAGCCGAGAGCGAGCGGATCGTGGTGACTGCCCCCAACGGCGGAGAGAGCCTCGAGCGCTCGCAACCCTATACGATCCGATGGCGGTACTACGGCTCGCCGGGGGCCAATGTGTCCATCCGTCTGTACAAGGCCGGAGTCCTCAATCGTACGATCATAGCCAGCACCCCCATCGGGGCCGACGGGCAGGGCTCCTTCACCTGGACCGTTCCCGCCAACCAAGCGACCGGCAGCGACTACAAGATACGCGTGACCGACACATCGGATGACACGGTAAACGACTACAGCGATGCGAACTTCACCATCAGCGTTACATGGACGCGCTGTCGGGCCGACGATGCTTCGGGGCTGGTGGGACAGACGGTGACCCTTCGTTCGACTCTGGTGGTCTCCGGCACTGGAGCCCCCATCCCGGGCAAGACCATCCGCTACAGCTACAATCTGGAACCGTGGGGCACTGCCGTAACCGACGCCACCGGAGCGGCGCTGTTGAGCTTCGAGATTCCGGACAACATTGGCGTCGGGGGCAAGGCATTCCGTGTCGAGTTTCTCGGTGATGAGGTCTACGGGCCAAACTCCGGCATCGGGATACTGACGGTTGGACAGGCTGGTACAACGACGACCATGGCCAACGTGACGGGCGCCATCGGTACGACGGTCAGGCTCAGCGCCCAGCTCAGGCGCAACACCGGCCTGTACCCGCTTCCGAACCGGCTGATCCGCTTCGAACAAGAGGGTCATCTCCTTGCGGAGGTGACCACCGACGATGAGGGCTGGGCGCACCATCAGATACGACTGCATGAGGGCGTCGATCTGGGAAGCTTTCCGATCAGGGCGGCCTTTGCCGGCGAGACGGGCTATGCCTCCAGCCAAGCCGACGCCACGTTGACCGTAGGCAAGGCTCCCACCGCGCTCGAGGTAGACAACGTGAGCGGGCAGATCGGTGAGACGGTTGACCTGTCCGCAGTACTCTCGCGAGTTACCGACGGCGAGATGCTGGGAGGCCGAATCATACGCTTCCGGGTCTCATCGGTGGATGCCGGTCAGGCCGAGACCGAGAGAGACGGCAGCGCCACGTGTCCCTTTGCCATCCCTGAGTCGCTGGGGTTTGGCGGGAAGACCATCTACGCCGACTTCGATGGCGACGAGAAGCACACGGCATCGGCGCAGATCGCCACGCTCACCATCGCGAAGGGGCAGACGCAGATCGCGGTGACGGATGCGGTGGGCTCTCTCGGCGGTTTCTTCGATGCCGAAGGTCGCCTCACGCGTCTGGGCGACGGCGCGCCTCTGGTCGGCAAGACGGTAGTGTTCAAGGTCAACGGCTCGACGATTGGACAGGCTGTCACCGATGCCGACGGCCGAGCGGCCGTGTCCTGGTTTGTGTTGAACGAGTACGTTCCCACGGCGGCGCTTCGTGCGGACTTCGCCGGCGATGTCCTCTACGGGGCCGGGTCTGGTGAGGGAACTCTGTCCGTCAAAGACGTTCCCACGATGATGACAACGCCAGACCGGGCAGGCACGATTGGAGAGACCGTCCTGCTCCGCGGGTGGCTGCGACGGGTGTTTGACAGTGCGCCGCTACAGTCGCGGACTCTGGCGTTCGACGTCGACGGCACCGAGGTCGGGCAGTCTGTGACCGAGCTGACCGGTCGGGCAACCTTGCCGTACACGGTGCCGGATGGACCCACCACACGGCAGATCACGTGTCGCTTTAGCGGAGATGTCACCTATGCCCCGTCCTCTGCCAACGCCGTCCTCACCGCCTCGACATGGCCCACAAAGATGTTCGGCGTCAACCGTGACGGTCGGATCACCTCCTACCGCATCCTGAAGGCATGGCTGTATCGGCTGGACAACACGCCCGTGGTGGGAAAGACCATCGGCTTCACGCTCGATGGGACATGGATCGGCAATGACCTGACCCGATCAACGGGCCTCGCACAGATCGGCTACACCATCGCCGACGGAACGGGGGCAGGCGTCCGGCAGATACGTGCTGAATGGGCCGGCGACGGAGGCTATCTGCCGTCGTCGTGCAGCAACGCTCTTACTGTCTACCGAGCGATCCCTTACATCTGGGTGATGCCACGGTCAGTGCCGCGGGGTGGCATTGCGCGGCTCTATGCCTACTTCCGGCGTCTGGCGGACTACCAGAAGCAGGAGGGCAAGACGGTGACGTTCAGGGTGGACGGCACGTGGATCGCCGATGTGGTGACCCTGAGCGGCTCGGAGGCAGGCATCGCGCGGCATTCGTACCCGACCGTCGAGCCGCCGGGCGTTCATGTCATCCGCTGTGAGTTTGCAGGCGACGCGTGGGTGGATGCCGGATACGGAGAGGCCAATCTGACCATCTACTGAGTGCAGATACCAGGGGCCAGAGAAGTACGCGAAGGAGGAGCCCCGTGTCGAGCACGCGCAGGATCGGGCCGGCCCCTGTCGTCGGCAGGGGGCAAAGGAGTGTCCTAAAATGGTTAGTACTAGGTTGCGAATATGGGCGCGGCAGTCGAACAAACTTCCATGGTATCGCGAGCTTGTTAGGCGGTGGAGAATACGAACAGATGCTCGCATGTTCCACCGGTCCTTCTACACCGTGCTCTGTGCCGTTCTGTTTGTAAGCGTGGCGCACGTACAGGCACAGACTATCTGGGCCTGGGGCTGCAATGACACTGGACAGGCTGGAGGAAACGACAGCCCCGTCCTGACGCCACACCCTGTCGCCAAGCGATCCACACGCGCACTCAGTTGTGGCTACTGGCACAGCCTGTGGGTGACGACAGGTTTCGGGCTCTATGCGTGGGGGGGCAACGGGCTTGGACAGTTGGGACTCGGTGATCTCGTCTCCCAACCGACACCGACTCGCGTGAGTGGACTCGGAGATCTCTATTCCGTTCACGCGCCGTCGGCTGGAGTCGGGCACAGCATCGCTAGCAACGCAAACAGCGCGAAGCTGTGGGCTTGGGGCCATAACGGGAATGGCCAGCTCGGGCAGGGCGACTTAGCACCCCGCTACTACCCAACGGAAGTCCCGGACATGGATGTGGGTGCTGCCGGGTACTTCCACACACTTGCACGGGGCCTAGACGGTCGTCTTTATGCCTTCGGAGCCAACGGCTACGGCCAACTTGGGGTGGGTGACACGATCGACCGCACCAGTCCGACCCTGGTCTCGGGACCCATCACAGGGGTCAAGGCCATCGCTGGTGGCTACGGACACAGCATGGTCCTGCTGAACGACGGTCGGCTGTTCGCCTGGGGATGGAATGGCTACGGTCAGCTCGGGCTGGGCGACAAGCGGGATCGGCTAGCACCGGTCGAGGTTACAGAGCTTCTGGGACGCAGGGTTGCGGCGGTGTCTGCAGGCTTTGCCCACACCCTGGCGATCACCGAGGATGGTGCACTCTGGGCTTGGGGGCTGAACAGCGACGGCCAGCTCGGGCTTGGTGATGTTTCCCCGCGACTGGCTCCGGTACGGGTCGCAGGGCTGGCGCATGCGTCTGTGGAAGCCGTGTCCGCGGGCGGCCACCACTCGCTAGCTCTGACAGCGGATGGTCTTGCATGGGGGTGGGGGTACAACGCAGATGGCCAGCTTGGGACTGGAGACACACAGTCGCGGGCGCGGCCTACGGAGATAGTGGCTCTCCGCGGAGTGCGGCCTAGCATGATCGCGGCAGGGGGATTTCATTCTATGGCGCTCGGCTCGGACGGAATACCGAGTGCCGACGGACAGACGGTTACGACTGAGGCCGGAGCTCCTCGTGCCATCAAACTCGAGGCCTCGGACCCCGAAGGAGACCCCTTAACATACGTGATTCTGTCGAACCCCGAGCACGGTTCGCTCACAGGAACGCCGCCAAATGTAGTCTATGTCAGCGACGCTGACTATGTAGGCCCCGACGTCTTCACGTTCGTGGTTTCGGACGGTTACTTCACGAGCGCTCCGGCTACAGTGTCGATACAGGTGGACAAGGTGAAAACCACTCTGTACGTGCCAGATCGGTTCGGAACGATCGGCGAAACTGTAATACTACGCGGTTACCTTCGCATCGACAGAGACAGTAGTCCCGCTGCGAATCGGCCAGTGTCCTTCACAGTGGACGGCTCCGACATCGGATCGGCTTTGACCGGAGCGACCGGTCGGGCCGATGTCGAGTGGGTCTTGCCTCCCGGTCCGGCGTTCCGGATACTGCGTGCCGAGTTCGCTGGCGACGCCCTGCTTAGGTCGTCCACGGCGTCTGGCGTGATCACAGCTTGGACGTGGATAACCAAGATCATCCCGTTCGATCGTACCGCGCGAATAGCCACAACGACGGAACTGAAGTGCCGTCTTGTCCGTGCGGACAATCACCCGCTGTACGCCAAGATAGTAAGCTTCAGCGTTGATGGCACGTTCGTCATCGATCGGCCTACCGACGTGCAGGGCTACGCAACCAATCCATACTACATCGTTCCTGACGGCCAAGGCTCGGGCATTCGGACGATCTCTGCGGACTGGCCGGGCGACAGTGGTCACTTGGCTTCGAGCGGCACGGCTCATCTCTCAGTCTTGAAGGCCACGCCCTATATCTGGGTGATGCCACGGTCAGTGCCGCGGGGTGGCATTGCGCGGCTCTCTGCCTACTTCCGGCGTCTGGCGGACTACCAGAAGCAGGAGGGCAAGACGGTGACGTTCAGGGTGGACGGCACGTGGATCGCTGATGTGGTGACCCTGAGCGGCTCGGAGGCAGGCATCGCGCGGCATTCGTACCCGACCGTCGAGCCACCGGGCGTTCATGTCATCCGCTGCGAGTTTGCCGGCGACGCGTGGGTAGATAGCGGATACGGAGAGGCCAACCTGACCATCTACTGAGTTCGCGCCGTACGCCCACACCGCTCGCGCTCGATGCCTCGGGCGCGAGCGGGCCGCCCCGTTGCGGGTTTCCACCTGGGGCCTAACGTAGCATCGGGGCGTTCGGAGCAGAACCGGGATCACTGCTTGGCGACAACGCTGACGTCGGCGAGATTGATCGCCTTCCATGTCATCGGATCACCGGGGCGGAATGCCAGGGTAATCTCGCCGGCCTTCTTCACCTGGAACGGGCCGACAACGATCGAGCGGTACTCGTCCCATGATCCGGATGCCGGCACCGCGACGGTCTTCTTCGCGCCAGAAAGCTCGACGCTCAATGCCGCGCCCGAGTGGGGCGTCGCGCACATGAACCTGACCTCGTAGGGACCGACCTGGGTGACCCGCAGCTTCCATGAGACCCAGTCGCCTGCCGAATCCCAGAAGCCGAGGTTGTCACGATCGCCGCGCCGTTCCGGGCGGATGCCCGGTCCATGGAGCGCGGCATCCTCGATCTTGAGCGTGAAGCTGCCGTCGGGCTGAGCCTCTACGATGGTCGCCTGCGGCTCAGGCGGCGTGAAGTCGCGGAGGCGCGATCCGGTGATCTTCAGGCCGATCGCCACGTCCGATAGCGGGGCCGAAGGCAGGGTCACCTGCAGACCCTCGGCATCTTGCCGCCACTCGATCTTGCCCCGGTAGCCGAGCACGCTGACGTTGCGGACCCGACCGGCGCCGGCCGTAGTGGCCAGCGAGCGGATCATCAATGTGCCGTTCTCGGGGCGGCCCATGGCGAACGCATAGAGGACCCCACGCTTCCACGTGAACCGGATGTCCGAGGATGTGTAGGCGTAGTCCTCGGCGAAGTGACCGCCGCGGGCGCGCGTCGAGCCTTCGCCGAATGTAATCCAGGGCCGCGTGCCGTAGATCCCTTCGCCGTTGGCCTCCATCCAGACCGCCATCTGCTCCAGCAGCGTCTCGACTTCAGGATCGAGCGAGCCATCGGGGCGCTGGACCACGTTGAGGAGCAGGTTGCCGTTCTTGCTCACAATGTCGAGCAACATGTGGATGGTCCAGCCGATGTCCCGGTACCTCCAGTCGGCGTTGTAGTACCAATCGCCTATGGAGGTGTCGGTCTGCCAGGGGTACGGGAGGATGCAGGGCATAACGCCTCGCTCCAGGTCATCCACCCATCGTCCGTCGCTCTGCTGCTTGCAGTTGTAGACGACCTGAGGCCTGACGCCGACGCGATGCGGGTCGGCGTTGTAGAAGTGCGCGATCATAGCCCTGCCCCAGTCATTGCCGAACGGAACGCCGCCGTCGGTATAGAGCAGGTCCGGCTTGTAGTGGTCCACGAGGTCGCGGATCCGATCAAACCAGGTCCGATGCCATCTCGGGTCGACGGTGTACCAGCCGGTATCCCCGGGTTCGGCAGCCCGGTGATACAGGCTCGCCCATTGCGGATCGGCTCCGTCGTACGGTCGGCCTGCCAGCGGGCCTTCCTTGTCGGATCCGTGGCTTGTCTGGAACCACGTGAAGCTCGCCCCCAGATGCTCCGAGACGCCGAACTTCAGGCCGTGTTTGCGAGCAGCCTTCTGCCATTCGCCAACTACGTCGCGCTTGGGGCCCATCTTCACGGCGTTCCACGGGTTGTGCTGTGAGTTCCAGAGATCGAAGTTGTCGTGATGGCAGCCCATGCTGACGAAATAGCGCGCACCGGCCTTCTTGTAGAGGGCCATGAGCCGGTCGGGATCCCACTTCTCCGCCTTCCACAGCGGAATGATGTCCTTATAGCCCTGTTCGGCGGGGTGGCCGTAATGCTTCAGGTGATGCTCGTACTGCCGATGGCCCTGAATATACATGTTTCGTGCATACCAGTCGCCGGCCATCGGGACAGCCTGCGGTCCCCAATGCGCCCAGATGCCAAGCTTGGCGTCGCGAAACCAATCGGGACATCGGTACTGCTTGAGCGAGTCATAGGTGGGCGCAAAGGGACCGGGAGCGATGACAGGGAGCTCGCCATCGTCTTCACGGACCGCGCATGCTGAGCTCGCGGCAATGGCAAGTGCGAGAACCAGCAGGCAGACATACGGCGTCATGGTGGGCCTCCAGAAATGCGTGCGATGGCAAGCATGGTACCCGCGCACCGAGGCGGCGAGCGCCTCCGATGTTGCGCATAAAGGCTAGCTGAAGTGGATGTGGTAGCTCTGAACGGCCGGGTGGCCGGTCATGCCGAGCAGCCCCCACACGATGCCGGTGAACAGGTACCGGCCCATGGCGATGCCGAGGAAGAGGGGCACAAACCGCGAGTAGGCCGCATGGCCTCCAAAGCGAAGGATGAGACCCTTGACAATCCAGGCGACGAAGAATGGGAACCAGAGATGGAAGCCGTAGGCGGAGGTCATGGCGAACCCGACGGGATGCAGAGGAAACCACAGGGCGCGCGCACGAGCCCAGTTCATGGACAGGGCGATCAGACCGCCGAGGAACGTCTGGAAAACCAGGTCGGGCTTCGGCAGCGCCGGCGCACCCAGCTGCGACGCAGTCGTCTCGAACTGGCGGCGCATCACCGCGAGCTGATAGCCGCCGCCTATGTTGTCGGCGCCGCGGCTGTAGCAGACCGACAGATAGAGGAGACCTCCCGCGATCAGACCCGCCGTTGCTCCGATCAAGTAACGGCGCATCGCCGCTCGCTGCGATATACCCGTCTTGTCCGCCAGGCTCATCCCTTCGGCTGCGTAGGCTGAAAGCTCCGGGAACACGCCGCGTGACAGCCCGCCCATGAGCGCCAGTCCCACAAGTCCTCTGCCTCCGACGCCCGCGAGCGCATGCGTCCCGAAGAGATTGGTCAGCAACGATTGCTGCTGCCAGAAGGGGAACAGATACACCGAGGGAGTTCCTGCCTCGCATCGAATGCGTGCGTAGACAATCGCCACTGCCATGAGCAGCCCGAGATGAGCCGACGCAACCCACCAGGGCAAGCCTGCCGATCGAAGCCAGACAGCCATGAGGATAGGGCCGACGATCACCGTGGCCCACGCCCATCGTGGGGACATAGGCTCAGCCTCATCATCGGCCCTGGGTGACCGGATGGCTCGGCGGAGGCTCGCGCGTAGATCCGGATAGGCCCGGATGATGAGGATCGCGAAGATGAGCAGGAAGGCTCCCATGCCCAGTTCCTGATAGTCATAGGGCGTGGATGGCACCTGAGAACCGAGGGCTACGCGCACGACGGTGGAGAGCCGCAGCGCCACATACGAGAGCCATGCGGTCAGCAGCACGTCGCGCGGCATCAGATAGGCCAGCCCGAAGATCTCGGGTCTGTAGGAGACCCACAGCGGGGCGAGAGCCGACCACGGCCTGTCGGGAAACCACAGGCCTATGTCCCAGCCCGTCCCGATGGCAGGCACGGTGGGGCTGAAAGCTCGCAGCATGTTCATGCCGTCGAGCGTTGCGGTGAACCCGAAACCCAACCAGAAGAGCGTCCGAACGTTGGCGGGATCGTTCCCCGAGGCCGAGAGGATGCGCAGAGGAATCTGCACCATGGGATAAGTCAGCCGCTCATGGTCCATCCACGACCTGCGGAAGAGCGCCAGCGCCGCACCGAGAGTAGCCAACATGGTGACCAGAAACAGCCCCCATCCGACGAGAGGCACGGCCCACAGATGCCACGGGATGGCGCCTGAGGGCGATCCGTCAAAGAACGCGCGGAGGTCGGGACCGGGAGCCGGGGCCATATGTGCCGGGAGCATGGCCAGGACGGGAGCCATGGCGGCACGATCGGCCTGACTCTGGGCCGCGGTGATCTGGCCAAAGAGATAGACCAGCGACGGAGTCGTCGGCACTGCCGCCGCCATGACGAGGGTGAGATAGACGGCTGCGATGCCTCTGACGGAGCCCTCGTGACGCCTTCTGCGGAGTACCCTCGCCGCTGCTGCCAGCGCGAGCAACGCCGCCAGGGCTGGCACGGCCGGCAGCGAGCTGCCGATCTGGATGCTCGCATGCCGGTATTCGGCCTGGACGACCCACGCCGAAACGCCGACGCACAGCGCCAGCAACCACCCCCACTTCAGGACGCGGGAAGCGCTCATGCTCCGCTCCATCGCCACATCTTCGGCCCCTCACATGCGAGAACCGCCATCAGGCTCGGTTCAGCGCACCTGATGGCGGTAACAGCCTGCTTATCGGACAGGCCTGGGCCCGGTCGTCTCAACAGTCAGCGCGTCGCGACTACCTCCCGATGCGCGACAGGTAGTAGAGCGCGGTAAACGGCGCGAGCAGATCGGAGGCCGTGAAGCCTTTCTCGCCCTTCGCCGGAACGAACACGATGTCGTCCTTCTGGAGAGCGATATTCATGGCGAAGTCCTTGCGCTTCATGATCCGATCGAGGTCCACCTTGGTGACCGTGGCGGAGCCTTCCACCATGCGAACCACGCTGACGTCTCTCGGATTCGCGGCCTGCGTCGGCCCGCCGGCAAGGCCTAGAGCGTCCAGAACGGTGATCGGCTTGTCCTCGGGCAGGGCGAACTGGCCCGATCTCTGCACGGACCCCATCACCGATACGATAGCCTCATTGCGCGGGACGAACACCATGTCACCCGGCTTCAGAATGATAGCGCGGGCCGAATCATCCGAGGCGCCCTGGATAAGCGATGGGCGAAGGTCCACGCGTGTCTCGTCCTTGCCGCGGATAAGCACGCATCGTGAGAGCGCGGCATCCTCGGTCGGATTGCCCGCCTCGGCCAGCACTGCCAGAAGCGGACGTCCCTCATCGCCGAGATCATATGCTCCGGGCTTCGCGACCCGTCCCATGACGTAAGCCTTGTTGCGCAGGGGGTCTAGCTCATCGAGCAAGACGAGATCGTCCACGTTGAGGCGAGCGTTTGCGTCCGTCTCAGGGCTGCCGACCGCCTCGACGACGTCCAGTTCGGCGACGCCCCCGCTAGCCTTGAGCAAGCGGCCGCGAACGCGCGCGGGGCGGGACGTGAGACCGCCGGCCACGGCGATGAGGTCGAGAACTCTCATGCCCGGGCGATATTCGTAGACGCCCGGCGACTTGACGGCGCCAACGATGCGCACCCGAAGCGATCGTGGCGTCACCACCGTGACGACGACGTTGACGTTGTTGCGATGCTTTTCGAGCGCCGCTTTGAGGTCGGCGGCAAGCTGCGACGGAGTCTTGCCTGCCGCCACGATCTCCCCGACCTCGGGGAACGCGATCTTACCATCGGGGCGGACAGGGAGCAGCTTCGTTAGCTCCGGATGATCGGCGACGGATATCTCAATGGAATCATCGGGGCCCAGAACGTAGTCGGCGCCCTGCTGAGCTGCTGCAGGGCCTGTAAGCGCGGCCAGAGCCAGCAGGGCGATGGCCGCGCCGACCAGACCGGTTCGCGCACTATGCAGTCTTGGCATCGGTCGCATCCCCCTCGGACTTCGTATCCGTAGCGGCCTCGGTCGGGCCGCCGTTGTCATCGCCTGAGGCGCCGCCATTGCCAGGCAAGGCGGGCTCTGAGGAGCCGGCTTCGCTGCGAGCGTGCGGCAGCGCTTCGAACTCTGCGCGGAAGCCGCGGTCTCCCTTTTCGGCTTCCAGCTTGTTCTCGTCGCCGTATCCGTATCCGTAGCCATAGCCATAGCCATAGCCGTATCCGTAGCCATAGCCATATCCGTAGCCGTACTTGCCGTAGCCGTAGCCGTACTTGCCATAGCCGTACTTGCCGTAGCCGTACTTGTAGCCGTAGGGCCGCTTGCGCATGACGGGCACCTTGTTGAGCACGACGCCGAGCAGCTTGGCATCCACGGATCGGAGCATCTCGCTCAGCCGATGGACCTCGGACTTGCGAGCGCGCTCGAGGTCACTGACGGCCACCACGCCGTTGCATTCGGTGGCCAGCACGAGCGCATCCACGGCGACCATAACAGGCGGCGAGTCGAACAGCACGACGTCGGCGATCTTGAGCAGGTCGGCATGAAGCTGGCGCATGGCATGCGACCCCAGGAGCTCGGCCGGGTTGGGCGGCAAGGGGCCTGTCGGCATAACCTTCAGGCCGGGAACGCCAACATCGGTCAGCGCTTCCTCGATCGAGCAATGGCCGATGAGGACAGTGGTCAGGCCCGGCTCGCGGCTGATGTCGAACTTGTCATGGAGCGAGGGACGCCGGAGGTCCGTGTCAATCAAGATCACCTTGATGCCGCTCAGGGCCAGCGAGACCGCCAGGTTCGTCGCTACCAGCGACTTGCCTTCGCCGGGGAACGCGCTGGTGACCAGCAGCGACGATGCGGGAGCGTCCACCGTGGCGAATCGGACGCCCGTGCGCAGCATGCGGAACGTCTCCACGAGCTGAGAGTCGCGGTGTTTGCCATGGATGAGGCGCGATTCGGGCTCCGAGATCATCGAGACCGCGGCGAGCACGGGCGCGCCCAGGAGCCTGCGCATATCCTCGCCGGCGTTGATGCGGTCGTCGAAGTATTCCTGCAGGGCCGCTATGCCGAGCCCGAGAATCAGCCCCATCAGGATCGAGAGGGCCATATTGACCAGAGGCCGCGGCGCAACCTGAATGGCGTTGTCAGGAGGAAGCGACACGAGCTCGATCGGGTTGTCCACGGTCTTGTCGCGCAGGCTCAGTTCCTGCTGATACTTGGTCAGCATCGTGGTCATGTCGCGTGCGCTC